>NZ_JALNLQ010000004.1:0-566368 GCF_023337835.1 Lysinibacillus sp. Bpr_S20
GTAGGTCGGGTAACCGGCGCGAGGGTTCAAATCCCTCCTTCTCCGCCATTGGCCCGTTGGTCAAGTGGTTAAGACACTGCCCTTTCACGGCGGTAACACGGGTTCGAATCCCGTACGGGTCATACTAAAATGCAGTAGATGGTAACTACATCTACTGCATTTTTTTTTTGATACTTTATCAAACTATGTGCTAAGGTGTTATTATATTTTCCACTAAAGGGATTTTTAGCATTCACAAAGAAAGCTTTTCTCATTTATCTCCCATAACACCACTAATGGGAGATAAACGGTGCTTTGTGCACATATTTTGAATGATCTATATGATCAATGATAAAGGTAGCTATATCTTGATTCGTTATTTTTGTACCAGGCATATCCGTGAGGTTTTCTTTTATCTGATTGGATGTTAAGCTATCTTTTACAAACGGCAATCTAATTAGTGTCCAGTTAATCTGTTTATTATTTAATAAAAATTCCCATTCCAATTTCTTATCTTGCAACATTTTCGAAAAGAAAACTTCAAACATCTTTGCGCCAAAACGATTCATCATGCTTTTTTTGTCCTCTTTAATCGTTAAAGAGCCTCCGGAAACTCCTATATAGCGACTAATGTTTTGATCTTCCATCACATTAAAGATAGTAGTAGTAACTTTGCTATAAATAGGTTCCTCTTTAGATGGTTGTCCAAATGTATTAATAACAACTTGGCAATCTTTAAGTAGTTCTCGGATGTTTTCTATATCCTGTACTTGCCCTTTTACGATTTCAATTGCATCATTTTTATACAGTAACTTTTCCGGATTTCTAACAAGCATTCGAACGTGATATCCTTTTTGAATTGCTTGCGTTGCTATATGCCTTCCTACTTTTCCTGTTCCTCCAATGATCGCTATCTTATAGGGGTTATCCATTATATACCTCCAAATAAATATAATGGTATATATACGAGTGATCTCATCAAAAAGATTCAAATTTTTGCTTTTTACTAAAGTTTGTAATATTTGTGGTATTTTGTTTTGTGATTCTATAAGCTAAGATGAAAATAGAGCAAAAACTAGGGGGATATGGATGGGAAAATTATTATGGACGAACAACCAACAATATTTGTTACAGAAGAACGTGGAACAAGCAGTATCTTTACTACATAACTTTTCACTGGAACAAGTGAATTGTGTTGGTAGATTTCAGCGTACATATGAGAAATTTGAAAGCACACCATTACATAATTTAAATGCTTTTGCATCGCTTGTTGGAGTACAAGGTATGTTTGTTAAAGATGAATCTTATCGATTTGGTTTAAATGCATTTAAAGTATTAGGTGGCGTATATGCAATTGGTCAGTACGTAGCGAAAAAGTTAGATAGAAAAATTGATGAGCTATCGTTTGAGCAGCTTAAATCACCAGAAGTAAAGGAGCAGCTAGGGGACTTAACCTTTATTTCTACGACAGATGGTAATCATGGTCGTGGAGTAGCTTGGGCTGCTAGAGAGCTTGGTTTGAAAGCACGCATTTATATGCCAGCCGGTAGTGCAGAGGAGCGCCTCCAAAATATTAAAAATGAAGGTGCATATGCTGAAATAACGACAATGAATTATGATGATACAGTTCGTTATACTTCACAGTTAGCAGCAGAAAATGACTGGGTCATTATTCAGGATACGATGTGGGAAGGCTATGAGGAAATTCCGTTATGGATTATGCAAGGCTATACAACTCTAATAAAAGAAGCTACCCTGCAGTTGGAAAAAGCACCTACCCATGTATTTTTACAGGCTGGGGTTGGATCTTTTGCAGGGGCAGTTGTAGCTTTTTTACAACAGTATTATGAGCAAGAGATTACAGTTGTCTTGGTTGAGCCTTTTGTAGCGAATTGCTATTATGAGAGCTTTAAGGCAGGAACTGAGCATTTTGTAACGGTTGGTGGAGAGATGCAAACAATTATGGCAGGTCTTGCTTGTGGTGAGCCGAATCCACTTGCTTGGGATTTATTGAAGACTTATACGAAGGTGAGCATTTGCTGCGATGAGGAAGTTGCAGCTACAGGTATGCGCATTCTTGGAAATCCATTAGCAACAGACCCACGAATTATTGCTGGGGAATCGGGAGCTGCCCCGGTTGGATGTTTTTATGAATTGATGACAAATGAGCACTATACAGAGCTGAAGGATACACTACAATTAGATGAAAATTCTCGGGTATTGTTTATTAATACTGAAGGTGACACAGATGTAGGTAACTATAGAAATATTGTGTGGCATGGCAAGTATGCAAAAAGGTAATTGAAGAAATAGAGCAAACTAGTGATTTAAAACGTTCTAGTTTGCTTTTTTCATTCATTCCATAGGTGAGCACTTAGTCGGAATGGAATCAATTCAACAATGAGTCAATTTTTTTTATTTTTTTCTTGACCTTCACGTTGCGTAAAGATTTACAGTAGTTTTACTGGAGGTGAAAAGTATGGAATATACAATTCAAGAGCTCGCTCAATTATCCGGAGTTAGCACAAGAACACTTCGTTATTACGATGAAATTGGACTACTGAAACCGGCAAGAACCAATGAGGTAGGCTATCGTTTTTATGGACAGTTTGAAGTTGATATGCTTCAGCAAATTTTATTTTATAGAACATTAGATATGAAGTTAGCAAACATTAAGGAAATTATACAGGCACCTGATTTTCAACAAACTGAGGCACTCAAAACTCATCGTGTCGTTTTACTGAAACGCAAGGAGCAGCTGGAAAAAATTTTACAAACAGTGGAAAAAACTATTCAATCTATTGAGGAGGAACAACCAATGACAAACGAAGAGAAATTTAACGGTTTAAAAGAGAAACTAATCGAGGAAAATGAAAAGCAATATGGTCAAGAAATTCGTGCAAATTATGGTGACAAGACTGTTGATGCATCGAATGCTAAGTTGATGAATATGACCGAGGAACAGTATGAGGCTATGCAGCAGCTAGAACAGCAATTATTTGCCCGTTTAAAAGAGGCGATGGCAATCGGTGATACAACCAATGATGTGGCGATGGAGGTAGCAGAGCTTCATAAACGTTGGCTTAGCTTTTCATGGTCACAATATTCTAAGGAAGCGCATGCAGGTATAGCACAGAGGTATGTAGCGGATGAACGTTTTTCAGCTTATTACGATGAACGTGTTACGAAAGGAGCAGCACAATTTTTACATGATGCCATTCTCAATTTCACGTTGGCCTAATGATAGCTCGCTTCGCTTTCGCTACAGAAAACATTTGTGAATAAATAATTATACAAAAAAATAAGTGATTCCTTCTCATGCTTTAATGTTTTAGAAATATTAATTTAGGAAAAAATGAAAGCATGAGGAGGAGATTTTTTTGGACCCACAAGTATTAGAAAAATTCAGAAGGCAATTAGAGCAAGAGCTAAAGGAAATAGAACAACAAATTGAAGAATCAGAGCGTCCAGTAGCGACAGAGCTTTCTAATTATGACAATCACCCAGCTGACAATGCAAGTGATTTAACGGATAAGCTTACGGAAATGGTGATTGATGAGCACCGCGGTGATCATGCTGAAGAAATAAAACATGCATTGCAGGCGATGGAGGATGGTACTTATGGCAAATGCGCTATATGTAGTGAAGAGATTCCTATTGGTCGCTTAGAAGCTAAGCCGGAAGCATTGACATGTGTTGAGCATGCAGAAAAAATGGATGACGATTTAAGGCCGGTTGAGGAAGATGTGTTGTCTTCTACGCCAAAATCAGATGATTTCATAGAACTTGAGGAGTTTGGCTCTTCTGACACACCTCAAGATAAAAGTTAGTAAGCATTTTCACTCACAGGCAGTATAATAGCTGTATGAGGTGAGAGTATGGATATAATTGATTTACACTGTGATGCGCTATTGAAATTAACAACTTTAGAAGCAGCGAAATTTGAAGATGATGCTCGATTGCAAGCTAATCGGGAGAGATTACAATTAGGGCTTGTGAAGGCACAAGTATTTGCTATTTTTATTAATCCTAAAACCCCGCAAAGTATGCAGTTTTTAGAGGCAGTGCGGCAAATTGAAGCCTTCCATACGCATGTATTACAAACTGAGGGTATGGTGCATATTACGGATTGGTCGCAATTAGATACTTTAGCGCCGCATGAAATAGGTGCAATTTTAAGCTTAGAGGGCTGTGGTCCAATCGGAGAAGATTTAGCAAAGCTCTCTGCGATATTAGATGCAGGTGTGAAGCTTGTTGGTCTAACGTGGAATGAAGAAAATGCTGCGGCCCACGGTGCTGAACAGGATGCAAGCCTTGGTTTAAAACCATTTGGTAAAGAGGTTATAAACTTGCTCAATGAGAGAGATATTATTATTGATGTCTCACATTTAAATGAGCAGAGCTTCTGGGATGTCTTGCCATTAGCGAAGCATATTATTGCGAGCCATAGTAATGCACGTGCAATTTGCGATCATCCAAGAAATTTAACGGATGCGCAGGCAAAAGCGCTTGTCGAGCATGGAGGGCATATTCATGTCGTTTACTACCCGCATTTTATCCATGACAATGCTACGATAGATGATTTAGTAGCGCATGTGAAACATCTAGCGAATATCGTAGGGGTAGAGCACCTAGGAGTAGGTTCTGACTTTGATGGAATAGATGCAACTGTAAAAGGATTAGCACACGCTGGAGAGGCACAGAATTTGTTAGAGGCATTACGTGAGCATTTTTCAAATGAAGAAGTTCTTGGTATTGCAAGTAATAATTTTCGACACTATGTAAAAAATGTAGCAACCTGTTAAGGTTGCTACATTTTTAATAAAAGAAACATTGAATTAACAAACCAATTCCTAAGAGGAAGCCGAAGAATGTATTTGTTTGCGCTGTAAATTTCATCGCAGGCATCACTTCTTTCGCTTCTTTTTTATCGCGGAAAATTTGAATCGCACGAAGTGGCTTTGGAACACTTAAGAAAATGATTAGAGCCCAAAAAGTAATACCATCAATGGCTACAAGAGCAATGACCCATAAGTACGAAACGATAAAAAAGCCAGATAGCACAGAAATGGCATTATCTCGGCCTACTAAGATAGCAAGCGTTTTTCGACCACCCTCTGTATCGCCAACGATATCTCGGATATTGTTGGACAGCATGATAGCCCCTACTAAAATCATACTTGGTATTGAAAGTAAAACAGCATCAAGTGTCACAGTAAGCGTTTGAATATAAAAGGCGATTAAGACAATACCCATTCCCATAACAGCGCCGGATACTAGTTCTCCGAATGGTGAATAGGCTATTGGATAAGGTCCTCCAGTATATAAAAAACCAATTAGCATACAAACAAGTCCGACAGCAGCAAGCCACCAAGAGGTTGAGGCACATATGTAAATGCCAAGTAGCATGGCAATTGCATAGAAGCTTAAGGCAATCATCATAATTGTTTTTGGTTGAACACCGTGACGTACAATCGTTCCGCCGATACCGACAGAATTTTCATTGTCTAATCCTAGTTTGTAATCGTAATATTCATTGAACATATTTGTTGCTGCTTGTATAAGCATACTCGCAATGAGCATAGCAAAAAATAGTCCAAAATCAATTGGTTGTTTTTCAATTGCTAGGGCAATTGCTGTTCCTAAAAATACTGGAACGAATGAAGCGGTTAAAGTATGTGGACGTGTTAAATGCCACCAAACTTTAAAACCCCTATCAGCTTCAATGACTTTGGTCATAAGGTCTTTCTCTCCTTCAAATGTTGTAGACTATTCTTATTTTATACGAAGAATGAGAAATTGGGTAGGTTCACAGCTTATTACATACAGTTCAAGTGAAAAAAATGATACAATAGAACATGCATTTATGAACTGAAAATAATAATTAAGATAATAGCAACAGTACGAAGAATAGGCTAGCAATAAAAAAATGACGGCTATATTAAGAAAAAAATATGATGTGAAAAAGTACAAATGCTTATGTCAATATGCAAAGTTTTGGTCAATTTGTTTTAAAGAAAAGGTTCATCACCAAAAGTTTGGATTAAAACGTCTACTTTGTAAATAAGTTGATCTTCGTTACGACTGGGCGCCCCCAGGAAGCTCTGCTTTGTGCGACAGCAACAAATGTTTTATCTGTAGCGAAAGCTAAGCGTCAGCAGCAATGTTTTATCTGTAGCGAAAGCAAAGCGGCAGCAACAAATGTTTTAACTGTGCGAAAGCGAAGCGGCAGCAACAAATGTTTTAACTGTGCGAAAGCGAAGCGGCAGCAACAAGTGTTTTAACTGTGCGAAAGCGAAGCGACAGCAACAAATGTTTTAACTGTGCGAAAGCGAAGCGACAGCAACAAATGTTTTAACTGTGCGAAAGCGAAGCGACAGCAACAAATGTTTTAACTGTGCGAAAGCGAAGCGACAGCAACAAAGTGCCCAGTTGGAATGGAAATCAACACACGTTTTGGTGATGATCCAAAGAAAAGCCAAAGCAGTTGATATTTATGAGAAAGTGTAGAACGAGTACAAAACATAACGTGCGTCATTCATTATGTACATTGCAACAACGGAGGTAATTTTCATGCAACAGAAGTGGTACCAAGCCACAGAGGTAGAAGTGGACTCTTTGGGCCAAAGCCTTCATTTTTATATGGAAACTATTGAGGTAAGTCGCTTATCGGCGCTTGCATTTTATGCGGCGGGTGAGGAGCACTATAAAGGTGAACGATTTTATTGGCAAAATAGAGAAAAAACAATGACATTAGTCGGGCTAGGACATGCCTATACAATTCAACATAACGCCAAAAATGATCGCTTCGATGCAGTTGAAGCGGAATGGAAAAATTTAACGAAAAACTGTGTTAAGGGACAAAGTGAGCTACAACCGATTTTGTTTGGCGGATTTACATTCGATCCACAAAATGATGTAACTGGGGAGTGGACAGACTTTCCAGAGGCTTATTTTGCACTTGCAACCTATCAACTTGTCATCCGTGATGACAAAGCGTTTGTAAGTATTCACCTTATTTCAAAAGATGGGCAGGCAGAATCTCAATTTGAAGCGCTTCGTAAAGAGCGAGATCATTTAATTCATGCTGCTCAGGTAAAAGAAGTAAAAACATATTCAAAGCCTGAAATCACAAGTTATTTTGAGCCATATAAAGAGCCATATTTAGCTTCAATCGAACAAGTAACAGCATTGATTAAGCAAAAGAAGGCAGATAAAGTTGTAATTGCACGCTCACTAGCATTGCAATTTAAAGAACAAGTTTCTTCACCACAGGTACTATCACAAATTATTCACGAGCAGCCAGAGAGCTATTTATTTGGTTTAGAGCATCAAGAATTATTGTTCTTTGGTGCGTCCCCTGAACGTCTTGTAAAAGTAGAAAAGGGCCGCGCCTTTTCATCTTGTGTTGCAGGCTCTATTAAACGTGGTAAGACAGCAGAGGAAGATGAAGCTTATGGACAAAGCTTATTAAATGATTCGAAAAATGGCGGCGAGCATCAATATGTGGTCGATATGATTGCGGAAACTTTCCGTAAAAATTGTGTCGAGATGACAATACCGGATAGCCCTCGTCTACTAAAAATTAGAGATATACAACACTTATATACACCTGTTGAAGGTCAGTTAAATAGTGAGGCGACAATATTACAACTGACAAAATCTTTGCATCCAACACCAGCTTTAGGTGGTGTACCAAGAATAGAGGCAATGGCAGCTATACGTAAATACGAGCCTATGAATCGTGGGCTTTACGCTGCTCCAATTGGTTGGGTAGATGCTGAAGGTAATGGGGAATTTGCAGTGGCCATTCGTTCGGCTGCTTTACTTAATGATAAAGCTTATTTATATGCAGGTGGCGGTATTGTAGCAGATTCAGAGCCACAATCTGAATATGAGGAAACATTAGTGAAATTCCGTCCAATGCTTCGTGCGCTAGGAGGACAATTACATGAGTGAACGAAAAATTTTAACGGACTATGTTTATAAAATGGTAGCATCGCTAGTGCAAGCTGGTGTTGAAAACGTTGTTGTCAGCCCTGGCTCACGTTCGACACCTTTAGCGTATGCATTTGCTTCAACAAAGCAGCTCAATATGTATCGCCAGGTTGATGAACGATCTGCTGCCTTTTTTGCGCTAGGGATTGCAAAGGCTACAGCAAAACCTGTTGTTCTTTTATGTACATCGGGAACTGCTGCTGCAAACTATTTCCCTGCTATTGTTGAGGCAAGCTATGCCCGTGTGCCGTTAATTGTCATGACAGCTGATCGTCCACATGAATTGCGAGAGGTGGGAGCACCACAGGCTATTAATCAACCGAATTTATATGGGTCACAAGTCAAATGGAGCGTGGATTTCCCGTTGGCAGATGGTGCAGCCCCAACATTGCCGTTTATCGAGCGCCATATTGCACGTGCAGTGGCAGTGGCAATGAGCGCACCATTTGGACCCGTGCATATTAATGTACCGTTCAGAGAACCTTTGTTGATTGATTTTCGAGAGGAACTTCCAGAAGCGACATTCAAGCATAGTAGTATGGGGCAGTTAATACCTTCAATGGAAACTCAACAAGAGTTATCGAAGATTTTAAGTTCAACCAAAAGAGGCTTTATTATTATTGGTGAGTTAGCACTCGGTACAGATTTAACCGTTATGTGGGAGTTTGTTCGTCAATTAAAATGGCCGGTCATTGTCGAGAGTTTATCCAATATGCGCTCAGCTGTCCCAGAGGATTGTCTGCCATATGTAATTACGACGTATGATGCCATTATGAAAAGTGAAGATTTTAAAAAATTAGTTGAACCAGAGACGGTACTACGTTTAGGAGCACAGCCCGTTTCTAAATTTATCATGCAATTTATTACTAAATCTCAGCCAAAAGCTTATATTGTTGTCGATGAGGATCCAATGTTCCGTGATGCTACAGGTGTGTCTACTCATTTTGTGCATGCAAGTATTGGGGAGTGGCTCACGCAATTAGAAATCTCTGAAACAGCTCTAGAATCGGAGTATTTAGCTGAGTGGCAGGATGCTAATGATATTGCACTTGAATATATTGAACATTATGCTGAGGGTGCGATTGATGAGGGAGCAATGGTAAGTCGATTACTAAAAATGATTCCTAATGGCAGTGATATTTTTGTTAGTAGCAGTATGCCAGTGCGTGATATTGATACGTTTTTAATGGCAACACCAAAAGATATTCGTATAATTGCGAATCGTGGAACGAATGGTATTGATGGTGTCGTATCAACTGCCATGGGCTTTAGTCAAGGAAATAACCGAGAAACCTACTTGCTGATTGGTGATTTAGCCTTTTTACATGATGTCAACGGTCTCATTGCTTCAAGATATCAGGAATGCAATTTGACAGTTATTGTTATGAATAATGATGGCGGCGGTATTTTCTCTTATTTACCACAATCTACAGTTGAGGCACATTATGAAGATTTGTTTGGTACGCCAACTGCCCTGAAATTCCATGATATTGCCAATATGTACGATATGGACTATCTACGCGTAGATGATATTTCAGAGCTATCAGTAAGATTCACTACTATGAAAAAACGACCAATGCGCTTAATTGAAATTTTCACGAATCGAGAGGAAAATGTGTATGCGCATCGGGCACTATGGAATCGAATTAATGCAGGGTTAAAAGCATGGCAAAGCTAAGGATTCGAGGGCTTGAAACATACGTAGAAATCTGGAATGAAGAAGCGGAGCAAACGCTCGTTGCATTGCATGGTTTTACAGGTAGTTCGGCTACATGGCGAAATTTGGCGAAAGCTCTACATAGTGTACGGGTTATTGCTATTGATTTAATTGGGCATGGTCAAACTGCAATACCTCAGCAAATAAGCCGTTTCTCTATGCAAGAACAAATCCGAGATTTGGAAGAAGTTTTTTGCCAGCTGCAGCTCAAAAAATTTACGCTGCTAGGTTATTCGATGGGAGGAAGAGTGGCATTATCGTATGCAATTTCTTACCCTGAACGCATTGAAAAGTTAATTTTAGAAAGCGCTTCGCCAGGTTTACGAACTTCAAAGGAACGTTCTGAACGTTGTGAGAGGGATAACGCTCTAGCTGAAAAAATAATGAATAACGGTTTGTTATCATTTGTTCATGCATGGGAAAACATTCCTTTGTTTGAATCTCAAAAGCGTTTACCAAACAATGTACAAGAGGCGATTCGGTTAGAACGTCTTTCTCAGAAGGAGGAAGGCTTGGCAGGTAGCTTACAAGGGATTGGTACAGGCAGTCAGCCATCAAATTGGATGTCGTTGGAGAAGCTTGAATTTCCTGTTCTTTTAATAACAGGTTCACTGGATGCGAAATTTTGTAAAATCGCACAAGAAATGAAAGCGTTATTAAAAAATGCCAAGCATACGACAGTAATTGACGCAGGGCATGCAATTCATGTGGAAAATCCCGCTGAGTTTGCTACAATAGTAGAGGAGTATTTAACTTCTTTCAACAGTAGCTGAAAGGGGAACTCAGGCTAAGAACTTCACATCCTGTGAAAACGCCTGAGTGACCAGCATCATGCTGGCCTAAAGCCTCCGGCGGATGTCACGGAATCGGAAAGGAATTCTCTGTGCTTGAACAAAGCCGATTCCAGACGCAATTATGCCGAGGCATAATTGTTGTAATAAAATTTTTACGTTATCGCCTCGATTTAGAACGAGACGAATTTATGATTAGGGGGCAATTCAATGACACGTCAATGGACTAGTTTACATACTTATGAAGACATTAAGTATGAGTTCTTTAACGGTATCGCAAAAATTACGATTAACCGTCCAGAAGTGCGTAACGCATTCCGACCAAAAACGGTTATGGAAATGATCGACGCTTTTTCACGTGCACGTGATGACAAAAATGTTGGAGTTATCATTTTAACTGGTGAAGGTGAACATGCCTTCTGTTCAGGTGGAGACCAAAAAGTACGCGGTCATGGCGGCTATGTTGGTGAAGATGAAATTCCACGTTTAAACGTTCTTGATTTACAACGTTTAATCCGTGTTATTCCAAAACCTGTAGTAGCGATGGTAGCAGGTTATGCAATCGGTGGAGGACACGTATTACACGTTGTCTGTGACTTAACAATTGCAGCTGACAACGCTCGTTTTGGACAAACTGGACCAAAAGTTGGTTCATTCGATGCTGGGTATGGCTCAGGCTATCTTGCACGTATTATTGGTCACAAAAAGGCGCGTGAAATTTGGTACCTTTGCCGTCAATATGATGCACAGCAAGCACTTGATATGGGATTAGTTAATACAGTTGTTCCTTATGAGCAATTGGAAGATGAAACTGTACAATGGTGTGAAGAAATGCTACAAATGTCACCAACTGCCCTACGCTTCTTAAAAGCAGCAATGAATGCAGATACAGACGGTTTAGCAGGTCTTCAACAAATGGCTGGCGACGCAACTCTTCTTTACTACACAACAGATGAAGCTAAAGAAGGTCGTGACGCATTTAAAGAAAAACGTCAACCAGATTTCGGTCAATTCCCAAGATTCCCTTGATTATCTGAAACGTTCAACGGCTCGTATCTTAATGAGATACGAGCTTTTTGTATATCTAAAGGGCCGAGACGGGTAGACTCTTTAGAGTGATGAACAGAATGTTTAAAGCGGCGGAACAACATGGTTTGGCGCCGGAATATCTGGCTTTAGCGGCGGAAGCACCGGCTTTAGCGGCGGAAGATCTTGCTTTAGCGGCGGAACAACCTGCTTTAGTGGCGGACCACCCTGTTTTGACGGCGGAACATCATACCGAAACGACAGAACCCATGCAAAGCAAACGGATTGCCTCATCGGAGTAATAAATAAATTTCGTAACTGACAGATAGACGGATGCTGTCATGAAACGGTAAGATTAAGGCTGATTGGAGGAAAAAATTGATGTATCTAAATTGGATTTTACAGCGAGCATATTTAACACCTTTACGAAATGGTTTAACATATAACGGGCAGACTTGGACATTTCAAGAATTAAATGATTTATCTTTAAAACGTGCTCGTCAACTTACAGCACTAGATATTAAGCAAGGCGATCGTATTGCAATAATGGGGCCGAGTAAGCCAACTCTTGTCATTATGATGTATGCATGTATGCATTTACAATGTGAAATGGTTATGCTAAATCGTAGGTTAACACAGGATGAAATTGCCTATCAGCTAGAGGATTCGGGGGCTATGGCAGTATTAATTGCGGACGAGGATATTGAAAAATTACCACCACATACATCTTATTATTTGTTTTCTACTATAGAAAAAAGTACAGAAACGGCTATTAATATAACGAAAGAATGGTCTTTAAACCAAACAACATCGATTATGTACACATCTGGTACGACTGGTTTTCCAAAGGGCGTTTGTCAAACAGTAGGAAATCACCAGGCAAGTGCAACTGCCTCCGTTTTAAATTTGGGTTTACATGTGGATGATACTTGGTTATGCGCTGTCCCACTTTTTCATATTAGTGGCTTTTCAATTTTAGTGCGTTCACTGTTGTATGGCAATAAAGTGCATTTATATGATCAATTTGATGCAGAAGCCATTTCTAAAAATATAATAGATGGCGAGGTTACGCATATGTCAGTAGTCGGTGTCACATTGGAAAGAATTCTACATACCCTTGAACAGAAACACGCACAAGCCTCACCGAAGTTTAAAATGATGCTAGCGGGTGGTGGACCTGTGCCAGTAGATTATTTAAAGAGAGCTCATGCATTAAATTTAGCTGTAGCTCAAACGTATGGTATGACTGAAACATCGTCACAAACTGCAACATTAGCAAATGAAGATGCGATGCGGAAAATTGGTTCAGCCGGAAAACCTTTATTTTTTAATCAAATTCGCATTGCTGAGCCAAATGACAATGGTGAAGGAGAAATTTGCATACGTGGCCCACATGTTACACCAGGGTACATTGGTCGTTTTGCCCAAAAAGATGCAACGATTGATGGCTGGCTCCATACTGGGGATATTGGCTATATAGATGAAGAAGGTTATTTGTTCGTCATTGATCGTCGGGCTGATTTAATTATTTCAGGTGGTGAAAATATTTACCCTGCTGAAATTGAAAATGTGCTACTTACCCATCCAGCTGTTAAGGAAGCAGGAGTGTGCGGCATCGATGATGATAAGTGGGGACAGGTACCAATCGCCTTTGTTGTATTAAAAGAAGAAACACAGGTGGACCAATTACAAGCATTTTGTCAAAAGAAGCTAGCGAAATATAAAATACCAAAAGAGATTATTGTTACGGACGAGCTCCCACGAAATGGCGCCAATAAGCTACTTCGTAGAAAATTAATGGACAAATAACAAAATGATTATGAACGTCTAGGCGATTTCCGTTGCAGGGCTACTCACTTTGTAGCTGACGCTTCGCTTTCGCTACAGAAAACATTTGTAGCTGACGCTTCGCTTTCGCTACAGAAAACATTTGTAGCTGACGCTTCGCTTTCGCTACAGAAAACATTTGTAGCTGATGTTTCGCTATCGGAACGAAGGCTAAGTGCGTCACGTCCTGTGACAATGACTTCGTGGGCGTAGAATTTTTAATTTGTGCAATTAAGAAAGAACGCTATATGAAAAAGTAAAGGGATTCACGCACAGTTTTGTGTGTGAATCCTTTTTGCTCTTTGGAAGGTGGATGTCGATAAAAATTAAAAGTTAGGTGATAAAACGTGAAAGTTGGTCGATAAAATTCAGAAGTTGGTAGATAAAACGTGAAAGTTGGTAGATAAAATTTAAAAGTTGGGCGATAACTCCTGAAAGCGAAGCGACAGCAGCTATAAAGCGCCCAGCCGGAACGGACATCAACTGCTCGTTTTGCATCTAAAAAATAGTTTTTTTCAACAGAATAAAGGGAAGCCTTCATTTATAAGAAGGCTTCTTTTATTCATTTTAAGAGTCATTTTTAGTAAACTTTTAGGATTAAATTAATCATTCATTAACATAATAAAAAATGACAGGCATAAACTAGTTAGTAAAGGAGAATGACTCAGATGAGAAAATATATATATAATGTTGTCATTATAGTATTTGTTCTACAAATGAGTCATGTGCAAGTATTCGCAAACTATGAAGAAAAGAATATTGCAACTGCCAATTCAATAGAATCACTACAATATCTAATTCAAGAACAAGTCATACAATTATCTACTAAATTTGACATTCGTTATACTGGTAAAACATCGGAAATAGAAGATGAACTATCAGAGCTTATTAAACATGCGATTCAGGATCCATATATTTATGCCAATATTTCTAGTTTTAAATGGAAATATGATGGCTATGCAAATAATATTGTCATTAGATTTGAGTTTACCTATCATATTTCACAAGAAGAGGAGGCAATTGTAGAACAGACTTTGACGAATATTATTGCGCCTATGCATGGATTAAGTGAATTGCAGAAAATACAGGCTGCACATGATTTTATCGTTTTAACTACTGAATATTCTAAGGAAACCAAAGGAAGTCAATATTCTCCCTATACATTACTTACAGAAAACAAGGGAGTTTGTCAGGCATATGCCCTAGTGCTTTATCGAATGTTAGAGGTGCTAGGCTTAGAGGTACAATATGTGCCAGGAAAAGTAGGGGAACAACTGCATGCCTGGGTGTTGGTGAAGCTTGACAATGCATGGTACCATATCGATGTTACTTGGGATGATCCATTACCTGATCGTAAGGGTGAGGTACGTTATAATTATTTTTTAGTTTCTGATCGCCAACTAGCACAGGATCACACTTGGGACTATACGAGTTTCCCAGCAGCTACAAGCGAAGCCTATATGGATTTACAAAAAACGAATAAGGTTGATGTTCTTTCTAAACCAATAATAGGTAGTCATTTTACCTTTGATAAAGGGCTAGCTGTTTTAAGTAAAAATAAACAAACAGTAAAACAATTAATAGAACAGCCTAGATTGTTTTTCAAAGGTAATAAAAGCGATTATCCTGTTCAGGTCCATTTAAATGAATGGGATCCAATTATTTTAGAAAGGAATATAGCCCAAGTAAATCGAAGGATCATACAACATGCTATCGATAAGAAAAATGGGCTTAGTAGTATTTATAGAACGGAAAAACGAATGCCGCAAGAAAAGTACGTCATAATAAAGGAGGTACCCCAAACGATTTTCGGGGTACCTCCTTACTCATTTATTTGTGAGCGTCTAATGCGGTATTTAAAGTGTTAATATTTTTTTTCATAAGCGTGAAGTAAGTTTCATTATTCTTTACATCGTCTGCTGTTAAAACGCTTAAATTGTGTAAGACAAGAGACTCTGCTCCAACCTCTTTTTGGATAACCTCAGCTAGTTTAGAAGAGACATTTTGCTCGAATAAAATGTAGTGGACATGCAAATCATTTGCTTTATCAACAATCGCCGTAAGTTCTTTTTGAGAAGGCTCATTTTGTGAGTTTAAACCTGCTATTGGAACTTGTTTTAAGCCGTATTGTCCTGCGATATAGCCAAATGCTGCATGTGATACGAAGAACGTCTTCTCTTGCGCTTTATCCGCCATAGCTTTAAATTCGCTGTCTAAATCCTGTAGTTCTTTTACCAATGCCTCATAGTTAGCTGTAAATGTAGCTTTTTGTTCTGGCATTTTTTCAACTAGAGTGTTTTTAATGGAAAGTGCTAAGTCTTGACTGATAGTTGGTGATAACCAAACATGTGGATCTACATTACCGTGATCATGATCATCATGCCCATGTCCGTCTTCGTGATCATGATGTGCTTCTTCTTCATCATCATGTGTGTGACCAGTGCTTATAGCTAATTTTTCATCTGAAACCTGATCTGCAGTTGCCACCATGGTTACATCTTCATTTGCTAGAGTTTTTTTGGCATTTTCAACAAAGCCCTCTAGCCCTAAGCCGATATAGAAAAATATATTAGCATCTGCTAATTTCATCATATCCTTTTGTGTTGGCTCGAATGTGTGCTCATTGGCGCCGGCAGGGTAAATAGAAGAAACCTCTACAAAATCGCCACCGATTCGTTGTGCAAAATAACTTAATGGATAAACAGTTGTGTAAATTGTTAATTTATCCTTTGTCTCTGACTGTTTGGATGTAGATGATTTATCCCCACAGGCAGCAGTGAATAGGGCAAGAACTGCAACTAAACATAACAACAATACTTTTTTCATTTAATAGTTTACCTCTTTCAAATAGTAATCATTACGATTTATTATTTAGAACATTTTCTATGATAGCGCACATCTGAAAAAAGTACAAGAAAAATGACCTTCGAAAATTAATTCTTTTTCGAAGGCCACTTTTCAGGTACTGGATCAAAGCCTCCAGGATGAAATGGTTGGCATTTTGATATACGTTTAATCGTTAAATAGAATCCTTTAATGGCACCGTGTTTTTGAAAAGCTTCAAGTCCATAGGAAGAGCATGTAGGATGGAAGCGACAAGATGGAGGTGTCATGGGTGATATAAATTTTCTATAAAACTTAATGAGCCATATAAAGGGATATTTCATATTTGTTTATCCTTTTGTTGAGTATTTATTTGCTTAGGCTTCGCATCGATAGTTTGTGTAAAGAAATTGCTTTTTTTCTTTAACAAGACAATGACAGAAACGCCAAACATAAGCATCATCATTGCAATCATAATGATTATTGGTAATGGTACTCCCATTGTGTTCACTCCAAATTCTATTTGTTAATAATATTATAAAAGAATATCTTAAAAAATTGTAGAAATTGAACTAGTCATCATCTTGATGAAAACTTTGCTGAGGTTTTTCATCAACTGTATGTTTAAAAGCATACGCACGATTAACACTAATAATAGTCGCAACCGTTACTAAAATAACGATAATTGCAGCTACTATTAAAAGCGTGATTAAACTCATGGGCATTCACTCCGTTCCTTATTCATCACTACCTATTATAAATTAGATAATATGACTTAGTTGTGAAGGAAGTTTGACATTCCAGCGAATAAAACAGCACTTTTACCACCATACTATGGTAAAAGGAGTGTTTTGTAGAGATGGATCGTCAGCGTGTATATTTTTCACTTGCCAATAGAACCTATTATACAAATCCATATGCAGGACCGTGGAACTTTGAACTCAACATCGATCGCCAAGCATTAGATGTATTTGAAAAGATTTTTCAGCAAATGCAGATGTTGGAGATTGCCAATGCATGGCGTGCACAATTGCCATATATACAATATCATCTTGATCAGGAAAATGATGAAATTGATTTACGATTAAAAAAAATCTATGCACTTGTTCATGAGTACGGGGATAGTGATACGAAAGCATTTGTTGAACAACTTCCGTATTTCAATAAACGTGTCTAAAAGTAGGGTCACTGAAAACATCAGTGACTCTTTTATTATGGATGAAAGCGAATTTATAAACTGATTAGCGATCACTCAATGGATTAACCATTGTCATTTGCGCACGTTGAAGTAGAGAAATTTCAATTTGTTGCGCTGTTGCTGTTTGTCATCGAATAAACATACTATTAGGTGTTTATGCTTTCTATTGCACTGGGGTTGGAAATAAGTGATTTTATTTGTTGATTGTAGCTATATGATTCCACTATAGTGAAATAAAAGAATATCGTTGTAATGAAGGAGTTGAAGAGCATGTTTTCATTTACAGATTTAAATGGTTTACAAGTGGATTTAAGTTTTAAAAGAGGGGAATTAGACATTGAGCCTAAGCATGTACTTGTTTTATTAAAACATGAAAATAAATGGTTATGTACGATTCATAAACGACGCGGTGTTGAGGTTCCAGGCGGAAAGCAAGAATCTGGAGAAACATTGGAGCAGGCAGCGATCAGAGAAGTATTCGAGGAGACCGGTGTTCATGTGAAAAAACTTAGATGGTTTGCAGAGTACGCAGTTTATGATGACATCTTATTTTGTAAAACGGTCTTTACCGCACAGTTTGCAGGGCAGGAGGACATTGACTTCGATTTAGAAACTTCAGGGATGACTTGGCTAACGGATGAAGAATTTACGAATCACCCAAATTTAAGCTTTCATATGAAAGATGAAGGTATGCAGAAAATGCTTGAGGAGTTGAAGCATTATGACCAATGGTAAGATCGTTGAAAAGCGTCCTTATCCATCTCCTAATCCAGCTATTCGTTTAACGGAAATCACGTATATGTCACAGGGGTTACGTGTAAAGGGATTACTAGCGGAGCCTAGGGCAGAGGGTACATATGATGGCTTTTTATATTTACGAGGAGGTATGCAAAGCATTGGTATGGTTAGACCTTCACGTGTCGCACAGTTTGCAGCTCAAGGCTTTATCGTGTTTGCTCCGTATTACCGCGGCAATCGTGGTGGAGAAGGTCGAGATGAGTTTGCAGGAGCTGATCGTTATGATGCTGTATACGCCGTAGACGTGCTAAAACAGTTTTGTAATGATAATATTCATGTCTTTGGTTTTTCACGTGGTGGTATTATGGCACTTTGGACTGCCATCTTACGCAGAGATATTACATCAGTTGTGACGTGGGCAGGAGTATCGGATGCTACAGCTACATATTGGGAGCGGACAGATATGCGTAGGATGATGAAGCGTGTTATTGGTGGAACGCCTAATCGTGTACCAGAGGCTTATGATACGCGAACACCACTTTTTGAGGTAGAGCATATTACAGCTCCAGTATTAATCATTCATGGATATCGTGATGAAAATGTAGATATAGAACATGCAAGACAGTTAGAATTCTATTTAAAGGATGCAAATAAAATATATGAGACATGGTATGATCTTCGCTATGCCCATCAGTATCCACCGGCTAAAAATAGAGCAACAGTACATGCACTTTGTGAGTGGATGAAACGTCAATAAAATATGAGAGGGGAGTAATGTGAAATACATAAGTAAAAGAAGCAAGATTATTATTATAGGATTCGTATTGATGATCTTCGCTTCCACCTTTGTTAAGTATTTTACACCTTCAGCAGATATTCAGCAATACAAGGCATATTACGCTCCAAAAACACAGCAAAAAACAATAAAGCAAGGTGAGATAAAGGTCACATTTTTAGGAACATCCTCTTTATTATTTGACGATGGTCACACACAATTAATGATTGATGGTTTTATTTCTAGGCCGCCTTTATTAAATATGTTGCCTTTCAGTACTGTAAAAACGGATGCAGATACTGTCAATAAAGCCTTTAAGAAAATGGGGATTGAAAATAATAAGCTTCGGGGATTGTTTATCGCTCATACACATTATGATCATGCTTTAGATTTAGCGTATATCGCTAAACAAACTGGGACGCATGTATATGGTTCGGGATCCGCAATTAATATAGGACTTGGTAATGGTATAAATATGAAACAGATGTCTGTGTACGAAGTAAATACGGCTATGCAGTTTGGTGATTTTACTGTTACTGTTCTTCAATCGAAGCATTCACCAACCTTTGACGAAGGAGAAAAAATTAAGGAACCACTTAAACAACCAGCAAAAGCTCTAGATTATCATGAAGATTCTTCATACGATTTTTTGATTACGCACAACAATAAAACATTCTTTGTTAAGCCAAGTGCTAACTATATAGAAGGGGCATTAAATGACATTCATGCTGATGTTTTATTTTTAGGTATAGGAGTATTAGGAGCTCAAGCTCAAGATTTTCAAAATATGTATTATGAGCAAACCGTGCGGAAAGTATAACCGAAGCTTATTATTCCAATACATTGGGATAACTTCAACAAACCTTTAACAGATGCTCTTGAAGCATTGCCTAAATTTGCAGATAACACAAAAGAAGGATTAGATTTTATCATTCAGAGAACAAAAGCAGATAAAATTGATTTACAAATACTTCAAGGTTTCCAGAGTATTTATTTCTAGAAATTTCACTCCATTATTTTGTTTGAAAAAACCGTTTAGGTGCTTTATGGAAGGCACCTAAACGGTAGTAAAAAGGATATTTATTTATTTTATATATTTTGCTAAAAAGTTATTAATAGTTTTCCAATAAGCGTCTCCAGCAACGCTTTCAGCATCACCATGTCCGGCACCTTCAACTATAAATTTCTCCTTCGGTACATTGGCTGCCTCATATACTTCGTTAAGCATCTCAGATGGAACAAATGTATCATTACTTCCATGAATGAATAGCATAGGTGTTTTCGATTTCGCTACTTGCTTGACGCTATCGGCTTCACCAAGTGTAAAGTCAGCTCTTAACTTCGTAACAATTGAAGAAAAGTGCATTATAGGAAGTTCAGGTAAATTAAAGATTGCTTGCAATTGATAAGAGAATTCATCCCAAACTGAGGAATAACCGCAATCCTCAATAATAGCCTTAACATTGCCAGGTAGATCCTCTCCTGAGGCCATCATCACTGTAGCACCTCCCATGGAAACACCATACAAAACAATTTCGGCGTTTTTATCAGAATGGATAACATTATTAATCCAAGAGACTACATCAAGCCGATCATGCCAACCCATACCAATATAGTCACCCTCACTTTTTCCATGAGCCCTTGCATCAGGTACGAGAACATTATAGCCTGTATCATAAAAATGCTTAGCATACTTTGTCATTTGAGAACCTTCAGATGAATATCCATGGAAAACAATTGCCCATTTATTTGTTTCATTTGTATTTTTAAGCGTATAGGCATGTAATTTCAAATCATCGAAAGACTGTATATAAGAGTCCTTGTATTTCTCTTTAAACCACTTTTCGCGTTCTTCTTTTTCTTTCGCATCCTTAGGACTCTCAGCAATGGAATTGTGAGGAGCGTCAAGCACAGCGGATTTATCTGTATTAGGATTTAAGGCTAGGTTATAAAAATAATTCCCTGCAAAAAATCCGACCCCAACAAACAATACTAATAGAAGACTGATAATGATAATAATCACTTTAAATTTTCTTTTCATATATTTCCCCCTAAAACTACTATTATGAATTATACACAAAGTTAACAATATGGAAAGTAGGCTTTTCTAAAATAGGGGAAGAGTAGGAAAGGGAGTGACTTAAAAAGTCCAATTTTATAGTGTTAAAAATATGGTAAAAAGATATCTTTGGATTGTTGGACATGTTAAATGGGGAGATTTCCGTTCCAGGCTACTCGTAGCTTCAGAGCAAGGCTTCCTGTGGGCGAGCCGCTTCCTCCGCTAAAAGAACGAAGGCTAAGTGCGTCACGTCCGGCTTCAGATCTCGCCAGGTAGCCCTTCCACTCCAATTTGTGCGATTAAGAATGAACGCTATAGAAAGGGATTCACGTACAGTTTTGTGTGTGAATCCTTTTTGCTCTTCGGAAGATGGATGTCGATAAAAATTAAAAGTTGGGCGATAACTCCTGAAAAGGTCCCGCTCAAACTAAAAAGTTGGATGTCATTTTTTAAAACGTAGTCGCGATAGGGGAAAGAAGGCTAAAACCATCACGGAAATCAACCCCTCGCTTTGCTGAAGAGCCATACTTTATTTGAAATAGAGGGTAATATTCTTTCAAAACAAAAAAAGGGAACGATTGAAATCGTTCCCTTTGTCTTAGTAAATTATTTTAATGGACCGCCAAGTTTAGTGATGGCTTCAGAAACATTTGAGAATTTCTTGAAGTTTTCGTTGAATAGTCCAGCAAGTTCAGCAGCTTTTTTATCATAAGCAGCTTTGTCCGCCCATGCATCACGAGGGTTAAGCACTTCGGATGGTACACCTTCAATAGAAGTTGGAATGTTTAAACCGAATACTGAATCTTGAGTTGTTTCGACATTAGCTAATTTGCCATCAATTGCAGCACGTACCATTGCACGAGTATAAGAAAGCTTCATACGGCTACCAGTACCATATTCGCCACCAGTCCAACCAGTGTTCACTAAGAATACTTGTGCACCGTGCTCGTCAATTTTTTGACCTAACATTTCAGCATAAACTGTTGCTGGAAGTGGAAGGAATGGAGAACCGAAGCAAGTTGAGAATACTGGTTCTGGCTCTGTTACACCACGCTCTGTACCAGCAAGTTTAGATGTGAAACCGCTTAGGAAGTGGTACATTGCTTGCTCTTTTGTTAATTTACTGATTGGAGGTAATACACCAAATGCATCAGCCGTTAAGAAGATGATTGTTTTTGGGTGACCTGCAACAGATGGATCAACAATATTTTCAATGTATTGGATTGGATAAGCTACACGTGTATTTTCTGTTAATGAACCATCATCATAGTCACAAATGCGAGTTTCTGGATCAACCGCTACGTTTTCTAAAACAGAACCGAAGCGGATTGCGTTGTAGATTTCTGGTTCTTTTTCAGCAGAAAGGTTAATTGTTTTTGCATAGCAACCGCCCTCAATGTTGAATACACCGTTATCAGACCAACCGTGTTCATCGTCACCGATAAGCTTACGGTCAGGGTCAGCTGATAAAGTAGTTTTACCAGTACCAGACAAACCGAAGAATAATGCAACATCACCAGCTTCGCCAACGTTTGCTGAGCAGTGCATTGATAGGATGCCTTGTTGTGGTAATAAGTAGTTCATAATACCGAAAATAGATTTTTTGATTTCACCAGCGTATTCAGTACCACCGATTAGGATAATTTTCTTTTCAAGTGATACAATGATGAATGTTTCAGAAGCAGTACCATCAACGACAGGGTCTGCTTTAAAGTTAGGAGCAGAGATAACTGTGAAATCAGCAACATGAGAAGCTAATTCTTCTTTAGTTGGACGGATAAATAATTGATGAGCGAAAAGGTTGTGCCAAGCATATTCATTGATTACTTGGATGCTTAATTGTGAATCTTTGTCAGCACCAGCAAAGCCTTTGAATACGAATAATTCGTCACGTTCTTTTAAATATTTTACTACTTTTACATATAAGTTATCGAACACTTCAGAAGAAATTGGTCGGTTAACTTTACCCCAGTCAATTTTATCCTTTGTGCTTTCTTCTTCTACCGTATATTTATCTTTAGGTGAACGACCAGTGTATTTGCCAGTTTCTGCACGAACTGCGCCATCTACTGTTAACATAGCTTCACCACGAGAAGTAGCTTTTTCAGCTAATTGTGGTACTGAAAGTTGAACATTAATGTTACCGCCGCTTAATAATTCCTTCAGTTCGTTTGCAATTTCTACTGAATTCATCGATTAAATACCATCCTTTTTTATAGTATTCCCTTGAGTCTGAGGGAGATTTTCTTAATTTCAAAAATAGTATAACACAATTGCTTAAATAATCTATACTAATTAAGAAATTATTTTTTAGATTTTATTACTTTTCAAGAAAACGACAAAAAGTATATTCATTCGTTTTGATCATGCTTTTTACCCTATATATATTAAGTGATCACACATTCACTTTCGACACAGCAAAATTGTGTTTAGAACATGAGGTTCGCACAGGATGTGAAGTAATTAGCGTGTTTTTAGTTGGAGCTTGTCTTCGACTGAAAAGGGGCTAAAATATCATATTCATCCACCACATGTTCTGTAGCTGATGCTCTGCGTTCGCTACAAAAAATGCTGTAAGGGGTTACACATATGTTAACACATGATGTGAGGTGGAGAGTAGGGATTATTTTGTTTAAATTTACAGCATAATCCAAATTAATTTCTTGATAAATCTCATAGTTTTTTTATATGAATACAAACAATTATGCCTCAGCAATTTTGCCAGGAATGTCTTTGTGCTTGCCTTAGGTGTTTTTTGCGCGAAAGCGTAGTGCAGACATAGCGGTAGTGCATAAGTGAAAAATATTTGACAATGTTCGACCTTTTACGTATTATGAGATATTGAACGGATACTCTTATCCCGAGCTGGTGGAGGGTCAGGCCCTGTGAAACCCGGCAACCTGCATGAACTATTTCACGACATGCGTTGGTGCCAACCTGATGCAAGGGGATACCCCTTGAACGATAAGAGTGAAAGGTTACGAAGTCATTATTCCTTTCCTCATGTTAAGTAAGCGTGAGAAAAGGATTTTTTTATTGTTAAAAACGAATTAAAGGTAAGTATATAGTCCTTTCCTTATTATAATGACGGATCTTTCGAAATCCTCGTGTTAAAAGCAGAGCTGTTTATTTGTGCGAAAGTGTAGCGACAGCAACAAATGTTTACTGTGCGAAAGCGAAGTGCAAACGTAGCGACAGCAACAACGGCTTGAGGGTTCAATTCCTTAGGAGTGAACTTGACATGGGTAATGAGTACCGTATTAATTCGCAAATATTATTTGTAAAAGTAATAGGAGGAAAACCAAATGACAAACCGTCGACTGTTTACATCAGAGAGTGTAACAGAAGGACATCCAGACAAAATTTGTGACCAAATCTCGGATGCCATTTTAGATGCTATTTTAGCAGAAGATCCAAACGCACGTGTAGCGTGTGAAACAACAGTAACAACAGGCTTAGCATTAGTATCAGGAGAAATTACTACTTCTACTTATGTAGATATAAAAGGCATAGTTCGTGATACTGTAGCCGAAATTGGTTATACACGTGGGAAATATGGCTTTGATGCAGAAAATCTAGCAGTACTTGTTGCGATCGGTGAGCAATCACCTGATATTGCTCAAGGTGTTGATCAAGCATTAGAGGCGCGTGAAGGCTCAATGACAGACGCTGACATTGAAGCAATTGGCGCTGGTGACCAAGGTTTAATGTTCGGTTATGCATGTAACGAAACGCCAGAGCTTATGCCATTGCCAATTAGTTTAGCCCATAAATTAGCTCGTCGTTTAACGGAAGTACGTAAGTCAGGTGAATTAGCATATTTACGTCCAGATGGAAAAACTCAAGTAACGGTTGAATATGATGAAAATAATGTACCAGTGCGCGTTGATACGATTGTCATTTCAACACAGCATGATGAAGAAGCTACGCTTGAGCAAATTCAAGCAGACTTAAAAGAATTTGTAATTGCTCCAGTTGTTCAAAAAGAATTACTAGATGCCGATACTAAATATTTCATCAACCCAACAGGTCGATTCGTCATTGGTGGTCCAAAAGGGGATGCTGGTCTAACTGGACGTAAAATCATCGTTGATACATACGGTGGCTATGCACGTCATGGTGGAGGTGCTTTCTCAGGTAAGGACGCAACTAAGGTTGACCGTTCAGCAGCATATGCAGCACGCTATGTGGCAAAAAATATCGTAGCAGCTGGTTTAGCAGATCGAGCTGAAGTACAACTAGCTTATGCGATTGGTGTTGCTCAACCTGTATCTATTGCTGTTGATACATTTGGGACAGGAAGAGTTACGGAAAGTGAAATTGTAAAATGGGTACGCGACTTATTTGATTTACGCCCTGCTGGGATTATTAAAATGCTTAACCTTCGTCGCCCAATTTATAAGCAAACTGCAGCATATGGTCATTTTGGTCGTACTGATTTAAATGTACCTTGGGAACAAACTGACAAAGCTGACGCATTAAAAGAAAAAGCAGGTTTATAAACTATTCAGCTAAAGTGATGAAGTAGCTAGGAAACTATATTAAAATACTAATACAGAAAGGGGCTCAACATTGTAAGCCCCTTTCGCTGTTTTTTTTTACGAAAAAAAATAAACTCCTACTCCTAATCATGGATGGCTCGGTTGCCCAAGCAAACGTGGAGCTACTTAGTTTAGAAATAGCTATTAATGTTTTGGTTGAAGAGATTTATAGTATTGGCCTTTTTCTACATATTCACGTATGATGCGTTCCATATCTTCTTTATCTTCTTCATTTAATTCTCTTACAACCTTTGCGGGCCGACCAAGTGCTAAGCTATTTGGAGGAATGACTTTTCCTGGAGGTACAAGGCTACCTGCCCCAATGAATGCACCCTCTCCAATCTCCGCTCCATCTAAAACTATTGAGCCCATACCTATTAGGGCTTTTTTTCGAATCGTACAGCTATGTAAAGTTACTTGATGTCCTACTGTTACTTCATCTTCAATAATTAGTGGATATTTTGGGCTTTGATGCAAGCAACAGAGGTCTTGAATACTAACTCTTTTTCCGATAATTGTTGGTGATACATCCCCACGAATAACTGTGTTAAACCAAATTGTTGTTTCAGCACCTATTGTAACGTCACCAGTAACGGTTGCATAATCGGCAATAAAAACAGAAGGATCGATATTTGGTGTTTTCCCTTTAAATGGATAGATCATTAGAATCGCCTCTTTTCTTTCTATGATGTAATATTATCGTATCAAATACACAACTTGATGGAAATATAAAATTAAAATGATCAAGATATTCAGATATAATCAATGTGTAATTATTTTTTAGGAGGACTGTGTGAAATGTGGAAATGGGAAGCTGATGGACAAGCAAAGGCTGTGGTTGCTATTCTTCATGGTGCATATGAAAATCACCGTTGGTATGCATGGCTAATAGAAAAACTTAGGTTGGAAGGCTTCCACATAGTCATGGGGGATTTACCTAATCATGGAGTAAATATAGGGTTTTCTCGTGTTCACGATGAAGATTTTAAAGAATACAACAAATATACAAGGCATCTAATGGAGAAAGCTTTTTCGTATAATTTACCTGTCTTTTTAATAGGACATGGGCTTGGTGCAACACTAATACTACATACCATGCAAAAACGAAAATATGAATGTGCGGGAATTATTTTAACTTCACCGTGGCTTCATTTAAAGCTTTTGCCAGGTAAACTATCAAATGCTTTAACTAGTTTAAGTGCCCTGACGGCAAATGTGAAACTGACTCATGAAATCACATTAGAGTCTTTAACGCGTAGTTTAGAAGGTAAAGATGAAATGAAGGATGAGGTCCCTTTTTCGTCAGTCGTTTCAGTGAAATGGTACCGAGAGCTACAGCAAATGATGCGCAATTTAGTGTTGTTGCCTAAGGCTGAATTCCCTAATATGCCGATGTTAGTGATGACAGCTGAAAAAGATAATATTACTGAAACTAAACAAACGCGTAATTGGCTACATCAGATGGAATTTACAGAGTTTCAATTCAAAGAATGGGCAAACTGTTATCACAATCTATTCCATGAAGTAGAGCGTGACGAGATTTTTGTTTATATACGTGATTTCATTAACAATGCGCTTCGAAGAATTGGCTATATAATTGAATAGTGATTTACCTCTCCAATTAACTAGAAAATTACTAACTTTTTGTTACTTGAATATAATGTTGTAATTTTCTGAAAAGTGTAATACTATAATGACTTGAAGTAAGTTTTTTTAAATTGGAGGGGTAAAATGGAAACAATCGTTGGGAAAATTAATGAGATTTTATGGGGACCTTGGTTTATTTATGGCATTTTGTTAATTGGGCTCTTTTTTTCAATCATTACAAGGTTCCTACAAGTAAGACACATTAAAGATATGTTTGTTTTAATGTTTAAAGGTGAAAAGTCGGAAAAGGGGATTTCATCTTTCCAAGCGATGTCTATCGCATTATCTGGACGGGTAGGTACAGGTAATATTGCCGGTACTGCTACAGCAATCGGGATGGGGGGACCTGGTGCTGTTTTTTGGATGTGGGCAATCGCATTTATCGGGGCAGCAACTGCTTACGTTGAGTCGACGTTGGCTCAAATTTATAAAGAAGAGAAAGATACAGAATATCGTGGCGGGCCAGCTTTTTACATAGAAAAAGGAATGGGGCAAAAGTGGTTTGCAGTTATTTTTGCTGTTGCCGCATTAGCTGCCATGTTAATTTTAATGCCGGGTGTTCAATCGAATGCAATTGCGACAGCAGTTGAAAACGCTTTCGATGTTAAGACTTGGATTACAGGACTTATTATTGTTGTATTATTAGGTGCTATTATTATCGGTGGGATTAAATGGATTGCCAATGCTGCACAGATCATTGTACCGTTTATGGCATTAGCATATATTCTGATGGCCATCATCATTATTGCAATGAATATTAAAGAAGTACCAGCTGTCATCTCATTAATTTTTTCTAGTGCATTTGGCGCGCAAGAAATCTTTGGTGGTATTATAGGCTCCGCCATTGCATGGGGGGTTAAACGCGGCATTTATTCAAATGAAGCAGGTCAAGGAACAGGAGCGCATCCGGCGGCAGCAGCAGAAGTATCACATCCTGCTAAACAAGGTATCGTCCAAGCAGCTTCTGTGTATATTGATACTCTATTAATTTGTTCAGCTACAGCATTTATGATTTTATTTACAGGTATGTTTAATGTACAAGATGAAAAAGCAGCAGAAGGTACTGATCCATACGTTTATGTTGGTGAATTCAATAAAGGTGGATTAACTGGGGAAGAGCAAATCACATTTGCGAAAAGTATTAAAGAAGGTGCAGCATACACACAATATGCAGTTGATTCTTCATTACCAGGTTTTGGTGGACCATTCGTAGCGATTGCATTATTCTTCTTTGCTTTTACGACAATCATGGCGTATTACTACATTGCCGAAACAAACGTGGCTTATTTATTCTCCGGCACTTCAGAAAAAGTCGTCATATGGCTGGCTAAAATTGCAATTTTAGTTTCTGCATTTTATGGTACAATCCGCACATCCGATCTTGCTTGGGCAATGGGGGATGTTGGGTTAGGACTAATGGTTTGGATTAACGTTTTAGCGATTTTAATTATAATGAAGCCTGCCATAGTTGCATTAAAGGACTATGAGAAACAGAAAAAGGAAGGAAAAGATCCTGTTTTTGATCCTCGTAAACTAGGCATTAAAGGTGCAGATTTCTGGATAGATTATAATGAAAAACGTAAAAATAAATAGACAATAAAGAGAAAGCTATCTAATAGATTTTAATATTCTATTAGATAGCTTTTTTATTTCTATAAAAAAGGCTCATCATCATAACGTGTGGTTGATTTCTGTTCCGACTGGGCGCCACTTCGCTTTTGCGCGAAAGCATAGTGCTAACGTAGCTGCAGCAAAAGGTTTTCATATGTGCGAAAGCGGAGCGTCAGCAACAGCATCGATGTTGGTTACGAAGGCGTTATCACAGGATGTGATGATTTTAGCTTTCGTTCCCCTATCGCTAATCCCCAAGGAGTCGCCCAGCCTCCACTCCAATCAACTTATATACAAAGCATATGTTTTAATAAGTGTCATCCACAACTTTTGGCGATGGGCAATAAAAAAGATTAATACTCTGTTCTTGTTTCCCGTTCAGTCGTTTACATATTTCGGTAAAGAGCTAAAAAAGAAAATAAAATTTTTATTGACGGCAATAGAAAAAGAAGGTATATTTTGTCTAAAGGAAATTAATTTTCCTTTAAGAAACATTTTGGGAGGGGGTGAAAAAATGACTGTGTTCCATTTACCGAAACTATCATATGATTATGATCAGTTGGAGCCATATATCGATGCTAGAACGTTAGAAATACATCATTCTAAGCATCATGCTACGTATGTAAATAATTTAAATGTGGCCTTAGAAGATCATCAGGATTTACAAAATAAGTCGTTGGAAGATTTATTAAGCAACCTGGATTCGCTTCCAGCTGACATACAAACAGCTGTACAAAATAATGGTGGAGGTCACTATTGCCACAGTTTATTTTGGGAATTGATGAGTCCCAGTGGCGGTGGTGAAGCAAATGCTGATGTTGGAAAGGCGATTGATTATTATTTTCAAACGTTCGATCATTTTCAGGATCAGCTTTCTAAAGCAGCGATTTCCCGCTTTGGTAGTGGATATGGCTGGCTAGTGCTAGATGGCGAACAATTATCCATTATGAGTACTGCTAACCAAGACACACCTTTAAAAGAAGGGAAAATTCCTTTACTCGTTATTGATGTATGGGAGCATGCCTATTATTTGAAATATCAAAATCGTCGACCTGAATTTGTTACGAATTGGTGGAATACTGTCGATTGGGATAAAGTCAATCAGCGATATGTGGATGCAATGAAACAACAAACACTTTTAAAATCTAACTAAGCTAAGTTAATAAAGGTAATTTGACATGAAAGTAATAATTAAGTACTCCTTCCTATCCCCCGCGCCATCGGGGGATATTTTCTTTTTACTAAAAAAGCATGATTCCAATAGCTATTGGAATCATGCCTTATATAAATTTAACTTCTTTTAGCAGAAGTCTCCCATCTCTAAAAGTGGTGAGAAAATGCGGTTTTAAGTCACTTTTCAGCAGGTGTCCAAACATCTGCTGAAAGAAGAACATTCTGGACGCAATAATGCCCCGAGGCATTATTGAATATGGAAACAATCTAACTAACTTAATGAATAATCTTTCATTTTTTCTAAAGCAATCACAAAGGGAGGGTCATTTTGTTGATTTAGAAACTCGTATTTTAATACATGGACATATTTTTGGGGAAGTTGACTAACATATTCTATCACTGCATCTCGTTCTTCCTTGCCACCCGGATGACCGTGATAAATGACAAGGACAATAAGTCCACCGATTTTGAGCAGCTTTAGCAAATCTTCAATTGCTTGAATCGTTGTATTTGGTTGTGTGACGATGTCGTGATCACTGCCAGGCAAGTATCCAAGATTGAAAATGGCAGCAGCTACCGGCTTGTGAACATAGTTGGCGACTTCTTGATGCCCCCTATGTAAAACAAGTGCACGGTGCTCTAATCCATTATCTAAAAGGCGATGGAGAGTTGCATCCACAGCGCTCTTTTGAACATCAAATGCGTACACTTGACCTTCATCGCCGACAAGCTGTGCTAAAAATAATGTGTCATGGCCGTTCCCTGCAGTGGCATCCACTACAGTGTCGCCCTCTTCAACTGCATCTTTTATTAGCTGCTGTGCATATTGTAAAACACGTTGTAGCTTCATTTGGCAACCTCAGCTTTATAAAATTTCCCTTGCCAGCTTCCACGGCGTTCAAGTTCAGCATCAATTCCATTTAAAACTTCCCATTTATTAACGCTCCACATCGGCCCAATCATTAAATCAATTGGTCCATCTCCTGTAATACGATGAATAACCATATCTGGTGGTAAAATTTCAAGCTGATCTGCTACTAGCTTTGTATAAACTTCCTGATCTAAAAATTCTAACATACCCTTTTCATATTGCTTCACCATTGGTGTACCTTTTAAAAGGTGCAGTAAATGAATTTTAATGCCTTGTACATCAAGCTTTGCGACTTCACGAGCAGTTTCCATCATCATGTCATAGTCTTCAAGTGGGAGACCATTAATAATATGCGAGCATACGCGAATGCCGTGCTTGCGTAGCTTTTCAACACCTTCAACATATGTTGCATAATCGTGGGCACGGTTGATAAGATTTGCTGTTTTTTCATGCACAGTTTGAAGGCCGAGCTCAATCCATAAATAGGTGCGCTCGTTTAATTCAGCTAAGTATTCAACGACATCATCTGGCAGACAATCTGGGCGAGTTGCGATTGATAAACCAACAACACCCTCTTGAGCCAATGCTGCTTCAAATTTTTCTTTTAATACAGGTAGCGGGGCATGTGTATTTGTATATGCTTGGAAGTAGGCCATGTATTTGCCGTCCTTCCATTTTTGATGCATTTTGTCACGAATTTCAGCAAATTGTACCTCGATAGGATCCACTTTGTTACCTGCGAAATCACCTGAACCGGCAGCACTACAAAACGTACATCCTCCAAAGGCAACGGTACCATCACGATTTGGGCAGTCAAAGCCTGCGTCTAGTGCTACTTTAAAAACTTTATGACCAAATTGCTCACGTAAATAACGATTCCATGTATAATATCTTTTCCCATCTGAAGGAAAAGGAAAGTTTGTTTCTGTCATTTGTTTCACTCCTCTAGCGTTATATTTTATCATGTGCTGGTGTTTCCGTCATGAGGGAAGAATTTAATAATATGACAATGTACGAAACGAAAGCGGAGTGAATCATGAGGAGGACGAAAAATATATGTAAAAAGAGTAAAATTATTTTTCTTGTGCTTTTGTATTTTTCAACATAAACTAACTATTTAGAGTAGCGAAATAATGGAGGTCATTCAATGCCAAAAAGTGTTTGGTTTTTAATTATCGGAATGCTTGTGAACACGACGGGCAATTCATTTTTATGGCCTTTAAATGCCATTTATATGCACGATTATTTAGGGAAGTCACTTGCGATGGCTGGCTTTGTGTTGATGTTGAATTCTGCTGCTGGCGTATTAGGGAATCTCTTAGGTGGTTACTTATTTGATAGAATAGGTGGCTATAAATCAACAATGTTTGGCATTCTTCTGACCATTGCCTCATTAATGGCTTTAACGATTTGGCACGGCTGGCCACATTATGTGTGGATTTTAACGATACTCGGCTTTAGCGGGGGGATTGTATTCCCAGGAATGTTTGCATTAGCTGGAACTGCATGGCCTGAGGGTGGACGAAAGGCATTTAACGCAATTTATTTAGCGCAAAATCTAGGAGTAGCAATTGGTCCTGCACTCGCCGGTGTTGTGGCTGCATACCAATTTGACTACGTCTTTAAGGTCAACTTAGCCATGTATATTGTGTTCTTTTTTATAGCGTTTTTTACTTTTAAACGATTAGAAGCGGGGAGCATTGCACCGAAAAATGTCATAAGTGAAAGTAAGCGCATAATTAATAAAGCACCTTTTTATGCATTATTAATTATCAGTTCTTCCTCTATACTATGCTGGGTAGCATATTCACAATGGAGTGCGACTATTTCTTCCTATACGCAAGACCTAGGTTTAGGATTAAAACAGTACAGCTTACTTTGGACTATTAATGGGCTACTTATTGTTTTAGGGCAACCCCTAATTGCACCACTAGTGAAACGTTGGGAAAATAAATTGAAGCGTCAATTAGTATTTGGTGTAACACTTATCGCAATATCCTTTGGAATCATTGCATTTGCGAGTGATTTTAAAATGTTTGGAGCAGCAATGGTTGTGCTAACTTTTGGTGAAATGTTTTACACACCTGCGTTACCTACCATCGCTAACCAGCTTGCACCTAAAGGGCGTCAAGGCTTTTATCAAGGGATTATTAATAGTGCAGCAACAACAGGTCGTATGATTGGCCCTCTGTTTGGTGGTATTATGGTCGATCAGTTTGGCATGATTGCACTTGTATTAATCCTCGTCATTATCGTATTGTTTGCGATTATTCCATGCCTTATCTATGATTATCCTTTACGAAAAAATAAAACAGTGACAGATTAATAGATTGAATTAACAGAAATATTTCCGAAACGAGCAATAAATGTGTGAGAAGCACGTTTTTGCTCGTTTTTTTTATGTTTGATATTGAAAGTTAGCCTATAGTAGCGTACAATCAATCGTACATATTCAAATATTTGAATATATGAATTCGAAGGTCTGTGGAGGGATTTATGTGGAAGAGGGCTTGCAGCAATTTAAGGCAGATTTTTTTAAAGCTTTAGCACATCCATTACGAATAAGAATATTGGAATTACTAGTAGACGGTAAGAAAAATGTCAATGAAATTCAAAGCTGCTTAGAAAAAGAGGGCTCAGCTGTTTCTCAGCAATTAAGTGTATTACGAGGCAAAAATATTGTGTATGGGACGAAAGAGGGGAAAAAAGTTTACTATTCTTTAAGCGATCCGATGATTGGAGAATTACTTGGTGTAGCAAAAGATATTTTCAACAATCACTTAATAAATACAATTACAAGATTAGAAGAAATGACTAGTAATGAAGATCAAGAAGAGGATATGTAAACTGGGGGTTTGATGAACCTTGCTTATTATTTTGAAGGGAAGATTTATAGATGAAGTCACTGTTTACAGGGCGATTTGAAGGATATTCTATTCATCATTTGAAGAAAGATTTAATTTCAGGGACAATTGTCGGGATTGTAGCAATACCACTGGCAATGTCCTTTGCTATTGCGTCGGGTGTTAAGCCTGAGTATGGAATATATACAGCTATTATTGCTGGAATACTAATTTCCCTTTTGGGTGGCTCGAAATATCAAATCGGGGGACCTACAGGTGCGTTTGTACCAATTTTATTGGGGATAGTCATTTCGTATGGCTACGAAAACTTACTTGTCGCAGGATTAATGGCAGGGATTATTTTATGCTTAATGGGTATGTTTAAACTTGGCTCATTAATTAAGTTTATACCTCGTCCCGTGACAATAGGTTTTACAGCAGGGATTGCTGTTATTATTTTTACCGGTCAAATCGCTAATTTCTTAGGTTTGACAGCTATGAAAAGACATGAGTATTTTATTGACAATGTAAAAGAAATTGTTATGCATATTGGTACGATCAACGCTTATAGTGTTTTAACGGCAGTCATTAGTCTTATCATTATTTTAATAACACCGAAAGTTTTACCCAAAGTGCCTGGTGCGTTAGCTGGTATTGTTGTTTCTACACTAGTTGCAACGTTCTTTTTTTCTGGACAAGTTGCCACAATAGCAACTGCCTATGGTCAAATTCCAAATACATTACCTAATTTCGCTATTCCTGAGATCACATTAGAGCGAATTCAGCTCCTTATTGGACCGGCATTTGTCATCGCGATGCTCGGTAGTATTGAATCACTTCTATCAGCAGTAGTAGCGGATGGAATGACAAATACAAAACATAATAGTAATCGAGAACTTGTTGGGCAAGGCATTGCTAATATTGTCACACCTTTCTTTGGAGGGATTCCTGCAACGGGTGCTATTGCCCGTACAGCGACAAATATTAAAACAGGTGCAGTATCGCCATTATCCGGTGTTATTCATGGTGTATTTGTATTAGTCACTTTATTATTATTAGCACCTTTTGCTTCACATATCCCATTAGCAAGTATGGCTCCAGTTTTAATGGTTGTGGCTTGGAATATGAGTGAGCAAAAGCATTTTGCGCATATTATAAAGTTAAAATCAGGCGATTCTCTCGTTTTAACCATTACGTTTCTTCTAACCGTTTTTACAAGTTTAACATTAGCTGTAGAGGTTGGGCTCGTGTTAGCAGTCGTATTATTTGCGAAGCGTATGAGTGAAAAGCTTATCGTAACAAAAGTATTACCAGACCATTCGTTAAAGAGTGGAAAAGTGCAATCGCATGTTGTTCATCAGAAGCGTGACTGTCCTCAAATTAGTATTTATACAATTGAAGGTCCGCTTTTCTTTGGTGCAGCCCAAAATTTTGAGCATGTAATTGTAAGCTCTATTCAGCAACAACAAAAAGTTTTAATATTACGTATGAGTAAAGTGCCCTTTATGGATTCAACAGGAGAGGCATATTTTAGCAATATCATTCAAAATTTTAAAACACAGGGAGGTACTATTTTAGTTACGGGTGTTCAAGATGAATTGAAATCAGCGCTACAAAACAATGGCTTATATACTGCCATTGGTGAAGAGAATTTCTATCATCATACAGGAGATGCGATTAATAAAGCTTTAAGCTATTTAGATACAAATAAATGTATTGGTTGTTCGCATTTTGCTTTTCGTGAATGTCAGAAGTTATCCTCCTTACCAGAGGAAAAAGCGGATTTAATTTCTTTCAGCAAAAGTCTTCCACCTCTATAGTTGATAGATGAATGCAGATGAATACCAGTACCTGTCGCTACGCTTTCGGTACAGAAAACACTTGCTGAAGGAAATGAAAGCCTCCGAACGTAATTATGTAGGGGCATGATTAATTTGTTCAATAATGGGTAGTATGTAAACAAAGTCTTGTGCTTTTTAGTACTTTCCATTAGAATAAATGCAATACATGTAAAGACAGTGATGAGGAATAGTAAATTTGTAATTCTTTTTAGAGAGCTAGCGGTTGGTGGGAGCTAGTAAGAAAGCAAATTGAACTCGCCTTCTGAGTCTGCCCGCGTGAAACAGCGCGTGCCGTTACTTCCGCGTTAAGGAAGCTAGAGCCGAGTGTGATCACTAATTTGGGTGGTACCGCGGGAGATACGAATTCTCTCGTCCCTTTCTGATAAAGGAAGGGGCGAGTTTTTTTATTTTTTAAATATTTTGTCAATTACTACTGAAGTGAAAAGCATGACACATTTAAAGGAGGAATAATCATGAGTTTTAATCATCAACAAATCGAAAAAAAGTGGCAGCAATATTGGGCTGATCATAAAACTTTCAAAACTGAAAATGAAACAGAAAAACCAAAATTTTATGCGTTAGATATGTTCCCATACCCATCTGGTGCAGGTCTTCATGTAGGACATCCAGAGGGCTACACAGCGACAGACATTCTTTCACGCTTTAAACGTATGCAAGGCTATAACGTTCTTCATCCTATGGGCTGGGATGCATTCGGTTTACCGGCTGAACAATATGCACTTGATACAGGAAATGACCCAGCAGAATTTACAGCGAAAAATATCGCGACATTCAAACGTCAAATCCAAGAGCTAGGCTTTAGCTATGATTGGGATCGTGAAATTAACACAACAGATCCAGAATATTATAAATGGACACAATGGATCTTTATCCAACTTTATAAAAAAGGCTTAGCTTATGTAGATGAAGTAGCTGTAAACTGGTGTCCAGCACTTGGAACAGTACTTGCAAACGAAGAAGTTATTGATGGAAAGTCAGAGCGTGGTGGTCATCCTGTAGAACGTCGTCCGATGAAGCAATGGATGCTTAAAATTACGGCCTTTGCTGATCGTTTAATCGACGACTTAGAGGAAGTGGATTGGCCAGAGTCTATTAAGGATATGCAACGCAACTGGATTGGTCGTTCGGAAGGTGCAGAAGTAACATTTAGTATAGATGGTACAGATGAAAACTTCACGGTGTTTACAACTCGTCCTGATACATTATTTGGTGCTACATATTGTGTTATTGCACCTGAGCATAAATTAGTGGAGCAAATTACAACTGCTGAACAACGTCAAGCTGTAGAAGCTTATTTAGATAAAGTAAAATTGAAATCTGATTTAGAGCGTACAGATTTAGCAAAAGAAAAAACAGGCGTATTTACAGGTGCTTATGCAGTTAATCCGATTAACGGTAAGAAAATGCCAATTTGGATTGCAGACTACGTATTAGTATCATATGGTACAGGTGCAATCATGGCGGTTCCCGCACATGATGAGCGCGACTATGAATTTGCAAAAGAATTCGGCCTAGAGATTATTTCTGTCCTTGAAGGTGGAGACATTAGCAAGGAAGCATTCACAGGGGATGGTAAGCACATTAACTCTGACTTCCTTAATGGGTTAAACAAAGAGGACGGTATTGCTAAAGCAATTGAATGGCTTGAGGAAAAAGGTGTAGGAGAGAAGAAAATCTCTTACCGTCTTCGTGACTGGTTATTCTCTCGTCAACGTTACTGGGGTGAGCCAATTCCTATGATTCATTGGGAAGATGGTACAACGACGCCAGTACCGGAATCAGAATTACCATTAGTGCTACCTAAAACGGATAATATTCGTCCTTCAGGTACTGGTGAATCGCCATTAGCAAATATTGCGGAATGGGTAAATGTTGTTGATCCTGAAACAGGTAAAAAAGGTCGTCGCGAAACGAATACAATGCCACAGTGGGCAGGTTCTAGCTGGTACTTCTTACGCTATATTGACCCAACAAATAAAGAAGCAATTGCAGATCCTGAGTTACTAAAACGCTGGTTACCAGTTGATATTTATATCGGTGGGGCAGAGCATGCAGTATTACACTTGCTTTACGCTCGCTTCTGGCACAAAGTTCTATACGATTTAGGCGTTGTACACACGAAAGAGCCATTCCACAAATTATTTAACCAAGGGATGATTCTTGGTGAAGGTAATGAAAAAATGTCTAAATCAAAAGGCAATGTCGTTAACCCTGATGAAATTATTGCTTCACACGGTGCTGATACACTACGTTTATATGAAATGTTTATGGGTCCACTTGAAGCCTCTGTTGCATGGTCAACAAATGGTTTAGACGGGGCACGTCGCTTCTTAGATCGTATTTGGCGTCTATTTGTCAATGAAGAAGATGGTACAATCGCTGCAAAAATTCAAGCTTCTGATGATAAAACACTTGAAAAGTCATATCATCAAACTGTGAAAAAAGTAACAGAGGATTACGAGGGTATTCGCTTCAATACTGCTATTTCACAAATGATGGTATTCATCAATGATTGCTACAAAGCGGATGTTATTCCAACAGAATACGCTGAAGGCTTTGTGAAAATGCTAGCTCCAATGGTTCCACACCTTGCTGAAGAACTATGGCAGATATTAGGCCATGATGAAACACTTTCATATAAGGAATGGCCATCGTATGATGAGGCTAAACTTGTTGATGATGAGGTTGAAATTGCCGTACAAGTGCTTGGCAAAGTACGTGCAAAAATCATCGTAGCGAAAGATGCTTCAAAAGAAGAAATCGAAAAAGTAGCACTTGCAGATAGCAAAGTACAAGAGTATACGGCAGGCAAAAACTTAGTAAAAATTATTGTCATTCCAGGCAAGCTTGTTAATATCGTTGTTAAATAATAATGTAAAAAGTGTCCAATATTTGGGCACTTTTTTCTTTTCTACTGAAACCAACTGAGATTTCGATACGACTATAGTGTGAATGGGAACAGGAGGTGTTTGTTTGAGTGAGCATTTAGCAAGGGTTATGGAAGAGCATGGTGAATATTGTCTTCGAGTAGCTTATCTATATGTTAAAGATTGGGCTATTGCAGAAGAAATTGTTCAAGATGTATTTTTTGCTTATTATCGGCAACAGGAGCACTTTGAACAACGATCCTCACTAAAAACATATTTAGTCAAAATAACAGTACATAAAAGTCATGACTATCTACGAAGCTGGAAAAATAAGCGTCATATTTTATTTGAAAAGCTGCACATTGGAGTCAGTAAACGATCGGCTGAAACAAATTTACTTGAAAAGGATGAGCGAAGAATTGTAACAGCAGCTTTGCTTGAGCTTCCAATCATCTATCGAGAAGTCATCATTCTTTATTATTACCAAGAATTAAAGGTGCGAGAAATAGCAGAGGTTCTGGCATGTACAGAAAATACAGTGAAAACAAGATTGCGTAGAGCTAGACAAATTTTGCAGGAAAAACTGGACAAAAGCCATTGGGAGGTGCTAGAAGATGACATCTTTTAAGGATAAACTGGATAAAGAGCTTGGAGAAGCCCCGCGTTTCTCACAACAATTGCAGGACCGTATTTTGCTAAATGTATCTCAGGAAGATAAACAACCTCGTAGTTGGCAATATCCAACGATTTTCATTGGAGCAGTCGTGACAATCCTCTTCTTGATGGTAATTGGCCCGTGGAAGCAAGTAGATACATCTAGGCATGCGACGATTGTTGAGCTAGCTCAACATGAGGTTAAACAGTTTACGAGTGCGTATAATTGGGATGAAGATTCCTTTAAGGCTGGAAGAACTGGGTGGATCTTAGGGCAACAAACTTATAAAAAAGAGTCGGAAACAACGCTCATTGCAAATGCACTTCAAAAGGCAGTAATATCGAAGAAGGATAATGATTATTATGCATTTCGTGATGTATGGGTGGAGTTTGACAACGGGCAAGTTGTGCGGCTAAAAGTGTTCTTAAACGATGAGCAGCTAGCTTTTAGCGATCGACATACAAATCTCTTTTACAAAGTGGAAGATGGCGATACTGCGTCGTCATTTATTGCTCTTATGCAAAAAGATAAAAAAAATATTAGTTTCGGTGAGATGCTTACATTTTTATTAATTGTTCTCTTTCTAGGTTGGCTTTTAGAAAAAGCAATTCGGAAAAAGTATAGCATTCCAGAGGATCCGAAGTATATAAATACAGGCCATCAAAGTACAACGTATATTGCTAAGTTTATACAAGGATTGGCTTTAATTTTAGCTAATATATATGGGTGGTTTATATATACAGCTGCAATAGTCGGATTTTTAGCTGTCTCCATGATCAGCAAAATTGCCATTGACTATTATTATGGGCGTGAGGAAAAAAGACATTATACATCAATTGGTTTATTTATTGCACTAGTTCCACTAATCATCATTGTATTTATTATTTATTTTTAATGAAAAGGAAAGAGATGCTCGAATGATTACAGAGCATCTCTAATTTCTACCTTTCTTACGTAATGTGTAATGTAAAAAAATTATATACACGATAGGAAGAAAAACTGTAATAAAGACAATTCCCTGCCATTTGAAGAGTGGCCATATCGGACTGAGTAATGTACTTCCAGAAGCAACCCCAACATAATAGGATACAAGATACAAACTGGAAGCACTTCCCTTTTGATGGCTGGCTGTTTGACTAACTGTTGCAGAAGTTAAAGCATGCGCGGTAAAAAAGCCTAAGCATGCAATACAAAGCCCGACAATAATAATGAAAAGGGACGTACTTAATGTTAATAATATGCCACTAACTAATAACAACACCCCAAATGTTTGGATTACATTTATCCCCACTTTACCCGCGAGTGAATTAGCAATCGGTGAACCAATAATTCCTAACCCATACGCTAAAAAAATAAACGATATCGTTTTTAATGAAAGTAAGAATGGAGGTTCAGTTAAATAGTATGGAATAAATGACCACATGCCAGTAAATGATAACTGCAAAATAATACCTAGTCCAAAAAGAATAATTAAATTTGGATTTTTTAAATGAAGCCAAAATCCGTATAAATCGTTATGGATCGTACGATTACTCTTCGAAAAGTTTCGAGATTTTGGTAAGGTAAGCCAAACTATTATGAAAATAATAAAACCGAATAGCGCTAATGAGAAAAACGCTGTTTCCCAAGAAAATTGTTCTGTTATATAGCCCATCATGAGCCGTCCAATTGTCCCACCTAATGCATTACAAGAAATATAAAGGGCAGTAGCAAGACCCATTGATTGGTGATTGACCTCTTCACTAATATAGGCGAGTGCTGCTGCGGGAACACCGGCTATTGCAAAACCTTGGATAAAACGTAAAAAAATGATGAAATAAAAAGAATCTGTTAAAGGCATAAATAGAAACGGAATAATCGTTAGAATAACAGATAAACGAATAAATAATAATCTTCCGTGTCGGTCAGATAGAAATCCTAAAACGATTAATCCAATGATTACTGATACAGTAGTTACGGACATGGACAGACTTGCGTAAGAAACAGAGATTTGAAAGTGCTCTGTAAAGAAGGGGAGTAGGGGTTGTACCGAGTACATTGCTGCGAATACAAACACCGAAGCTCCTCCTAGACTAGTGACAATTATCCAAAATTGACGGTCTTTAATCGAATAGCCCTTTGTAAAGTCCATAAATAATCCTTTACTTCATGTGTTCTGGTAACCAGAGTGATAATTGAGGTATTAAAACAACGATTGCTAAAAAGATAATCATTAATACGATAAACGGAATTACACCTTTCACAACTTCTCCTAGCTTCTCTTTGGCAATCCCACTTACAACAAAGAGGTTTAGTCCAACAGGTGGTGTAATCATGCCAAGCTCCATGTTAATCGTCATAATAATCGCAAAGTGAAGTAGGTTGATATCGAAATGTGCAAGTATTGGTAAAAGGATAGGTAAGGTAATTAATATAATTGATACAGCTTCTAAGAACATACCCATGAAAAAGAATAGAATATTAACGATAATCATGAAGATCCACTTGTTTAAATCGCTTTCTGCAATCCAGGCACCAACTTGTTGTGGTACTTGTGCATTCGTTAAGTATAGTCCAAACAGGGAAGCGGCACCGATGATTAAGAATATCATCGCTGTAATGTTAATAGATTCTACTAAAACTTCACGGAAGTCTTTTAACTTCATTTCACGATAGATGAAAAGTGAAACGATTAAACCGTAGAATACGGCAATAACTGCTGATTCCGTTGGTGTAACAACGCCTGAATAGATGGTTCCTAAAATTAAGAATGGTAAAAAAGCGCCCCAAATAGCTTTTAACGATTTACGACCACGTTCACTCCAACTAGCTGGCTTATCTCCTTTAAAGCCATTGCGTTTAGCGTAAACAATTGCTGCAACAATTAAAATCCCTGTTAATGCTAGTCCTGGAATGATACCAGCAATAAATAATTTACCAATGGATTGCTCTGAGGTAATACCGTAAATAATTAACGGAACACTCGGTGGAATTAATATCCCTAGTGTACCACCAGCAGCAACAAGTCCCATCGAATAACGTTTTTTATAGCCAGCAGAAATCATAGCAGGGATCATGATAGAACCAATCGCTGCAGCAGTTGCAGGTGAAGAACCAGAAATCGCTGCGAAAATGGCACAGGCAATGATTGTCACAACCGCAAGTCCTCCTGGAAGATGTCCGATCCATGAACGTAACGCTTCAATCAAATATTTAGAAATCCCACCACGCGCCATTAGTACCCCTGCAAGGACGAATCCTGGAATCGCCATCATCGGGAAAGAGTCGAGAGCCGTAAAAATACGTTGAGGAATCATATTCATATTGAAATCGATTTGGAAAAACACAAGGATTGTCGATAGTGCCAAACTTATTGCAACAGGTACTCGTAAGAATAGTAATAGAAAGAAACTAAGTAAGAGGATTAGCATATTCTTCGTCCTTTCCTCGTAGAATATTGACTAATCTTTCTACGAATCTTAGTAAAAATAAAGCCCCTGAAATAGGTAGAACTAAGTAAACGATCCACATGGGTATTCCAATATCAAGTGATATCATGCCTGATGTATAACGATTTTCCACTAAGATAAAGCCGTAATACGTATAAATTAAACAAAAAACAATACTTAGTCCTGTGGCTACTAAATCTAATACACGTTTCATTGAAGGTTTTAATTTATCATATAAAATATCTACTTGAATATGTTGATTGTGACGAAGGGCTAAGCCAAATCCAAAAAATGTACCCCAAATTATAGAATAACGTGCTAATTCTTCTACCCATGCCTGTGGTTCATTAAAAATGTAACGCATGATGACGCCGTAAAAAATAAGAGAAACACCTGCTACAAAAAAAGTTCCCGCAAGAATCTCTTCTAAGTAGCCCCATACTTTATGCAAGGCTTTCATTCTTTTGCCTCCTTCATTTGATGCATGTACAAAAGGGTACGATTTTCTACTATAAGTGCAGATGAATTTTAAAGTGCATCCAAGCACCCATTTGTACAGGTTCAATGTTCAATGTAAGTAATTTACGTATTTTTATTAAAAAGAATCTGCGAGAATTCTGAGGGAGCTTGCGGCATACCCATAGGAATGAGCAGATTCTTTTTGTTTGAGTTATTCAATTCTTACTATTTAAAAAATTTATTTTAAATCTCGGATACCATTGATTAATTCTTCTGTAATAGAATCACTGAACTCTTCATAAACTGGTTCAAGTTTTGTTTTAATTGCTTCTTTTTGAGCGTCATCTAACTCAATTACTTCAATACCAGAGTTTTTAATGTTCTCAAATGATTTGGCATTTTCTTCAGCGGCTAAATCCCAAGCTAATTTTGTTGCCTCATCTAAGGACTCTTCAACTGCTTTTAATAAATCTGCAGGGATTTTGTCCCAGAAAGATTTGTTAACAAAGATTGCGTAGTCAAGGCGACCATGTTGAGATACTGAGAAGTACTTTTGGACTTCTTGATATTTTTGAGTATCAAAGTTATTGAATGTATTTTCTTGTCCATCAACTGTCCCTTGTTGTAGAGCAGCGTATGTTTCGCCGAACGCGATTGTTGCAGAACCAGCATTTAAAGCTTTGAATTGTGCTTCTAGCACTTTACCAGCTTGAGCACGGAATTTTAAACCTTTAAAATCTTCAACATTTACAAGTGGATGCTTATTGTTTGAGAAATGTTTAAAGCCATTTTCCCAGAACACTAAGCCTTTAATATCATTAGCTGCTAACTGATCAGATTCCAGAATTAATTTAGCAACGTCAGATTTAAAGAATTTACGTACATGTTCGTCGCTTTCAAAAAGATAAGGCATATCAACATATTGCCAACGTGGATCGATTTTCACCATTTTTGTTACCGAAGGGGCGATCATATGAACATTCCCAGATACTAGTGCATCTAGCTCGTCATTATCCCCATATAATTGTGATGAAGGATACACCTCAACTTTAACTTTACCCTCTGTCTTTTCATCTACTAATTTAGCGAAAGCATCTGCAGCTTTTCCTTTAACACTATCAATAGATGTTACATGTGAAAATTTAATGATAAGAGGTTTTTCTTTTGTATATCCACCGTCACCTTCTACTGGAGCAGAAGCGTTCCCTTTTTTGTCGCCACTACAAGCTGCAAGTGCGAGAACAAGAACAGCCATAAGTGACATAAAAAGCCATTTTTTCATTACATATCCCCCTAAAAAGTTTAATTATAGTTAAAAGGACAACCTTTTGAACCCAAGTTAATGATGTGTTTGATATTTAGGAAGTGCCTGTATATATTTTTCCCCGAAACTGTCTGTGTAATAGTCATAGACGGGATCAAAGGCAGACGCCCATTTCTCAATATCTTCATCAGATAAGTAGTGGATTTTAATACAATTGCAAGCTTCCATTTCTTTTAGCCACTGTGCCGTTAATTCTTCTGCAAGCTGCCATTCCCACTCCTGCACTTCCTCAAGTGTTTCGATGAGTAGAATTTGCACATCCTTTGGTAGAGAGTTCCAAAATTCGTGGTTCATCAGTGGTAAATAACCGAGATAGCCATGATTACTTATCGTTAAGTAGTCTTGTAAAGAGTATAAATTTTTGCTTGTAATATTAGTGAGCGTGTTTTCCTGACCATCTATTTTGCCTTTTTGTAGCTGATTGAAAACTGTATTGAAATCAATGCGTTTTGGGATGGCTCCAACGCTAGAGAATTGTTTTGCTAAAATATCACTTGGCATAATCCGCATGCGTAAGCCATTCAAGTCGCGGACATTTTCAATAGGGTGGATATTGTTGCTAAGCTGTTTAAATCCACTATCCCATATGCCCATAGAATACAAATTGTGTGCATTTAACTTTGTCATTAAAGATTGACCAATCTCACTTTCGACATATGTATGAACTTCGTCTGCGTTTTTAAATGCATACGGTAAATCCATGACTGACCATTCTGGTACAAGCGTTGTAATTTTTGAAATAGCAGGTGCAATCATTTGGATATCACCACGTAACAGTGCATCCATTTCTTCACCATCTTTATAAAGAACACCATTTGGAAACACCTGAATTTCGACGTACCCACGACTCCGTTCTTTAATTAGCTCTGCAAATTTTACAGCTGCCATTCCTTTAGGTGTATTTTCACCAACTACGTGTGAAAAACGAATAACGATTTGTTCCTCGTGACTTAGCTGCTCATTGTCGGTAGGGTAAACCTGTTTCTTGGCATGAAGCTAACAGAATTGTTAGGAAAATGAGAGCGCTAACAAAATTGAGCTTGAAACGATTACTTCCTATACAAATTCACTCCTGACCTTATAAGATATGAACGCTTATCATTGTAATTCATCTGAATAAATAAACAATATTTTGGTTTTAATGGACATTTTGGTATTTGTGGTATATAACAATTTATTATTTCAATAAACTGTTGCAAAACAGATGGCGGAGTAATATAGGGGATAAAATAGAGGGCATATCAGCATAACAACGGAATGATTTCCGTTCCAATTGATACTAGCAGATGATGAAATAAAAGAAAAAATCTGCCCTATTCCTTTAAAGAAGTTTTGAATAAGCTTTCAAGCCATTAGTATCTTTAAAGGAGGCAGATTCTTGATATTTAATTTAGGGAAGTTTAACTTATCTGTTTGGGTACAGCTGCATTTTATTTAATAGAATAGTATTTAGTTGGACGACCAACTGTCCCATATTGTAATTCGATTTTGACAGTTCCTTTAGTAGCTAAAAAGTCTAAATATTTCCTTACAGTTACTCTTGCCATTCCAACATTTTGTGCAAGTTGCTCTGATGTAATAGATGCTTGATGGGCTGTTAAATATGTAAGAATTTGTTGCATAGTTATCGTGTTAAGTCCTTTTGGAAGTTCTGTTGATTCGTGTTGAATGCCAAGCCACTTATCGATGTCCTCTTGCCTAAAAGCTTCTGAATTTGGTAGCTTCTTTGTTGAGTTTTTATATTGCTGTAAAGCCTTTTCGAAGCGTTCAAAGCGAAATGGCTTTATAAGATAATCGATTGCTCCAAGTCGAAGTGCCTCCTGTACGGTTGGTGCATCTTTTGCCGCTGTAATCATGATAATATCTGAAGGAATACGGTCTGCTCGAAGCTTTAAGAATAATTCCATTCCGGTCATATCAGGTAAAAACATATCAAGTAAAATCAGATTGGGTTTTTTGTTTTTAATTTTCTTATAAGCATCACGTCCGTTAACGGATTCACCTACTAGCTGAAAACCATTCAATTTATTTAAAAAACCTTTATTTACTTCAAGTACCATTGGATCATCCTCTACGATAAAAACTGAAAGATTACTCATTGTTCTCCAGTCACCCCTACTTCTATTGTAATAATTGTCCCAATATCAACTGTTGATTCTACTTGAATAACTCCGTTATTTGACTCTACAAGCTGTTTAACAAGGGCAAGACCGATCCCATGACCTTCTTTTTGTTTCGTACTAAAACCATAATCGAAAATTCGCTGTGGCATCCCATCAATCCCTTTACCACTATCCTGTACTTCAATAAATAAATGATGGTTATTGCCGATTATAGTTAAGTGAACATCTTTATGAACACATTCGAAACATGCCTCCATAGCGTTGTCCAATAAATTACCGATAATGGTTACTATATCGCCACTTGAAAAACCACTCTTAAAATCGATTAAGTTCGAGTCCTCGTCAATCGTTAGCTCTACTCCGAGCTCCTTTGCTCGAGAAAATTTACCAAGCAATAATCCTTGAATTGAATAATCATGAATTTTGTCATGTAAGCTTTGAATAATTTCTTCCTCAACAGTTATCTCATCAATTATAAGACTCAAGGCGTCATCATTACGCTCCAACTGAATAAGTCCTGCAATGCTATGTAGACGGTTCATATATTCGTGTTGCTGTGCACGTAAGGAATCTACGAGTATTTTAATGCCTGTTAATTCTTCGGCTAACATATTAGCTTCTTTCCGATCGGTTAGCATAATAAGGTAGCCAGCATTTTGCTCCATTATGCGAATCGGGAAGGTGCGTACTAAGTACATTTGCTCAAACAACAAAAGTGGTCGATATACTTCATGCTGTTGCAGGGTATCCTCTGCAAGCCAAGTCCCTTTAAACAAAGTTTTTCGTGTAATCTTTTGTCCGAAGAAATGAGTATACTGCCTTGCTAGTCGATTAATGAATGAAACATTTCCACTTTCATCTGTAGCTAATATTCCAATGTCCATCGCCTGGATAATGCCTGAGCGTTCTTCCAACAATCGTGCTATCTCAAATGGTTCCAAGTTAAATGTCTGCCGTTTTAAGTGATTAGCAACTAAAATGGAACCACCTAATCCAATGGCTAAACCCGAAAAAAGAGATATTAATATATCGAATTGATATTCGCCTAGAAGGTTGTACCACTTTGGTGCAAGTAGTCCAACAGTTATGACGCCAACTTGCTTTGTCCCTTCTTCATTCATAATAGGTGCAAACGCTCGTATGGAATAGCCAAGAACGCCATGTGCTTTCGATATGTATTCGTGCTGTGAAAAAGCTTCAATTTCGTCTCCACCTTCAAACACTGTGCCAAGCTTACTTTCAGATGGATGAGAATAACGAATTCGATTCATATCAATAATGACTATATAATCGACATCTGTTGATAAACGAATGCGCTCTGCAATAGGTTGAATAATTTCAAATCCCGATGGTTTGCCTACATTATTTTGAACATCGGTAAGCTGTGAGACAGTTCGCGCAATAGCGAGGGCATGTGCACCAAATTCTTTTTCTAATGCCCCTGCCAAATTATGAATCATAATGGCTCCACTTGTTGCGATTGAAAAAATAACAATAATGAATGAAAAAATAAACATTTTTAGACGTAGAGAAATATTTTTCATAGCAACGTAAAAGGAAAGACATATTAAGCTTCCTTCAATTAAATTAACACCTCTTTAATTAAGAAAATTTTGAATAATCATCTTCGAATTGAATAATAGCCGTATAAGAAAGCATCGAAAGTTACTTAAGTGACGACACTGGGAATTTCTCTCTATTATAAATTATTAGTTTACTGTAATACAATATGGTTAAATATTACTGTTTTTATTTGTGAACCATAGTAAATGTTTAATATAACTAATTGGTTTAGTTAGTTATACATTTAAAAAAGGTCTATTTAAAATAAAAATATATATATTTGAATAATAAAAATGAGAAGGTAATGATTATTCGCTTTTTAATATGCAAAATATATATTGGGTTTATTTAATTGGTTATCCATTAAAAGCAAGATATATCATTTGGAGGTGTTTTTTGATCACTTTTTACACGAAAGAAATTCGTTGATTTAAGTTTTAAAATTCTCTTTTTCTCAAGAAATTTCTACATAATGAATATTTGTTTGTAATCTTTTAAAGAAACATAAAAAAATAAGTGAGTTAGAAAGATCGGAATATACATTGATTGCATGTGAAAATATGCACAAAATTAATTATATCGAAATAATTTATGTAGAGTTTGATAATAGAGTAGAAAAATAATATTAGCTAAAAAATGTTGTGGTTTTCGTATAATAAACGGCTATTTACTTAGAGAGAGTAAGGTTTTCGTTATAAGATTATTAGGATGGAAAATAAAATACTTTTTCGAGAAATAATATTTTTTGAAAAAACATCTTGCATTTGAATAATTCTAAGTGGTAAATTATTTTCATGGACGTTCATAAAACTTTCACAGGTAGCAAAAGAGGGGAGAAAAGAGAATTTATGAATAAAAATAGATGGTTAATTGCATTATCCGCAATCGCTATTCATCTTTCGATCGGTGGAGCATATGCATACAGTGTATATAAGCTACCGATTGTCACAGAAATGGGATGGAGCGAAACAAATGTAACGGTTGCCTTTACAATAATGATGGGGCTTGCTGGTTTTTCCGCAGCATTATTTGGTAACTTAGTAGAAAAGATGGGACCACGTAAATCCGCGATGGTAGCAGCTGTTCTATTTGGAGCAGGACAAGCTGGTGCGGGTGTAGCGATTTCAATGGATTCCGTAACAATGTACTGGTTAACATATGGTTTACTAAGTGGATTGGGTATGGGTATTGGTTATATTGCGCCTGTATCGACATTAGTAAAATGGTTCCCGGATCGCCGCGGATTAGCAACAGGTATGGCTGTACTTGGATTTGGTTCAGGAGCACTTATTACAGCACCAGTCGCAGCTAACTTAATGGAGGCTGTTGGTATTTCTACAACGTACTTTATTTTAGGGGCAAGTTATTTCACGTTAATGATTTTAGGGGCTTCATATATAGCACCGCCTAAGCCTGGTTATATGCCAGCGAATATGAAGGCTGCTGCAGATAATGGTAAAGAAGTAGTGAAGAAAGATTTAGCTGTCATGTCAGCACGTGAAGCTGTAAAAACTAAGCATTTCTGGATGCTTTGGTCGATGCATTTAGTAAACGTAACAGCAGGTATTATGATGATTTCTGTTGCATCTCCAATGGCTCAAGAAATTGTAGGATTATCAGTTGCGGGAGCCGCAGCAATGGTAGGGATAATGGGATTATTTAATGGTGGTGGTCGTTTAGTATGGGCTGCTGTGTCTGACTATATTGGTCGTTCGAACGTCTTTGTAATTTTCTTTATCGCACAGCTAGTTACATTTATCGTCTTACCGCATACAACAAACGTTATTATTTTCCAAGCACTTATTTTCTTAGTTGTTAGTTGCTATGGTGGAGGTTTCTCGAATCTACCAGCATTTGCAAGTGATTTATTCGGTACGAAACAACTTGGAGTTATTCATGGTTATTTATTAACGACTTGGTCATTAGGTGGTATTTTTGGTCCGCTTTTAGTAAGCACTATTAAAAACTCTTATGGAAGTTATATTCCAGTATTCTATGTGTTTACAGGGTTAATTGCTGCTTCATTAATTATTTCATTAACTTTACGTGCAGATGTACGTAAACGAACAGCATTAAAAGAAGCTTCTGAAAAGGTTGGAGACGTCTCCGCAACACAATAAATTATACTTTCAATTCGCACTTGAAGGTATTGGCCATATGAGTGTCATTTCGCACATGACGCTTGTATGGTCTTTTTTTGTGCAACTGTTGTTATATAACACTTGATCAATCTCTGTTTAATGTATAACAGTTGGTATCGGATGTCAATATCATTACTGGAAATAAAGTGATTTCGCTACTAAAAGAGAAATTTTGTAACGGAAAGCAAATGCGAGGTTCATTAATTGATTTTCAAGAGGGTGACCGAACAACTGACGTTTTTAGTCATTTCGCCATGAACGAAACGATTCATAATGAAAGCGTAAATTGGTTACCGTTTCATGAATAAAAGATTCAACTGTTTTATTCAATTATTCGTTTTTTTACTTCTTTGATTTGATTGAATCTTTTCGAAAATTAAAACGTATATAAAATAAATAAGGAGGCAATGTGATATGGGGAAATTTTCTTTAAACGATTTTATTAATAAAACACAGCAGGACGACAACGAAAATGAATATTTCGAGTTAGAAACTGAGCGTGTATTAGAGGTCAACCTAAATGGCGAGGTTTGGTCGAAAATGGGCGCAATGATTTCTTATGTAGGAGATATTAAGTTTGAGCGTGAACGTGTACTGGAGCATGGCCTTGGTAAAATGTTCAAAAAGGCATTAACAGGTGAAGGTACGCAACTTATGAAAGCGAAAGGTAAGGGACGACTTTATTTAGCGGATCAAGGGAAAAAAATAACGGTCTTCGATTTAAAAGATGAAAGCATTTGCGTAAACGGTAATGATTTACTTGCCTTTGAGCCAAGTATTGATTGGGATATTCACTTAATGCGTAAAATGGCAGGCGTCATGTCAGGTGGATTGTTTAATGTAACTTTACAAGGAAAAGGAAAGGTAGCCATTACAACTCATTTCGAACCGTTAACATTGTTAGTGAAGCCTGGTGAAACGGTCTATACTGATCCGCATGCCACAGTAGCATGGTCAGGTAATTTGGCACCAGAGTTTAAAACAGATATTAGCTTCCGAACATTTATCGGTCGTGGTAGTGGTGAATCCATTCAAATGGCATTTTCAGGTGAAGGATTTGTCATCATTCAACCATACGAGGAAGTCTATATGTCTAAAGAAGGCTAAAAAAAGCGTGTCCTTATTTTCGGGACACGCTTTTTATTAGAATCGCTGATAATTCGTTGAATATCGCTGATAAAGGACTTAGAATCGCTGATAAGCCATTGGAATCGCTGATAAGCCGTTCAATATCGCTGATAACTCCCGAAAAATCGCTGATAAAATTCTGAGATACCGAGTATATTACAGTCCTGCGTTCATCCCTGCAATTCGTCCTGTCACAAGAGCAGATGTTATATTATAGCCACCTGTGTAGCCATGAATATCAAGAATTTCTCCGCAGAAAAATAAACCAGCCTTTTTCTTTGAAGCCATTGTCTTTGGTTCAATTTCTTTAACAGAGACGCCGCCTCCAGTGACGAATGCTTTTTCAAGGGACTGCGTACCACTAACTGTCATCGTGAAATTAACGAGAAGTTTAGCTAAATTGCGGATTTTTTCCTGTGATAATTCAGTACCTGTCAATTGTACATCGATGTCTGCGCGCTCACATAAAAATAGAAGCCAACGTTCAGGTGTTATTCCTTTCCAAACGTTTTTTACCGCTTTTTTGGGATCTTCTTTAATGAGTCTGTTTAAATATTGCAGACATGTTTCTTCATTATAATCAACAAGTGCTTGAATACGCATTGTCACAGGCTCGTAACCTGTTTTCATTAATTCTTTCACGACAAATTGACTACAGCGTAAAACAGCAGGACCGCTTAATCCAAAATGAGTAAAGAGCATGTCCATTTGATGTGTTACGAGCACTTTGCCTTTTTTGTTTAAAACAGAGACAGCGACATTCCGTAACGCAAGTCCCTGTAGCTCACGTGCTTGAATAAAATCTTCTTTCGATAGAACAGGAACCTCAGTAGGGAATAGTGTAGTAATTGTATGGCCAGCACGCTCTGCCCATGGATAACCGTCTCCTGTTGAGCCAGTTTGTGGAACAGCTTTCCCACCAACTGCCACGATTACTGCTTCACTACGAATTTCTGTACCATCCGAAAGGCGTACCCCGAGAATTTTTTCCTCATCCATTAGCAGTTTATTGACGGGGGTATTTAAGCGTACTTCTACATGCAGCCTCTGAAGCTGACGAATAAGTGCATCTACAACATCTTGCGCGCGGTTCGATACAGGGAACATACGCCCATGATCTTCCTCTTTTAATGCTACACCGAGTCCTTCGAAAAATGTGATAATATCCTCATTATTGTAAACTGTGAATGGGCTGTAAAGAAAACGGCCATTTCCAGGTATGTGTTTAACTATTTCTTCAACTGGCAATCGATTTGTGACATTACAGCGACCGCCGCCTGAAATGGCTAATTTTTTGCCGAGCTTCGTCCCTTTTTCTAATAATAATACTTTCTTTTTACGCTCTCCAGCAGCGATAGCAGCCATTAAACCAGAGGGGCCACCACCGATAACGATAACATCGTACATATATTTAAACTCACTTTCTTTTCAAATTAGGAATCTTTCCTATTATACATGAAGTCTATATAGAGGGGCTTCTTTCACATTGAAAATACAACAAAAGTATTTTATAATTTCTTATCTTCTACTTTAAGTAGCTCGTCACCATAACGTGGAGTTGATTTCCGTTCCGACTGGGCGCTTTGCCGCTGACGCTTCGCTTTCGCGCAGAGCAGAGCTTCCTGGGGGCGTCCGATGAGCCGCTTCGCTTCGCTGCAGGGTCTCATCTGTGACGCTAATCCCCAAGGAGTCGCCCAGTCTCCACTACAATCAACTTATACACATGACATACTTTTTATCACAATGTCATCCAAAACTTTCGGTGATGAGCTATCAGGTGTGAATTTTAGATGGAAGATTGAAAATTGAAGTGTTTTTAAGAGAGATAAAGTGCTCATTGGTTGGACGAATAATCAGTGTTGAATAACCTCACTGATGAAAGTTTTGCTTTATCTATATTGTCAGTATGAAATGAATGTCTTTTCATGCTATTATGGTAAAGGTTATGCACTAAATTATGAGGTGAAAAATAGAATGTGCGGATTTATAGGCTATATTAATGGAACAAATGTCATCGATCATCATCAAACGATCGAAAATATGATGAATACAATTATTCACCGTGGACCTGACAGCGGCGGGATTCACAGTGATGATACAGTAACGTTAGGATTCCGTCGATTAAGTATTATCGACTTATCAGACGTGGCAAATCAGCCATTGTACAGCGCTGATGGTAACATCGTTCTCGTATTTAACGGAGAGATTTTCAACTTCCAAGAGCTACGTGCTGATTTGGTTGAAAAAGGTCACAACTTTAAAACTCAGTCTGATAGTGAAGTTATTATTTATGGTTATGTTGAATACGGTGTTGAATTTGTGAAAAAACTACGCGGAATGTTCGCATTCTGTATTTGGGATAAAAAGAATGATTTACAATTTATCGCTCGTGATGGCTTTGGTATTAAGCCGCTGTATTACACAGAAAACACAACGGATGGTACTTTTATTTTCGGTTCAGAAATTAAATCATTTTTACCACACCCATCATTTATTAAAGAGTTAAATAAAGATGCGTTGCGTCCATATTTAACGTTCCAATATTCTTCAATGGATGAAACTTTCTTTAAAGGTGTGTACAAATTACCACCAGCACACTATATCCTTATTAAAAATGGACAAAAGCAAATTGTGCAGTATTGGGATAAAAAATTCCATGCAAAAGAAGCTCCAATTGAAAAATATGTTGAAGACATTCGTACGACAGTGAAAGAATCTGTAGAAGCTCATCAAATAAGTGATGTAAAGGTTGGTTCTTTCTTATCAGGTGGTATTGATTCAAGTTATATTACTTCATTATTACGCCCTGATAAATCCTTCTCTGTTGGTTTCTCCGACTACGAGGATATGTTTAATGAAACAAATCTAGCAAAAGATTTATCTGATACATTAAATATTCAAAATGAGCGTAAATATATTTCGGCAGATGAGTGTTTTGAAGCATTACCAAAAATTCAGTGGCATATGGACGAGCCGCAATCAAACCCATCTTCTGTACCACTTTACTTCCTTTCTGAGTTAGCATCGAAGGATGTAACCGTAGTACTTTCAGGTGAAGGTGCGGACGAAATATTCGGTGGCTATGCATGGTATCAAAACTCTGGCAAAATGCAAAAATATGAGAAGGTACCTTTTGGTATCCGTAAAGCGTTACGTGGCCTAGCAGAGGCGTTACCTAAAAATCAATATACGAACTTCCTTGTTAAAGGTGGTCAAACCGTAGAAGAACGCTTCATTGGGGAAGCGGTTGTATGGGATGAAGAAGATGCATTAAATGTCTTGAAGCCAGACTATAAAAATGGTCCATCTGTAAAATCGATTACTAAACGTATTTACGATGAAGTTCCAGGTGATGATGATGTTACTAAAATGCAGTATCTTGATTTAAATCTTTGGATGCCTGGCGACATTTTATTAAAAGCGGATAAAATGAGTATGGCTCATTCGATTGAATTGCGTGTACCGTTTTTAGATAAAGAAGTGATGGAATTAGCGAAAGACATCCCATCAAGATATCGTGTCAATGATATTGATACGAAATATGTTCTTCGTCAAGCTGCACATCAGGAATTACCTGAAGAATGGGCAAAACGTCCAAAGCTTGGTTTCCCAGTGCCAATTCGTCACTGGTTGCGTGAAGAAAAGTATTATAAGTTGGTAAAAGAAATGTTTACAACTGATTTTGCCAATGAATTCTTTGATACAAAACAATTAGTAGGCTATCTAGATGAGCACTATGAAGGTAAGGCAAATCGTGGACGTTATATTTGGACAGTCTATGTGTTCCTAGTATGGTATAAACAATTTTTCGTAGATATGTAATAAAGAAGTAGCTTTAATCGGTGGGGGTTTTCTTAATCTCCACCGATTATTTTAAGCCTTCTATTTCCGTAGGGGACATAACCGTTATTTTTATTGATTCTCTAGAACTTTTTCATGTATTTATGCGTCTGTTTACCTATAAATATGTTAAGATTACAGTTGGTTTACTTATTTAATATTTTACTAGGAAGTGCTTTTCTTGCTGCTTTGCTGAATTTGGTTAAGATAGTGCGGTAGTTTTAACAATGAATAAGAACCGTTTTTTATATGGCAGCGTTTGCAAGTTCTTAAAAGGGCCCAGGTAGTAGAAGAAACCTCAGAGGCGCCTTTTAAACGGAAAAGTTTTACAATTTTTCCTAAGTGTTACGATAATGAAAATTGATTTTACGATGAATGGATGGGTACAATGTCCAATTTAATGAAAGGTACTGCGATATTAACAATGGGGATGTTTTTATCGAAGGTACTCGGATTAATTTATATTTTTCCGTTTTATGCGATTGTGGGTGAGGAAAATGTTGCCCTCTATCAATATGCATATATTCCCTATTCTATAATGCTAGCAATAGCTATCTCGGGTGCACCAATTGCTGTATCCAAATTTGTTTCTAAATACAATGCATTGGGTGATTACCAATCAGGCCGCAAGCTAATGAAATCTGGCATAGTTATAATGATGTGTACTGGGTTCGCGGCGTTTATTGCTCTCTTTATACTAGCTACGCCAATAGCGGGTCTAGTGATAAAAAGTGATGAACAGGCATTTACGGTAGCGCAAATAGCCTCAGTTATTCGCTGGGTTAGCTTTGCATTAATTGTTGTGCCATTTATGAGTCTTTGGCGGGGCTTTTTCCAAGGTTATGACAAAATGGAGCCTACAGCGGTTTCTCAGTTAGTTGAGCAAATTGTTCGTATTGTTGTGTTATTGGGTGGTTCTTTCTTAGTTGTGGTAGTTTTCAAAGGGAAACCAGAAACAGCTGTTTCCTTTGCAGTATTTGCTGCATTTATTGGGGCAATTGGTGGGTTGCTAGTACTTTACTATTATTGGAAGAAGTATCAACCTGAATTTGATTTACTGCGCAGTCAAAGTGTGACGTCTACACAGCTACCAATGTCCAACATATATAAAGAAGTAATTACGTATTCAATTCCGATGGTATTTGTAGGCGTAGCCAATCCGTTGTTCCAATTAGTGGATATGCTAACATTTAATGGAGCTATGATATCTATAGGCTTAGCTGAAGTAACGGATAAGTATTTATCAATGATTAACTTTACAACACAAAAGGTTGTCATTATCCCAGTAATGTTAGCTACAGGTTTTTCGTCGGCACTAGTACCAACGATTACAAAGTACTTTACGCAAGGTGAATATTTATCGCTACGACATGCAATGGATAAAACATATCAAATATTAATTTTTATTACATTGCCTGCGGTAGTTGGAATTTCATTATTATCGAATGAAATTTACTTTATGCTCTATACTGAAAGTGAGATGGGGGCTATGATTTTAGCCCATTATGCACCTGTTGCTATTTTATTTGCTTTATTCCAAGTGACAGCAGCTCTTTTACAGGGCATTGACTTCCAAAAGTGGATTGTCTTAAGCTTATTAACTGGAATTTTCGTCAAGCTAGCGATTAACATTCCGTTAATTCGTTGGATGGAGGCAGATGGCGCACTTCTTGCTACAGCTATTGGCTATAGTGTTTCAATTATCATTAATATGCTTGTGTTACGACATACACTGAACTACAAATCAGAAATGGTTATTCGTCGTGTCATGCTCATTTCTCTTTTGACAGCGGCAATGGCGGTAAGTGTACTAATCGTTCATAAACTTTTAGAATTATTAATGGGTCCTGTAGATGGTAAATTCTCTGCATTAGTGTATTCTGTTATTTGTGCTGGAGTAGGTATAGCAGTGTATGGCTTCTTGTCTTTACGTCTAGGCTTAGCACAAAAGCTTCTCGGTGAACGCTTAACAAGAATTACGAACAAACTGGGATTTAAATAGGAGGTACGAATGCGATTAGATAAATTACTGTCGAATATGGGTTATGGGTCACGCAAGGAAGTTAAGCAGCTTCTAAAGCAAAAAGCAGTGACAGTGGATGGTGCGTATGTGAAGGATGCAGCATTACATGTTGATCCTGAAAAGCAGGAGATCTCCGTATTTGATGAACGTGTGATGTATACAGAATTTGTATACTTCATGATGAACAAGCCTCCTGGGGTTATTTCTGCAACGGAAGATTTACGAGATGAAACGGTCATCGATTTATTAGATCCTTTACATCAACACTTCCAGCCTTTCCCTGTTGGTCGTTTGGATAAAGATACAGAGGGATTATTGTTGATAACAAATGATGGCGTTTTAGCACATAATTTATTGTCTCCTAAAAAACATGTACCGAAGGTTTACTATGCTCAAATAGAAGGAATTGTGACTGAGGACGATTGTGAAAAATTTGCTCAGGGTGTTGAGCTTGACGATGGCTATGTAACAAAACCAGGAGAGCTTATTATATTAAAATCTGCTCAGCAATCAGAAATTGAGTTAACGATTCAAGAAGGTAAGTTTCATCAGGTGAAGCGTATGTTTGAGGCAGTAGGAAAACGTGTAACCTATTTAAAACGCCTATCGATGGGCAGCCTAAATCTAGATGACAGTCTAGAATTAGGTGAATATCGAGAATTAACTGCTGAAGAGCTAGCCTACTTAAAAAATAGGGAGTAATGGATGCCTCGATGCTAACGAAGATTAGCATCGAGGCATTTTTTATATACATACATATACCAGTAACGGTATAATTAAAATAGTCTATCATACTAATTAATCTCTAAATGTTTCTGAAAAAAATGATGGTGAAAATAAGTAGAGGACAAGTTAATGAAAAACTTAAGAATTAAATTACTAATATCTTTAATTGCTTTTGCATTAATACTCGTTGCTGTAATTTCTTATGTCAACAGGCAAATACTCGTAGCTGATATAGAAAAACAAGAAGTTTTGAATAGAACATTAATAGAAAATCATATTCTGACAGATATGCAAACAGTAGATAATGCCCATTCTTATTTTGATAAGAATCTTTCTAACAAAATGGAAGAAGTACTACAAAAATTAATTACATCATATGAAGAAAATCCATATTTAGCAAAGTGGGATTTACAGAAAATAAAAAACGAGTATGAAATGGATGTATATATACTCGATCAATCAAATACCGTAATTTATACAACCTTTGAAAAAGATAAAGGCTTAAATTTTTCCCAATGCTGCCATCGTTTTTCTGCTTTATTAGACGAACGTCGATCAAGTGGGGAATACTACACTGATGGTATTGATATTTCAACAACTACTGGGGGATATCGGAAATTTGGATATTTGGCAACTCCTGATAAGAAATATTTATTTGAGGTTGGTATAGATTTACTAGAGGATCCTGTATTTCAAACCTTTAACTTCGGAAAGACGGCTGACTATCTAATTGATAAATATCCTGATTTATTAGAAGTACAAACGATAAATGCGGGAGGGGTTTTCTTTGACGATTCTCGTAAAAAAACTGTAAATGATCAATCTGAAATATTTCAAGAACATTTTATGTTAGCAAAAAAAACGATGAAGCCAACGGAATATCAAAAGAAGTTTAAAAATGGCTATATCGAGAGATATCGTTTTTTACCATATCAAGCAGAAGAAAATCGAGGAGAGTCCTCTAAAAGGATTGTTTATGTAAAGTATGGCAATTTAACAGAGGTGAGAGCGCTAACTAAAAATACAAAGCAGTTTCAGATCCTGCTTTGTATTGCCTTAGCAACTTCTTTCATCATGCTATTAGTCATCAACAAACTTCTATCCAAAACATTTCAACTCGCAACTTATGATCCATTAACGAATGTTTATAATCGTGCTACCTATATTAGAAAAATGGATGATTTAATAAGAAAAAGGAAGACAAATCAACCTGGCTTATTGCTGCTAGATTTAGATAATTTTAAACAAGTAAATGATCAGTTTGGCCATGTTGAAGGGGATAAGATCCTTATTGAAACAGCAAAAATTTTAAAACAAGAAGTAGGGACAAACGGCTTTGTTGTTAGATTTGGAGGGGATGAATTCGCAATTGTTTTATACGATACGAGAGATGAATATATGGAAAAATTAGCGAATTCGATTTTGGAGAAAATTCATCACTTGAAATATGCGGATCAAGTTTCTATTGATAGTTGGTCCGTACTTTCAGTTAGTATGGGTGGTGCCAATTGCATACATCCAGATGAGACAGAAAGAAGCCTATTTGAACGTGCAGATAAGGCGTTGTATCAATCAAAGAATGCGGGTAAAGACCAATATACTAGTTATAAAGAGATTGCTGAAGAAAAAAGCAAAAGCTATTAAAAAAGTTTAAAAAAATTATATGTTCGCTCCATTCCTACTAGTGAGACTAAGCAAGTATTTCAAATGCTTGATGTCGCTGATGGAAATGGAGCAATTTTTTTGTCTGCAAATAATGCCTGGAAAAACGCATCGGGTACACTTTATGTTTGTTGCGGCTTAAGCTTTGATCTATAAAATATACAACTGCATAAAACAAGAACAGCTATAACCGCAAACATTGCGTTCATATAATGTGTTAGTAACCACCCACCAATAATTGGTCCAATAAAGCCACCTAGATTTTTAAATTGAGCTGCTCCCAAATAGATTCCCTTTTGTGTATCAGGGGCAATCTCATCAATCATGATACTCATAGTCGGAAAGGCGAAGATTTCACCAATCGTGAATATAATCATAGCGATCATATATAGGGGATAGTTATTGGAGAAGCCGAATAATAAAAGACCAAATGCCAAAAACAGAATCCCTACTAATAGAGTAGCTGTCGATGAAAAACGTTCAGAAAGTATACTTATCGGTAATTGTAGTAATAACACAACTGCTGCATTTAGCGAAATGAGGAGAGAATAGAGCTTCGCACCATCTTCAATTTTAAGTTCAATGATTTGTGGCAGTGTTGAGTCAAATTGAGAGTAACCAATATTTATTATAATCGCCCCAAAAATAAAACTTAGTAGTACACGATTCGTCAATAGAATCGTAAAGGTTTGCAGTATTTTAGTTGGGGCTGAAGCTTTTTGTTGTTGCATTTCATAGCGATTTAAAACGAAAAATAAAAATACGGCATAAATAATATACATTGCCCCTGTCAGCATGAATGGAATATTTGGACTGGACAATTGAGAAATATAAACACCAATAATAGGACCGATTACAGCCGCTATGTTAATCGCTGTGTAACGAAGTGAAAACAATCTTTTTCGATTTTCGGCAGGAGTAAAATCAATCATTAATGCTTGTGTCGAGGGTTCAAAGAAGGAGCGACATAAGCCATTCAGTGCGTTTAATATGACGAAGAACCAAACTGTATGGGCTGTTGCAAAGCCAAAGAACACAAAGCTCCAAACAACAATAGTCAGTAAAATGACGCTTTTCCTACCAAATCGGTCAGTCAAATAACCCCCAAAGAACCCTCCAACAGTGGAGATTAACGGTGCAATACCAATTGTCAAACCTATTTGTAAAGGGGATGCTTCAATTTCATTATGTAAGTAAATTGCTAAAAAGGGCATTGCCATTAAACTTGCAATACGAGTGAAAATAGTCCCCCCTAAAATAATCCAAACTAGGGGATGAAACAGTTTAGGAAGTTTCATAGAAAATCCTCCTCTCAAAAAGTAGAATGTTTCGATTTTAACGGATTGTTAATGAATTGTAAATAGTCGGAAAATATCTGGGGAATGAATGTTATAAAAATGAATTTAGCAAATATAGGGGGATTTAGGGAGATGCTTAGTGTAAATAAGGTTAATCACCATAACGTGGGGTTGATTTCCGTTCCGGCTGTGCGCTTTCCTGGGGGCGTCCGATGAGCCGCTTCACTCGCTTTGCTCGCTCCAGGGTCTCATCTGTGACGCTAATCCCCAAGGAGTCGCCCAGCCTCCACTCCAATCAACTATCTCAAAGCATACGCTTTAATAAAAATCATTCCTAGTTTTAGTGATGAGCAAAAAATGATTTCATCAATATAGTAATATAGTTCATAACAATAACGTGGGGTTGATTTCCGTTCCGGCTGTGTGCTTTGTAGCTGCCGCTTCGCTTTCGCTACAGAAAACATTTGTTGCTGTCGCTACGCTTTCGCACAGATAAAACATTGTAGCTGCCGCTTTGCTTTCGCGCAGAGCAAAGCTTCCTGGGGGCATAGCATAAGTTTTAACAAATGGCATCAAACAACGAAAGATTAATTAATGCAAAAGGTTAAGTCATCAAAAAATTGAATGACTGAAATGGAGGAACAGAATTTTATAAGAAACTAATGACAATTAAACATAATGCCTACAAAATAGTAGAGAACAAAAAAAGAATGACCACGACGAAAGGTCATTCTTTTCCCATTCAAAATGCTTTACGTATTATACGTAAAAACTAAGACGTCAATTTTACTTTTTTCTTCGTCGTTGTCCATTTGCCTCGACTTGGACTCATCACCAAATCGTTAAAGGCTAACACGTTCAAATCTCTTTGAACGGTGCGAGGAGTGATACTAAACTCTTCGACTAAATCCTGTGTAGACACGGTTCCTTTGTCTAAAATAAACATGTACACATCTTTAATACGATTAAGCATTCGATCAGTAGTTGGTTTCATAAATGAACCACTCCTTCATCTTAATTCTCTTGGCAAAGACTAGCGGACGACAATATGTGCGGAGTGCACTTAGGCTAATAAGTAGCTGCCTTAGACATCCCCTTTTCTAATTTTATATTCAGAAAAATTATTCTGATGACTTCATTATATAGAAAAGCTAGCCATTTTTCTAGTGAATGCAAGGGAAATTTACAATTAAAACATAAAATTTATACTGTATTTTGTGGGAATAAGTGAAAAACGTGCTATATGTGGTAGCGTTAGTAATATGATTTTGAAAAGTTGTAAGAAAGACGATTGTAATTTATGTTGTAAAGAGTAGAATAATGTTAATACATTGAAGGAGGTCCATCGTATGGATTGGTTACAAGCTGCAAAGGAAAGGCAAGATGAATTAATACAAGAGTTACAGGAGCTTGTGCAAATTAATAGTGTTCTCGATGAGAATACGATTACTACTGAAGTACCTTTTGGGGATGGTCCACTGAAGGCTCTTGAATGGTTATTAGCAAAGGGCCAAGCTGAAGGACTGCAAACTAAAAATATCGATAATTATGCAGGTCACATACAGATGGGTGAAGGTGATGATTTATTAGGTATTTTATGTCACGTTGACGTAGTACCAGTTGGTGATGAAGCAGATTGGACATACCCACCATTTAGCGGCACTGTAGCAGATGGTAAGCTATTTGCTCGTGGCGCAATAGATGATAAAGGCCCAACAATTGCGGCATGGATGGCCATGAAACTTGTCAAAGATGCAGGCATTGAGCTTAATAAAAGAGTGCGTATGATTATCGGGACAGATGAAGAAACAGGCTTCCGCTGTGTCGACCACTATTTTAAAAATGAGGAAATGCCGGCGATTGGATTTGCACCAGATGCGGATTTCCCGCTCATCAATGCTGAAAAAGGCATTGCAGAGCTAGTGTTCTCTCAAAATAAAACAGACGATGCTTCGAAAGAACAGCTATTACTATTTAATGCTGGAAAGCGACCAAATATGGTACCTGATTTTGCAAAAGCAACAGTGCAGTTCGTTTCCTCACAATTCGAACAGAATTTTCACACATTTTTAAGCAAAAATCAGCTAGAAGGCTCTTTATTAATCGAGGGTTCTCGCTATATAATAACTATCAAAGGTAAGGCAGCCCATGCAATGGAACCGGAGAAAGGTGTCAATGCCGCTGTTTATCTTACAGCATTTTTACAACAAGAGTTGACGACAGAGGTAAGTAAACAATTTGTCGACTTTACCGCAGATGTTTTTTATCAAGACCATTATGGTAATAAGCTTGATTTACAATTTGAGGATGAAATGTCTGGTAAAACTACATTGAATCCAGGCATTGTAAACTATGATGTCTCTAAAGGCGGCAGCATGGTTATTAGCATGCGCTATTCTGTCACATATCCGTTTGATGAAAAAATCACGGAAGCACAACGTTTAGCTGTGGCAAAAGGATTTTCATTGGATATTCAAGATGACTCAAAGCCTCATTATGTAAGTGAGGATGATGCATTTATCCAGACTTTAGCAGGTATCTATAGACGTCAAACAGGAGATTATGAAACGCCTTTACTTTCTACAGGTGGTGGTACGTATGCACGTGTGATGAAAAAAGGTGTGGCATTTGGCATGCTGTTCCCGGGTGAACCTGACGTGGCGCATCGTGCGGACGAGTTTGTCGTCATTGAAAATCTCATTAAAGCAACAGCTATTTATGCTGAAGCAATTGTTGAACTTGCAGGAAACAAATAAATTAAATATGAAAAGGATGAATTTAAATATGGCATATTCATTATGGAATGATCAAATCGTTGAAGAAGGATCAATCGCAGTATCTCCAGAAGACAGAGGTTACCAATTTGGTGACGGTATTTATGAAGTGATTAAAGTTTATAACGGAAACATGTTCACAGCACAAGAACACATTGATCGTTTCTATGCAAGTGCCGAAAAAATTCGTCTTGTTATACCTTATACTAAGGATGTATTACACAAATTATTACACGAACTTATCGAAAAAAATAATTTGGAAACGGGCCATGTTTACTTCCAAATCACACGTGGTACAACTGCTCGTAATCATATTTTCCCTGATGCAAGTGTTCCAGCTGTATTAACAGGAAATGTTAAAGCTGGCGAGCGTTCATATGAAAATTTCGAAAAAGGTGTTAAGGCTACCTTCGTAGAGGATATTCGATGGTTACGTTGTGATATTAAATCATTAAACTTATTAGGTGCTGTACTGGCAAAACAGGAAGCATCTGAAAAAGGCTGCTACGAAGCTATTTTACATCGTGGTGACATCGTAACAGAATGTTCATCAGCAAATGTTTACGGCATTAAAGATGGTAAGCTTTATACACACCCTGCCAATAACTTCATTTTAAACGGTATTACACGCCAAGTTATTTTAAAATGTGCTGAGGAAATTAATTTACCAGTTATTGAAGAACCAATGACTAAGGCTGATGTATTATCAATGGATGAGGTAATTGTCTCATCTGTATCTTCTGAAGTAACACCTGTTATCGATGTTGATGGAAACAAAATTGGTGCTGGAGTTCCAGGAGAGTGGACTCGTAAATTACAACAAGCGTTCGAAGCGAAATTACCGCTTTCTATTAATGCGAAATAAGAATCTTCTAAGAGAACTACCTTAAACTTGGGTAGTTCTCTTTTTCTATAGAACAAATTATGGATGTTTTCTCCTGAAACGTCATGTAAAATAAATAAGATGGACTACAGAATAATTACTATCGGGATTTAAAGAAAAAGTCCAAATGTCGATGTAATGAATGCAAATGTCTATTTATCTATAATTCAACAACGCGACAGCTATAAGGCGAAATTGATATTGCGATTGGTTTGCCTTCCAAGCAATAGTGGCAAAATAAGCAAATTAGATATAGGGCGAGTAAGATTGGAGTGACCAAAACACATGGCACAATTGGTGAAATTACAAGATTATATTTCACGCTATCAAATTGATTTAGCAAGATACCCAACACAATTTGTACGCTTAAAGCAAAGTCAATGGGAGCGTGTTAAGCGACAGTGGGAGTTGGGAGAAGAAATTAGTGAGTGGCAACATACCGACGACGATTCAGAAAATGATTCTTTCGCAGAAAAAAAGAGATTCTCTTTATTCAAAAAAATATTCGCTGGTCGTCAGAAGGAAGAAAATGAAGACGTTGAACAGATAGAAATATCGAATGAACTAGTGAGTGATGAAGATATCATACCGGAGGAAGAAACGACTTTAACATTTGAACCTAAAATTGTCTATACACCGCAATCTATTCATGAATTAAAACGAATGTTTATCGATCAATTTTTCCATTTCCAAATGAAGTGGGCAAGTTCAACACTACGTGAAAAGTCGTATGTAGATCCTCGTTTTATGCGTGATCCCTTACTACGAAATTTGTTGCAAAAATTACCAGATAACTATTTGCTTTTTTATTATCCTATTTTACAAATTAGAAAAGCGCCTATAGAGCTTGATGTTGTGCTAATGTCACCGACAGAATGTATTTGTATAACAGTGCTACAAGCGGAAAATCAAGCAGTTTATGTGGGAGGCAGTGAACGATTCTGGATTAAAAAAGTAGGGACGAAGGATACGAAAGTCCTTAATCCGATGATAAGTTTAAATCGAATGGAGTCTGTTTTAACTCAATTATTTAAGCAGGACAATATAGATATGCCGATACGGAAGGTTATTTTAACACAGAATGGCTATTTCGATTATCCAGGGTCTCCTTACGGAATTCAATTTGTTGATCGTCGAAATTATGGAGAGTGGATGGAGCAATTAAGGAAAGTTTCCTCTCCCATGAAGCATATGCAAATTCGTGCTTCTCAAACGATTTTAAACAATGTACAAACAACATCCTTTAATCGTGATATTTGGAAGCAATCTTCTCAAACAGCTGGGGATTAGTGAATGCAAGTATTATTTATTGTGAATGAAGCAGCGGGACATGGAAAAGGTAAGAAAGTTTGGTATCGCCTTCAACAGCATTTAACAATTAACTATGAAGTTGCTTTTACAGAGTATGAGGGACATGGACAGGAACTTGCAAAAAATTGGGCGCAAGATGCTCAAACAAAAAAATTAATCGTTATTGTTGGCGGTGATGGCACAATACATGAGGTTGTTAGTGGCATTGTACATAATAAATTTATAGTGATTGGTGTAGTCCGTGCTGGCTCTGGGAATGATTTCGCACGATACTTTACTACATTTAAAAATGCTTCTCAAATTGAAAGCTATCTTTCAAAAGAAATGGCTAGCCTCCCGATGGATGTTGGTACTGTTCAGTTTGAAGATCTACAGCAGGAGATATTTGTCAACAATGCTGGTGTGGGCTTTGATGCGTATGTTACAAAACGTATTAATAAATCACGTTTGAAGTTTTACCTCAACAAAATAGGGCTCGGTAAGCTATCCTATGCAGCGGCTGTTGTAAGAGGGCTATTTAGCTTTAAATGCTTTAATGTTACTATCCGTACTGGCAATCAAGAATGGCAATTTCAACAGGCGTGGTTTGTTGCGATGAGCAATCAACCTTTTTTCGGAGGAGGGATGAAAATTTCTCCCTCTTCAAAACCTGACGATGAACAAATCGAAATAACAATCGTTCACGGTATTTCACGCCTCAAATTGCTACTAGTTTTTGTTACAGTGTTTTTTGAAAAGCATACAAAATTTAAAGAAATTACTTTTTTGCAAGGCAATCAATTTACTATTTTCATGCACGAAGATGACGTGGATTGTCATACGGATGGTAACTATATTGGAGAAATTAAAGAGCGAACTAGGATTCATTGCGCAGTGCAACGTAATGCTTGGCAGGTTAAATCAGAGGAAAATATTGAATGAAATTATTTCATGCGAATTTTATGGTAATAAGTTATACTATAAAAAATCAATAATATTTCACAAGAAAGAAATGAGGAAAAAAATTGAGATTAAGAAATAAGCCTTGGGCGGAGGAAATGATTACGAATCATCCAGAGGTGATTGTTCCAAATCCTGAAGACTTTAAAGGAAATTGGAAGGCTGTTTTCGGAAATGACAACCCACTACATATTGAAGTAGGTACTGGGAAAGGACAATTTGTCACAGGTATGGCCTTACAAAATCCGGATATAAATTATATTGGTATTGAGCTTTATGACAGTGTCATTGTTTGTGCTTTGGAAAAAGTTTTAGAGGCTAAATCTCCAGCGAATTTACGACTATTAAAAGTAAATGGCGCAGATTTAAATAAATTTTTTGAAAAAAATGATGTAGATCGTGTGTATCTGAATTTCTCAGATCCTTGGCCAAAAACGCGCCATGCTAAGCGACGTTTAACGCACGGGGATTTTTTGAAATTATATGAGTCGATTTTAGTGGATGAGGGGGAAATCCATTTTAAAACGGACAACCGTGGTTTGTTTGAGTATTCGTTAATGAGTATATCTGAATATGGTATGTTACTTAAGTATGTATCACTCGACCTACATGCGAATATGCCTGAGGATAATGTTATGACTGAATATGAGCAGAAATTTTCAGCTAAAGGACAGCCAATTTATCGTCTAGAATCGCAATTCTTATCTAAATAGGGGGAGTATGGGATGGATCAGTTAAAATTTCACAGTATGTCATTATCATGGCTAAACGGGGGTGTCACTTGCCTTGATGGCGGTGCTATGTTTGGCGTTGTACCAAAACCACTTTGGTCACGCAAATATCCAGTCAATGAAAAAAATCAAATCGAGTTACCAACTGAGCCGATTTTAATTCAATATGGAGGCAAAAACTATATTGTTGATACAGGCGTTGGCTTTAACAAATTAAACGAAAAACAATTACGTAATTTTGGGGTAACTGAAGAATCAACATTAGCGGCTAGCTTACAGGAGCTAGGATTAACAACAGCAGATATTGATGCAGTATTAATGACGCATTTACATTTTGATCATGCTGGAGGTTTAACGCAATGGGAAGATGATGTGCTTGTCCCAACATTCCCAAATGCTAAAATCTTTGTAACGAAAATCGAGTGGGACGAAATGCGCGAGCCAAATATTCGCTCGAAAAATACGTATTGGAAAGAAAACTGGGAGCCAGTTCAGCACTTAGTAGAAACGTATGAAGGTACATTAGAGGTAGCGCCAGGCATCGAAATGATCCATACGGGTGGTCATAGTGATGGACATGCCATTATAAAACTGACTCAAAATGGTGAGGTATTATTGCATATGGCGGATATTATGCCAACACATGCCCATCAAAATCCACTATGGGTTTTAGCGTATGACGATTATCCAATGACGAGTGTCTATGCGAAGGAACGTATAATGAAAGAAGCACTTGCGAATGGCTACGGCTTTATCTTCTACCATGATGCCTATTACCGCATGATTAAATGGGATGAAACAGGTAAAGAAATTGTAGATAAGCTAGAACGCAGTAGACAAGCTGTTATTACATTTTAATTAATAGAACGTGTGAACCGTATGTGTTCGCACGTTTTTTTATTGCTGTGTAGAAAATTATTGAACAATGAAATTAAGGTAATGAAACAGGTGTATTTATTGGTAAAATATAGGTTTATTATTGACTGATAAAAGGGATACTTTTGATATTTTGTTAATGTATGATTATTTTAACTGATTGTAGCGTAGGGCTACTCGACTCCCGCGGGAAAGCGAGACAGACGAGACCCTGGACAGAGCGAAGCGGAGGAAGCGGCTCGACGCTCGCCCGCAGGAAGCTTTGCTCTGTGCGAAAGCGAAGCGACAGCAACAAAGCGAGTAGCCCGTAGCGGAAATCAGAGCCTTTTAACTAATTAGAGTAGATAAAAATGGTTAATCAACAAGCTTGGTAATTAAATAAAGTATGGTACTTTGGCAAAACTCTGTTATGGTTTATAGCCTAATACCCCATTTTTTTGTCACTTTTTTCGTGAACATTTTGCAAAATATGATACACTAAAAGCTATACTAAAACACAAAAGAGAGTTGAAATTACATGGCAACTGAGCAACCATTTTTACCAGTATTACTAGGATCAGATATGAATGCATATGGTATGGCACGTGCATTTTATGAGGCATATGGCATTAAACCACTTGTATTAGGGCGTTCACATTTAACGGCAACGCAAGACAGTCATATCATAAATTTCCAAGAGATTGATCGCTTAAATGAACAGGATGTGTTTGCACCTGCACTTGCAAAGGTAGCAAAACAATATTCTGATAAAAAACTATTATTGTTAGCTTGTGGAGATGATTATGCAAAGCTTATTATCAAAAATAAGCCAGCACTACAGGAACATTTTACAGTGCCATATATTGACGAATCACTAATGGATGAAATTTTATTAAAAGAAAATTTCTATAAAATGTGTGATAAGTACGATTTTAAATATCCGGGTACGACGACTGTAACAGCAGACAATTACGAAAACTTTACACCACCATTTGATTACCCAATTATTTTAAAGGCTTCGAATTCGGTAGAATACTGGGCATGTAAATTCCCAGGTAAGAAAAAAGTGTTCATTGCAAATGATGAAGCTGAAAAAACAGCTATTTTAAAAGCAATCTATAGTTCAACTTATCAGGATACTATGATTATTCAAGAATTCATTCCAGGTGATGATTCGTATATGCGTGTATTAAACGCGTATGTAGGGAAAGATGGCAAAGTGAAGCTAATGTGTCTTGGAAACCCGATCTTAGAAGAACATTCCCCTGAAGGAATCGGTAGTTATGCAGCAATTGTTACAACATACGATAAAGAATTAATGGATCAAGTACGCTTCTTCTTAGAGGATATCGGTTATACAGGATTTGCTAACTTCGATATGAAATATGATATGCGTGACAAACAGTATAAGCTGTTTGAAATTAATTTACGTAATGGACGTTCTAGTTATTATGTAACAGCAAGTGGTCATAATTTAATGAAATATGTAGCTGATGACCATATGTTAAATATTGAACAGGAAGTAACTTATGTTCAGGACAAGCATTTATGGATGGTTATTCCTAAGGGTGTCCTATTCAAATATGCATCCAATGAAAAGCTTAAGCTAGAAGCAAAAAAATTGATTCGTGAAGGGAAATACACAAACTCACTTTACTATAATCAAGATATGAATGCGAAACGTTGGATGAAGCTAACGTTAAATAATTTAAATTATTATCGAAAGTATAAAAAGTACTTTAACAATAAAGGATTGACTGAGTAAAACAAAGAAGCCATCTCCAATAACAGAGATGGCTTCTTTCTTATGGTGTCAATGAGATTAACAAGTATATTAAATATAGCTATGGTTATTCGGCAAAGCGAGAGGGTGATTTCCGTTCAAGGCTACTCGCTTTGGCTGACGCTTCGCTTTCGCACAGAAAACATCTGCTCCGTGCAGGGTCTCGCCTGTCTCGCTTTCCCACGGGAGTCGAGTAGCCTTCCACTCCAATTTGTGAATGAACGCTATATGATAAAGTAAAAGGATTCACGCACAATTTTGTATGTGAATCCTTTTTGCTCTTCGGAAGGTGGATGTCGATAAAAATTAAAAGTTAGGTGATAAAACGTGAAAGTTGGTAGATAAAATTCAGAAGTTGGTAGATAAAATTCAAAAGTTGGTAGATAAAATTTTAAAGTTGGGCGATAACTCCTGAAAAGGTCCCGCTCAAACTAAAAAGGTAAATGTCATTTTGTTAAAACGTATGTCACGCGGATAAGTTGATTGGAGTGGAGACTGAGCGACTCCTTGGGGATCAGCAATAGAGGAACGAAGGCTAAAACCATCACATCCTGTGATAACGCCATCGTGACCAAATCCTGCTGCTTCCGCTGCGCACCTGTTGGCCCAAGCGGCTCATCGGACGCCCCCAGGAAGCTCTGCTCTGTGCGAAAGCGAAGTGACAGCAACAACAAAGCGTCCAGCCGGAATGGAAATCAACCCCTATTGCAGAAGGACCAACTTTAATGTGACCTTAATTTGATTGAAATAATAGTCTTTCAACAACATGAAAGAAACCATCTCAAATAACTGAGATGGTTTCTTTTATATCGCTTATTACTGAGTAAGGTTATACTTCTTGTAGATCTACTACTACTCCAGAGCGAGCGTCAGCGGCAAATTCAAATGTTTGCATTTCGCCCTCATTCATACGAGAGATACCTCCACGGTATACTGGAATATTCATAATGCCGTTTGAGAAATTGTCTGTTTTCATAAAAATCCAAGAACCGTCAATCGGTGAATCTTTTTTAAATTCCTTTTTTATGTTTTCGAGTACTTGTCCTGCAGGTACATACGGAGAAACCTTTTCACTTGCTTCTTTAACAATGACTGCGGCAGCTAAGCCAGTAGCAACACCAATTAAAAAATCGCGTAATTTCATGCTTTTTTCCTCCTTTTTCTATAGCTTCATTTTACCATAGCATACAGAGTGAATGCACGTTCACACTTTAGTACTTTTTAGGAAAGTATCAATATTTTGAATGTAGAACTCAATTCCTCCTTCTCTAATTTGCTCTGGTACGTCGCTTTCGTATAATAAATATTTCAGCAAATTTAGGATAACCTTTGAAGATGAACGATACTCGCATTTATCTCGCTAGTCATTGGAAAATGGGAGTTTTCTGCTGAATATAGATAAATATGTTACAATTGGGCAAGGAAGAATATTCTACTTCGTGGGGAGAGAGTCATCATGAATGAGGAAACATTACAATTATTTAAAACATTAACAGAATTACCGGGCGCGCCGGGTAATGAACATGCGGTACGTGCGTTCATGCGTTCTGAATTGGAAAAGTACTCGGATGAGATTGTTCAGGATAATTTAGGGGGTATTTTCGGTGTGAAGCATAGTGAAGTTGCTGATGCACCAAAAGTGTTAGTTGCTGGTCATATGGATGAAGTGGCATTCATGGTTACATCTATTACCGATAACGGGATGATCCGCTTTCAAACATTAGGTGGCTGGTGGAACCAGGTTATGCTCGCGCAACGTGTTGAAGTATTTACTAAAAATGGTGCGATTCCTGGTGTGATTTCATCAATACCACCACATTTATTAACAGATGCAGAACGTTCTAAACCGATGGATATCAAAAACATGCTAATAGATGTAGGTGCAGACAATAAAGATGATGCTATAGCACTTGGCGTTCGTCCTGGTCAATCAATTATCCCTGTTTGCCCATTTACACCAATGGCCAATCCGAAAAAAATTATGGCCAAAGCTTGGGATAACCGCTATGGTTGTGGATTGGCAATTGAATTGATGAAAGAAGTAAAGGATGAGAAGTTGGCTTCACATTTATATGCAGGTGCGAATGTTATGGAAGAGGTTGGTTTACGTGGCGCACAAGTGTCTGCCAATATGATTAAACCGGATTTATTCTTTGCTCTTGATGCATCACCTGCAAATGATATGTCAGGTGAAAAAAATCAATTTGGTCAGCTTGGAAAAGGGACATTATTACGTATTCTTGACCGTACGATGGTTACGCATAAAGGCATGCGAGAGTTCATCTTAGATACTGCCGAAACGAATCATATACCGTATCAATATTTTGTATCACAAGGTGGTACGGATGCCGGACGTGTACATACGTCAAATGACGGTGTTCCTAGTGCAGTAATTGGAATTTGCTCACGCTATATTCATACATCTGCTTCTATTATTCATATTGATGACTATGCTGCTGCAAAAGCATTAATTGTGGAATTAGTGAAAAAAGCAGATCGTTCGACATTAGCAACGATTCGCGCAAACGTGTAAAGTATACCGCCAAAAGAAGTTAAAAGGTGCCTTTAGGGGCATCTTTTTCTATGCGAAGAAAGGGGGATAAAAATGAACATCGCTATTGGTACAACAAACAAAGCAAAAACAGAGGCAGTTGAAGTTATAGCTAGAAAATATTTTGATAAACCAAATTTCACGCACATAAAGGCTGCCTCACAAGTATCTGATCAGCCGATTACTCATGAAGAAACGCGATTGGGAGCAATAAACCGTTCGAAAAACGCTATCAAAGAGACGGGTGCGCAATTATCGTTTGGGTTAGAGGGTGGTGTGACTGAAATTGATGGTGTTATGTACGTCTGTAATTGGGGAGCACTTTCAGTTTCAAATGGCACAACTTTTACAGCTGCTGGCGCACAAATTATATTACCAGAAGAAATTGCCCAGGAAATAAGAGCTGGGAAGGAACTTGGGCCCGTAATGGAGCACTATACACAACGCCGAGATATTCGACAAGGTGCGGGAGCTGTGGGTGTTTTCACACAAGGGTTAGTAAGTCGTCAAATGATGTTCGAACATATAGTTTCGCTTCTTATTGGCCAATATTTATTCGCAGTAGCACATGAGTAGTATCTATTGATTCATGAGAATGGCATAGTGAAGTTGCAACTTTAAAAAAATTTTTTTAAAATAGAAAAAGCAAGGGACTATATCTTTGCACTTTCGATAGGTCTTATATGCTCAATTTTAGAACTTGCTGTAATCAAACGATCAAATAAACAAGAACGTCCTTTTCAGACGAATAAATGAAGATAATTTACGCAAGATGACGAAAGTCGATCATTCGGTTAAGATTAAATAATTGGATAGTTTTGAACAGAACGGTTCACAAACATGTGAGCCGTTTTCTCTTCATTCAACAAATTTTACGCTACAATGACTTCTACCTTAATGGTGGGCTGAAAAAGGTGTTATTTATTTTCGAAAGGCTTAAAACTGTTGGAATAGTGGTACGTCACGACCAGTAACAATATATCTCTGAACGATTCAAAAATTATACCAAAAAAAGTTAATTTAGAAGAAAGGATGTGAGCTAGGTGAAACAAATTAAATCAGAACAACTTGTGTCCCTATTAAAACAACAATTAAATGAGGAAAAGTTTGATTTTGAGTTTGATAAAAAGCACGATAAATTACGCCTAAACCATAAAAAAATTGGTAAAGGAATGGAGCTATCACTACCAGGCATTTTAGCAAAATATAATGATAAGCAAGGGGCTGCAATCGATGATGTTGTTTATACAATCGAGCAAACCTTTAATGCTATGGAACAAGAGATGGAGCAAGGATTCCAAACGACTACACAAATTTATCCAGTTATTCGTGCAACATCCTACCCCCAAGCCTCAAAGGAGGGGCATGCATTCATCACAACTGAACATACAGCTGAAACACGTATTTTTTATGCACTTGATTTAGGAAAAACCTATCGTTTTATTGATGAATCCATGTTAGAAGTACTACAATTAACAATAGAGCAAATTCGTGAAATGGCACGATTTTCTGTAAAGCAACTACCAACAGTTTATAAGAAAGATGAAGTTGCAGGGAATATTTTTTATTTTGTTAATGCAAATGATGGCTATGATGCAAGTCGCATTTTAAATGAAAGCTTTTTGAAGGAAATGCAGACTAACATTGAGGGGGACATGACGTTATCTGTGCCGCATCAGGATGTATTAATAGTAGGTGATATTCGTAATGAAACAGGGTATGATGTATTAGCACAGATGACGATGCATTTCTTCGCTGTCGGTACCGTACCGATTACGTCATTATCTTTTATTTATGAAGATGGAGAGCTAGAACCAATCTTTATATTAGCAAAAAACAGAGTTAAAAAGGAGCAAGAGAAAAAATGAATGTATTTTACAACAAAGAGCATGTAGGAGATGTATTGCTAGTACAATTAGCAACAGAATCAATCGTGAAAACAAAGGTGGAACGCGCGGGTGATATTGCTATTTTAAAGGAAGCCCAAACAGGAGAAATTAAAGCATTTAATTTATTTAATGCCAGCAACTATATCCAAACTGATGCAAAAGGTCTAGTTGAAGTTACACCAGAATTAGTAGCACAGCTAGATGCTGCTATTGCAAAAAACGGAGCTGAAATCAGCCTTGATGTAGATTTTTCTCCGAAATTTGTCGTGGGCTATGTAGAAACAAAGGACAAGCATCCAAATGCTGATAAATTAAGCATTTGTTCTGTAAACGTAGGGGAAGAAACATTACAAATTGTATGTGGTGCACCAAATGTAGAAGCTGGTCAAAAGGTTGTCGTAGCAAAAATCGGTGCAGTAATGCCTTCTGGAATGCTTATTAAAGAAGGTAATTTGCGAGGTGTTGAATCATACGGTATGCTATGTTCGGCACGTGAACTAGCAATACCAAATGCTCCTTCTGAAAAAGGAATTTTAATATTATCAGAAGATGCGATCACTGGTAGTGCGTTTGAGACGCCAACTAAATAAAAGCTCTCTGGAAGCACTGTCTAGCTGTTAGACAGTGGTAATTAACACCAAGACTAAATTGATTATATATACTTACAATCGTTATGCTACTAATATGCTAGTAACATAACGATTTTTTTGTCTAGAATGAGCCTCTAAATGCAAGTTTCTATAACATTTTTATGGTATGCTTTTTATTATAGACATTTAACTTCTTCAGCAAGTGTTTTCTGTAGCAAACAGCGACAGCAACACACGGTTTTATCTGTGCGAAAGCGACAGCAACAACACTTGACTGAGTGACCAACTGCCGCTGTGTTAGCATTACGCTTTCACACAAAAGTTGGACAAAGTCTCCGGACGCAATTATGCCGAGACATAATTGAATTAGTTAATGCTATAAATGAAGTGTAAGAGAAATGAGTGAAACAATGTGAATTGGTTAAAAAAACAAATGAATAAATTTTTAAATAAAGATGAATATGAGTATGAAGAGTTTTATGAAGAAGAACAATCTGCACAACAGGACTCATTTAAAGAAGAAACTGTAGCAAAACAAAAAACTTTTCGTTTTCCGTTAATTGAGGATGAGGAAATTTCAGCTCCACCAGCAAAAGAAGCATTCCATCAAACGGACGATGCGTACTCTGGACAAATTGAAGATTTATCGCTACCGAGGCATTTAAATAATCATATTGTGGATTCGAGTGTTTATGATATTGAGGTTTCAGGTATTCGAGATCTATTGGCAAATCGATCGAAAAGAACCGGAAGAACGACAATTACAAGAAGTCAGCCTGAACAGGTGAATCGTTCAAAAGCCAGTCTTGTTTTTCGAGATGCCAAAAATGAGCAACCGCCTTCGCATAAAGATACGAATTATCAATCCAAAAAAATAGAAGAGCCAACAATTGAAAATAGTTTATCTGAAAATCGCAAGCGTTTTGTACCAAGTGATGTTCCGTCACCTGTCTACGGTTTTGCCAAGCCGAGCCCGATTGAGCAATTATTAGAGAAACGGCAGGAAGAGCACGGCAAGAAAGAGTTAGAAATACCTGCAGCTTCTAAGCCATTAAAAGAAGCGACAACAAATGAGGCTATTGAAAATATACTAGAAGAAAAAGAGCCTATTAGTGCCGTTCAGAAAGATGAACCTGAACAGCTTGAAGTCATTGAAACAATTGAAGTACCTGTAAAGCAACCGATTACTTTTGATGATCAAATAACAGACGAAACAAATCACCCTAGTGATAAAATGACAACTGAATTACCTGTACCGCAAACAACTTCTTTTGCTGTAGAATTCGAAGATCAGGTGAAAGAAGCTGTTCAGCATGAGTTGAATGTAGAACAACTTTCAGCCGAGCAATCAGACATCCATGTAAAAGAAGTAGTGGTCGAACAAGTACAAATCGAAAATTCTACCATCCATATTGGTGAAGTGACAGTAGTTCAGCCGCCAGTGAATGCAGATGACCAGCAAGAACAGTCTTTAGAGGAACTTTCGATGGAAGAACAATCTGTAGAAAAGAAAGAAAAAAGTGGCATTCCATTTAATGTTCTAATGCTAAAAACTGATAAAGAGAAATGGAAAATCCAACAGCAATTCAAAAATATGAAGCCGACATCAACAATTGTTGAAATAGACCAAGAGGAACAGGAGCCCTCTTCTGAGCTTATTATTTCGGAAGCAGAACAACAACTAGCGCCATCCGAAAAAGAACATATCCAACAATCAGTAGAATCAGAGATTAGCGATTTAGAGATGGATCATGAAACAACGCCACAGTTGGCGGAGGAAAACGGGGTTTCTATTCAAAATATTGCACCATCCGAAAAAGAACACATTCAACAATCAGTAGAATCAGAGATTAGCGAGTTAGAAAGGGATCATGAAACAACGCCACAGTTGGCGGAGGAAAACGGGGTTTCTATTCAAAATATTGCACCATCCGAAAAAGAACATATTCAACAATCAGTAGATTTAGAGATTAGCGAGTTAGAGATGGATGATAAAATAACGCTCCAATCGACGGAGGAAAACGAGGTTTCTATTCAACAAAATACTGCTCCATTTAAAGATGCAACAGAAAGTGTATCGGTCATTACAATGGCACCAGTAACATCGATGTCTAACGTTTCTACATTAGAAAAGACAGTGATTGATATCGATAGCGCCGATGAAATTTCAGCAACTACCGAAATGGAAGTAGAAGCAACTACTGAACAAGAGCTTACTACCGAAAATATAGTTGTTCCTGAGGAGAATTTTATTGATATAGAGAAACTCCCCGAGCAACCTTCTATATCAGATAAAAAAATAGTGGAAGACCAAGTAGAGGAACTACCTCAAAAACCTGTTCATGTGTATCAAAAGCCAGATGATGAGTATTTAGAGCCACCTGAGGAAAAAACACAGGATACTGAGTGGATGGAGCAACAGGGAGATACGTTGGTCGAAGCTTTGTCTTATTTCCAAGTCTCAGCTCAAATAGAATCCATAATGCAAGGACCTGCCGTGACACAATTTGAAATTACAGTGAGTCATGGTACAAAGGTTAGCAAAATCCGCAATCTATCAGATGATTTAAAACTTGCATTGGCAGCGAAAGACATCCGCATCCAAGCACCGATTCCTGGAAAGAGCTCAATTGGCATTGAGATACCGAACCGTGTATCTCGCGCTGTTCGATTATCGGAAGTGACAAATAGTGCTTCTTTCCTCGAGTCAGATTCACCGTTAGAAGCAGCATTGGGTCTGGATTTAACAGGGAAGCCTGTAACCATTGATTTACGAAAAATGCCACATGGTTTAATTGCCGGAGCTACAGGTTCTGGTAAATCAGTTTGTATTAATTCAATTTTGGTTAGTTTATTATATAAAGCTGCACCACATGAATTAAAGCTGATGCTTATCGATCCTAAGATGGTAGAATTAGCACCGTTTAATCATATTCCACATTTAGTGAGCCCGGTCATCACAGACGTTAAGGCTGCTACAGCTGCATTGAAATGGGCAGTGGAAGAAATGGAACGTCGTTATCAGTTATTTGCACATGCGGGTGCACGCGATATTACACGTTATAATGCTATAGCGGATAAAAATAATGAACATAGCTTAAAATTACCGTATATTCTCATTGTCATTGATGAATTGGCAGATTTAATGATGATGTCTCCTGCAGATGTAGAGGAGGCGATTTGTCGTATTGCGCAAAAGGCACGTGCTTGTGGTATCCATTTAATTGTTGCAACGCAAAGACCGTCTGTTGACGTAATTACAGGGCTTATTAAATCAAATATTCCTACACGTGTTGCCTTTGCGGTATCTTCACAAATCGATTCACGTACTATTTTAGATGGGCAAGGTGCGGAAAGATTACTTGGACGAGGCGATATGTTATATTTAGGTAATGGTATGTCTGCTCCGGTGCGTTTGCAAGGTACATTTGTGACAGATGATGAAATTGAAGCGATTATTGAGCATGTTCGAGAGCAAGGAGAGCCTGATTATATTTTCGATCAAGAGGAACTTTTAAAGAAGACAGAGGTTTCTGCTGAGCAAGATGATCTGTTCGAAGATGTATGTCGATTTGTTTATGAGCAAGGAGGAGCTTCAACTTCCTTGATTCAGCGCAAATACCATATTGGCTATAATCGTGCTGCTCGTTTAATTGATATGTTGGAATCACATGGCTTTGTTTCTGAGGCAAGAGGCAGTAAACCACGAGAAAGTTACATTACCGAAGAAGATTTAATCGCTATGTTTGAATAAGAATTACATTGTTTTCGTATAGATTATCTTATTCACGTCAAAATTAGTATTTTTAGAAAAGTTACACATTTATCCTTATGCATAAATAGTGCTATAATAGACGAGATGTGTTGATTAGTACGTATTTTTTAGTACTTACAAAGGTATTAATACCTAATAATTAGTGAAAAATACGATACACCTAATAGATGATAGAAGGGATATTGAATTCCCGGGGGGTTTAATTAATGACAGTTTTTCATTTCACAGGCATTAAAGGTTCTGGCATGAGTTCACTTGCACAAATCTTATTTGATGCTGGTGAACAAGTACAGGGCTCAGATATTGATAAATACTTCTTCACGGAACAACCGTTACGTGAGCGTAATATTTCAATTTTTTCATTTAATGCAGATAATATTAAAGAAGGTATGACAGTTATTGCAGGGAACGCATTTCCTGATGATCATCCTGAATTAGAGCGGGCTCGTGAAATCGGTGTAGAAGTGATTCGCTACCATAAGTTTTTAGGTGAATATATCGGTAATTATACGTCGATTGCTATTACGGGTGCACATGGTAAAACATCTACAACAGGCTTAATGGCTCATGTTGTAGGAGGTTATAAACCAACTTCTTATTTAATCGGTGATGGAACAGGTGCTGGGCATGAAAATGCTGACTTCTTTGTGATGGAAGCATGTGAATACCGTCGACACTTTTTAGCTTACAATCCCGATTATGCTGTAATGACGAATATTGATTTTGACCATCCAGATTACTTTGCAAACATAGAGGATGTTTATTCAGCCTTTCAATCATTAGCTTTGCAGGTTAAAAAAGCAATTATTGCTTGTGGTGATGATGAACATCTACAACGTATTCAAGCGAAGGTACCAGTTGTATATTATGGATTTGGGGCTGAAAATGATTTTGAGGCTCGGAATGTTGAAAAAACAACAAAGGGTACAAAATTTGATGTATTTGTTCGCAATGAATTTTATAGTACATTCTTTATCCCATTGTTTGGAGATCATGCAGTATTAAATACTTTAGCTGTTATTACACTTTGCCAATATGAAGGTATTTCACCAGACATCATTCAAGAACGTTTAAACACATACAAAGGTGTAAAAAGACGTTTTACAGAAACGGATATTGGGAATAATGTTTTAATAGATGACTATGCGCACCATCCAACTGAAATCCGTGCAACTGTGCAATCAGCACGACAAAAATTCCCGGATCGTGAGCTAGTAGCTATTTTCCAACCACATACATTTACACGTACGCAAGCTTTTTTACAGGATTTTGCAGATAGTCTAAGCCTTGCAGATACAGCTTACTTATGCGATATTTTTGGCTCTGCAAGGGAAACACAAGGTGCACTTTCAATCCAAGATTTAGCGTCTTTAATTGAAGGCAGTGCAGTGATTACCACTGAAGGAATTGAAGTGTTAACAAAGCATGAGGGCGCAGTATTTTTATTTATGGGCGCAGGCGATGTTCATAAATTCCAAGATGCTTTTGAAGACGTGCTAAAGAACAACGAAACAGCTTAATCCGCAAGGAATAAGCTGTTTTTTCTCAAAATGAGGAGGAATTCAGTTTTTTTTGTCGAAAATAAGGTAAAGAATAGTAAAGAGAATTTTACTTGCAGGAGGACTAGTTATGGAAGTTATTTTGTATATTGCAGCAATTATCGCAGCAATCGGTTTTTTAATTTTTTGTGTGAGCGTTGGCATGACATTATTTTCGCTTAAACCAATCCTTAAAAGTTTAGCTGGCACATTATCGGGTATTGAAGGACAAATGGAAGGCATTACACGTGAAACGACTTCCTTACTAGAAAAAACAAATAGCTTGGCAGAGGATATTCAAGAAAAATCTGAACAGTTAAATTCTGTTGTTCATGCAGTCAAAGGGATTGGCGACTCTGTGAATGGTTTAAATACATCTGTACAGCAAATTACTTCTTCAATTTCTCATAGTGTGGAACAAAATGAAGAAAAAATTGCACAAGTTGTTCAATGGAGCAATGTCGCAATGGGCATTGCAGATAAGTGGAAGAAACGTAAAATTATCGATCAGGCCAATGAAGTGATCCATGATGATGCTTATTCTTTTGAATCAGAGCAATCGGAAAAACCGAGAAGAAAATGGGGCCGTAAAAAATAATAATTGTTCGGTAGGCATTCAATGTCAACGGAATAAAAATAAAGTCTTAAGCATATGTTGTAGAATGCATCCGCGAAAGCAGATGGACAACCAGTCTAGGTAAATTAGATAACAAAATGGGGAGGAATTGTGCATGACAACAAAAAAGCCAAATTTTAATGAAGTGAAGGAACAACAACTTGAAAGTTCATTGCCACAGCTTTATCATCCGCAGGAATCGATTTATGAAGAGGAGCGAGTGAACATGAAGGATTTTGTTATTGGTGCATTAGTTGGGGGTATAGTAGGTGCAGCAGCAGGCTTATTACTAGCTCCGAAATCAGGCAAAGATTTACGCAGCGATGTAGCTGTACAAGCTGTTAACTTAAAAGATAAGAGTGCAGATTTCTCGACATCTGCTAAAGATAAAACGGTTCAATTATCTAAACAAATTCAAGAACAATCTACACAATTAGTAGAGAAAGTAAAAACATTAAAATCAGCAAAAGCACCAACTGTTTTTGACGATGGTACCGTTTCTTTTGAGGGTGAAGAGCCACTAGAGGATTTCATTCCTAGTGAAGAACCTAAAGCAGAGGATGCTAGTGAAGAAAAGGGACAAGCTGAAGAAAAAAGTGAAGAAGTTCGCGCATAATAGATAAAAGGGATACGCTACATCTTACTAAAGATGTAGCGTGTCCCTTTTTTTAAGATATAGGTGCATTTTCAAGTAAAATCTCTAAATGATCCCCGCCGAAAATCTCCATATCGAAGCTTGCTGGTTCACCATTTCGCAAAATCGTAAAATGTCCTTTAAATGTAGTAGGTAGTTGCCAATTCGAGAAGCGGAACACATCCTGATATATCCAACGACTTTGGTCTTTTTCTTTAAATGAAATAATGGCTCCATTTGGAACAGTTGAAAGCGGAGATACCACTACATGATTAACGAGAACTTCGTTGGCCATCTTTTTCAGCTCTAACACCTCGTTTTGAAAATGGATGATGATTTTATCCTCAAGTAAAACATTCATTTGGTCAGCAATCCTTTGAACAGTAGGGAGTGTTTGTTGCTGAAATGTAAGTACATCACCATCTTGGACAGTATATGACATTTTAGATGGTTTACCATTAATCATTAATTGAGCAGAAAACTCAGGTAAATAAAGTGGTTTGCCGTCCACTTGAATATAAAAAGACTCGAATTGTTTTAATAGCTCCCAATTATTTGTGTGTTTAAATATAGCCTCAACAGTTTCAGCTATGTCAAACAACACAACATCTCGATCATTTAATGCACTATCGAGTGATGAAGGGGAACCATTAACAGTTATTTGTGGTTCAATCACATATTTAGTCTGTTGAATTGTAATTGTTTTAATGGCAGCATCATCTACAATATCTCTTACCGTAGCATTAGCTGGCTGACCGTCTTGGCCTTCAATTAGCTGGATGGCATCGCCTGTTTTAATCATCGTTTTTGTAGATGCCTGATGACCATTCACTAAAATCTCCGCCGGTTGCCCGTGTCCACCAGGGATGAAAATATCTTGTCCATTAACATTCACTGATAAACCATGCCCTGGTTTTCCATACAACTGCTTTGCTCGAATATTGGCTGCTAAAAATGCATCGGCAACAGTCATTTCTTTTAATTCAAATAGGCGAACTACTTGTTCATTGACAGTTAGACTCATATATTGAATAGGCATTTTTTTTGCCGCGATAGCGATACCGATAGGGGTTACCAATTCAGGAGTTGCTTTAATATGATCTTCCCTCGTTAAGTTTTGAATGGCGTCAATCCCTCGAACAGCAATGCGATTAGCAGGCAAATCTAGTACTAGTCCAAGTTCAGTTGTTAGATTTGGTGTTAAGCTACCCCCACCAACAAGCATTACCGCCTTTGGAGCTGTTTGATTATTAAGACGTAAAATTTCTTCCCCAATAGATTTTGCAAGTTGCTTCACAGCAGGATCAATTGCTTGAAGAACTTCCTCTTTCGGATAATATTGATCAAAGCCTAAAATATCGCGAATTAAAATGTCTTCTTCTGTTTGTAGTTGACGCTTCGCTTCTTCGGCAACCGGGAAGTCGAGTAAGTAGTGGTCACTTAAAGCCTCTGTTATTTCATCACCCGCTGTTGGTACCATGCCATATGCGACAACAGTGCTTTTATCGGTAATGGCAATATCAGATGTACCTGCACCAATATCAACAAGCGCCACATTTAAACGACGCATAGTTGGAGGGATCAAGACATTAATAGCAGCAATAGGTTCCAATGTTAGTGCTTCCATTTCTAAATCCGCGCGTTTAAGAGCTGCAATAAGTGATTCTACGACAACTCGTGGCAAGAATGTAGCAATAACTTCAATCTGTGCTTCATCCCCTTGCTGATCAAGGAGGCTGCCGATTTCTTCTCCATCTAAACGATAGTATAAAACTGAATAGCCAACACAATAATAGTGGCTTATTTTCGCGTCTTCTTTGTGCTGAAGGAGCTGTTGCTGTGCCTGTTGAACAGCTTGTAGTTCTAAACGGCTTATATCTTCTTCAGTAAAGATTGGTCGATTACGTATATTGACTGTCACACTTGCTTGTTCTGTTTTCAATGAGCGGCCAGCCGCAGCGACACTCACTTTTGTTAAAGGACCATGCTTCTCTTCTAGTTCATGTTTAATTTCATTGATTAAATCTGCCACATACATGACATTATGTATTTGTCCATCAACCATGGCACGTTCTTTATGTTCTTTTACTAAAATGTCTTCCACGTGAAAGCGGTCATTATCTTCTGCTAAAATAATGCCTACTACAGAACGTGTACCGATATCAAGTGCAAATAATTTTGAACTCAATGTACTCGCTTCCTTTCTCGAAGTATGTTAATATAATAATACAATTTAGCGAGTTGAAGCGCTAAATTAAAAATGCGTGACATTCTGTACAACATTGATTATAATGTTGCTAATATCTAAAAATGTAACATACATTTCAGAGTTCTGAAAGTGTCTGTCATGGGGAGAGGAGCAAGAAAGCATGAGCCAAAAAGATTTAGAAAGCTTACGTAGTCAAATAGACGGTTTAAATTTAGAAATTCTTCGTCTAATTAACGAACGTGCAGCAGTAGTTGATGAAATCGGTAAGATTAAAGAAAAACAAGGTGTGAATCGCTATGATCCATTGCGTGAACGACACATGCTTGATCTTATTAAAGAGCACAATCAAGGTCCATTAAACCAAATGACGGTTGATTATATATTTAAGCAAATTTTTAAAACAGCTTTAAAACAACTTGAAGCGGATAAGAAAAAAGAATTACTTGTATCTCGTAAGAAAAAATCAGAAGATACTGTCATTAATGTAAATGGTGAGCTAATTGGCCAAGGAAAACCATCTTTCGTATTTGGACCTTGTGCTGTAGAATCATACGAGCAAGTTGCAGCAGTAGCAGCATCTATTAAAGCAAAAGGTGAAAAATTAATTCGTGGCGGTGCTTATAAACCACGTACTTCTCCATATGACTTCCAAGGTCTTGGTTTAGAAGGACTTAAAATTTTAAAACGTGTATCAGAGGAATACGGTCTTGGTGTTATTACGGAAATCGTTACACCAGGTCATTTAGAAGAAGCATTAGATTACATTGATGTTATCCAAATCGGTGCACGTAATATGCAAAACTTCGAATTATTAAAAGCTGCGGGTGCAACAAACAAACCTGTACTTTTAAAACGAGGCTTAGCAGCGACAATTGATGAATTCATTCATGCAGCAGAATACATTATGTCTAAAGGAAATGAGAACATCATTCTTTGTGAGCGTGGTATTCGTACTTACGAAAAAGCAACTCGTAACACATTAGATATTTCTGCTGTACCAATTTTAAAACAAGAAACGCATTTACCAGTATTTGTAGACGTAACGCATTCAACAGGTCGTCGTGATTTATTATTACCATGTGCTAAAGCAGCAATTGCTATTGGAGCTGATGGCGTCATGGCAGAGGTGCATCCAGATCCATCTGTAGCACTTTCTGATTCACAACAACAAATGGATATTCCAACATTTGATGCTTTCTACGAAACACTACAAAATTTCATGAAGAGCCATGAAATTAATGCTTAACTTCTTTCAGCAATTATTTTCTGTACCGAAAGCGTAGCGGACGGTACAGAAGTCTCCCACCTCTATAGGTGGTGAGATGAATGTAGATTTAAGTTACTCTTCAGTGGGTGTCCAAACACTCGCTGAAATAGAGGAACTCAGTCTAAGAACGCCACGTCCTGTGGATAAGGGTATAATTGATGATGTGTTGATAAACACCGCTTGCTTTAACCAGCAGGCGGTGTTTACTATATAGTGACAAAATAATGTCTAGAATAGTACTATTAGTACTTGGTTTTTCTTTTCATGTACATACTGCTTCTTGAAAAGAATATTAAAATTATCGTATGATAAGGCTATAAAAGGAAAAAGGGAGGCACGTACGATGACTGTTACAATTTATGATGTTGCAAGAGAAGCAAATGTTTCTATGGCAACAGTCTCTCGTGTAGTCAATGGTAATCAAAACGTAAAACCGGCAACACGAAAAAAAGTATTAGAAGTAATTGAACGATTAGAATACCGTCCAAACGCAGTAGCGCGTGGATTAGCAAGTAAGAAAACAACAACAGTTGGCGTGATTATCCCAGATATTGCAAACAATGTTTATGCGGAGCTGGCACGTGGTGTAGAGGATATTGCAACCATGTATCGTTACAATATTATTTTAGCCAACTCAGACCAGCATGAAGATAAAGAGCTTCAGCTACTGGATACAATGCTAGGAAAACAGGTTGACGGTATTGTTATGATGAGTGATGAAGTGACTGAAAAAATGCAACAAACTATGGATCATTCACCTGTACCGATTGTGCTTGCAGGTTCAGTAGATGAATCGCAAACAATTGCGACTGTTAACATTGATTATTACCAGGCAGCTTATGAGGCCATTACATTACTCATTCAAAATGGTCATAAGCGAATTGCTTTCGTAACAGGTCCGCTTACGTACACTATTAATGGAAAATTCAAACTTGAAGCGTATAAAAAAGCTTTACAAGACGCAGGTTTACCTATAGATGAATCACTAATCGCTGCAGAAGAATCAAGCTATGATATGGGCTTAGAGGCGTGGGAAACATTATCCTCACTTGAAAACCCGCCAACTGCATATTTTGCAGGGAGTGATGAACTAGCAATTGGATTGATTCACGGTGCACAGGATGCAGGGAAAGATGTACCTGAGGATATTGAAGTAATCAGCTTTGAAAATTCAAAATTAGCACGCATGGTTCGCCCACAGCTAACAAGTGTCGCGTTACCACTGTATGATATCGGAGCTGTCGCAATGCGCTTGCTAACAAAATTGATGAACAAAGAGCCTGTTGAGGATGAAGCGGTTATTTTACCTCACCGCATTGAACATCGACAATCTGTCAAAAGTAAATAACGATACTTCACACGTAAATCTGTTCAAGGTTTACGTGTTTTTTATCTAGACGGATAAATGACCAAGAACAAACAAAAATACCTCACGATTGTCGTGAGGCATTTGGTTAAGCGCGGTTCTCATTGCGAATAATATGTAGCGCTTTGGTTAGCATTTGCGTGTTTTTTTCTTCAATTTCAGTCTTTCTAGGGATTGGCTCATACAATGGATTCGGATCCTCCCATGTTGGGATGAAAGGCACTGGTGCTTCAGGCTGCCATCGATCTAACCATGCCTGAGGGAGAGGGCCTGTCGGTAATTGCTGCTCTGTCATTTCAAGCCATAGCATAGACCATGCGCGAGGTACAACACGCCAAATATCGTAACCGCCACCACCAACGGCAATCCATTTCCCTCCACAATATTCATGTGCTAATTTATGGGCAAGCTTTGGAATTTCTCTATAAATTTTCATTGTTCCATATAAATGTGTTAATGGATCAAAATAATGTGCATCTGCACCGTTTTGCGTTAGCACAACATCCGGCTTGAAAAATTCAAAGACTTCTCGCATAGCCTTTTCATATATTTCTAGAAAACTCTCATCTTCTGTAAAAGCATCAATTGGAAAATTAAAAGAAGTGCCATAGCCTTGTCCATTTCCACGTTCCGTAATGTTACCAGTTCCAGGGAAAAGATAACGACCTGTTTCATGAATAGATAATGTACAAACATCTGGATCTTCATAAAAACTCCATTGCACCCCATCACCATGATGGGCATCGGTATCTACATAAAGTACACGAGCATTGTACTTTTCCTGTAAATACCGAATAGCTACTGTACTATCGTTATAAATACAAAAACCTGATGCACGGCCACGGAAGCCGTGATGAAGCCCCCCGCCTAGATTGAGGGCGTGCTCGGCTTTTCCTTCCATAACATAATCGACAGCTGTTAACGTTCCACCAACAAGCTGTGCACTTGCTTCGTGCATATTTTCAAAAATGGGTGTATCTTCGGTGCCAATGCCGTAGCTTTCACACTGTGCCTCTGAAAGCTCACCATGCCCTGCTCTTTTAACGATATCAATATATTTTGGATCATGTGCAAGTAAAAGCTCTTCTTCTGTTGCGACACGAGCTGGAACGATATCCACATCATCAAGAGCATCAATATTCTTTAACAAATCCATTGTAAGCGTCAAGCGTTTATGATTGAAAGGATGGGTATCTGAAAATTTATATCCGAGTTGCTCTGGCGAGTACACAAATACTGCTTTTTTCATTATAATGAAACACCTGGTAAATTAGGCCATAATACATCAAAGCCCTCTTTACGAAGTTCTTCAATCATAGCTAGTGGATTCAGAGTTTTTACTCGGATACTTAAAATTTTATTTTGTGTATTTTCAGAGTCGGGATAAACTAAGACGCTTTGGACATTTGCATGATGTTCACGGAAGATTTTCGTAATTTCAAATAATATTCCTGGCGTATCGGATACACGAATTTCAATTTTTGAGCCAGGTTCAGTGGCACCAGTTAACTCTATGTATGTATAGAGTAAATCTGTGGTAGTGACAATCCCAACTAATTTTCCTCCGGAGACAATTGGTAAACAGCCTACTTTGGATTCATAAAAAGTAAGAGCTACTTCTTCTACGAAATCAAGTGGATGCCCGACAAGTGGATTTTTAACCATAATCTCTTCCACTTTTGCGTTAAAAACTGGAGAATTAGGCTCATCCCGTAAAGAGGAGGGCAATGCCTCCTTAATATCTCTTTCAGTGATAACCCCAAGAACATGATGCTCCTCATCTATTACTGGTAAATGACGAACTTTTTTCTCACGCATTAACTTCAGCGCTTCAACTACTGTATTTGTTGGAGCTAGCGTGTAAGGCTCATCATTCATAATTTCTTCTACGATCATATACTCATCCCCTTTGTGTTGATATTAATACATGAAGCGATTTCTAAAGCGAAGTCTATCAAATCTTTCCATTGTCTCAGGAGGTACGCGTTTTCCTTCACGTGCCATCAGGCAGTTTGCAGGATGTGAAGTAATTTCAGGGTCATCGGTAGCGAAATATTCGAAGTTGGCAGAGCCCATCATTTTCTCCATCATTTTGCGATAGTCCCAAACATTTAAACCAGTACCTTTTAGGTCCCAATGCCAATAATATTCGGTAGTGATAACAAGATAGTCTTCCATTTCATCCCCCATAAAAGACACAGCTAATAGTGCTTTACCAGCACCTGTACCACGATATTCAGGAATGACTTCAATAGCACCTAGTTCAATCATGTTATCAATTCGATCCTCTGCCCAACGTTCGAGTGGATCAGGATATAGATAAGTGACGTAGCCCACAATTATGTTTTCATTTCGAATAATAATTATTCGTCCTTCAGGAAGTCCTGCAATTTCTATGATGGCTTGCTGCTGTTGCTTTGGGGGCCTAAAAGCAACCAAGCCTTCGTGGAATGAATATGTAGCTAATTTTTCTGGAGGAACAGGTCCTTCCACATACACAGTACCATGCTTAGTTTCCTTTGTGACAGAAAAAAAAGTTTTTTTATGTTCCATAATTACACCACCTGAGTTTAATAATTCCATTATAGCTGATTTCCTGCGGAAAAACGCTATCTTTTGCAAAATATACCTGTGTTTTTGGAAAAATAAAAATATTAAGACATTCTTGGTGAATTCATGTAAAATATAGTTATATTGCATCTGTTATTAAACAGATAAATGTAGTGTGGGTAGGAATTCACTAATTCCGTACTAACTAAACTGTTCTATAACAATTGCTGCAAAACGTATTTGTCTTTAGAGAAAGTGGCGGATTTTGAAGGGGGAAATAATGAAATTACAATTTGAAATTTGCTTACTAATATACTAAAGCAATAGCAAAGAGAGGGGTAGTTTCATGGGGATGAAAATGTTGGAGAAGTTAAATGCTGTAGCGGGGCAATACAATTTGCCTGATTATGAGGAAGCTGCGGCGACACATGATTGGGCAGAAACAGAAAAGGGATTTAGTTGGTATGATACAGGACTTGTGAATATGGCATATGAGGCAATTGATCGTCATGCAGAAACGCATCGAAAAAACAAAATTGCACTTTATTTTAATGATGGAAAGCGCAAAGAGGCGTATTCTTTCAATGAAATGAAAAAACTGACGAATAAAGCAGCAAATGTGTTTAAGGCAGCAACAAATTTAGAAAAAGGTGATCGATTATTTATTTTCATGCCGCGTTCACCTGAGCTTTATTTTTCTTTATTGGGCGCATTGAAAATGGGTGTTATTGTAGGTCCGTTATTCGAGGCATTTATGGAAGGTGCTGTTTATGACAGACTTGCAGATAGCGAAGCTAAAGTATTAGTCACAACACCAGAGTTACTAGAGCGTGTACCTTTAGAAAAGCTACCACATTTGCAGCACGTCTTTTTAGTAGGGTCAGATATAAAGGAATCACCACAAATTTTAGATTTTAATAGACTCTTGAAAGAGGCATCTTCTCAATTTGATATTGAATGGGTGGACAGAGAGGATGGCATGATTCTTCATTATACTTCTGGATCGACAGGAGCACCAAAGGGCGTTTTGCATGTTCATAATGCAATGCTTCAACAATATCAATCAACGCAATGGGTACTTGATTTGCGTGAAGACGATATTTACTGGTGTACGGCTGACCCAGGATGGGTAACAGGCACAGCGTATGGCATTTTTGGTCCATGGTTGAATGGCGTCACAATGTTAATTGTTGGTGGTAGATTCTCCCCTCAAGCTTGGTACCAGGCAATTGAGGATTATAGTGTAACAGTTTGGTATAGTGCACCAACAGCTTTCAGAATGTTAATGGGTGCTGGTAGCGGTATGCTTGAAAATTATGATCTATCTTCGTTACGTCATATTTTATCTGTAGGTGAGCCGTTAAACCCAGAGGTAATTCGTTGGGGAATTGATGAACTAGGTCACCGTATTCATGATACATGGTGGATGACAGAAACGGGGGCACATATGATTTGTAACTATCCTTCTATGGATATTAAGCCAGGATCAATGGGGAAACCATTACCAGGTGTTCATGCGACGATTGTTGATGATGCTGGCAATGAAGTACCGCCTTTTACAATGGGAAATCTAGCAATTCGACGTGGTTGGCCAGCGATGATGCGTCAAATCTGGGGAAATCCCGAGCGTTACGAATCCTATTTCTTAAAAGGTGAATGGTATGTGTCCGGGGACTCTGCCTATATGGATGATGATGGTTACTTCTGGTTCCAAGGACGTGTGGATGATGTGATTATGACAGCTGGTGAACGAGTAGGTCCATTTGAGGTAGAAAGTAAGCTATTAGAGCATCCTGATATAGTCGAGGCGGGGGTAATCGGAAAGCCAGATCCTGTACGAGGTGAAATTATTAAGGCCTTTGTCTCATTACGTGAGGGTGTAGATCCTTCAGAGGCATTGATTGAGGATATTCGTAATTTTGTGAAAAAAGGCTTATCTGCACATGCTGCACCACGTGAAATCGAATTTAAGGATAAGCTACCAAAAACACGCAGCGGTAAGATTATGCGTCGTGTGTTAAAAGCGTGGGAATTAAATTTACCAACTGGTGATTTATCTACGATGGAAGATTAATTTGTAGTATAAAAAGCAGGAATTTATTCGGTCGACGAAAAATTCCTGCTTTTTTAATGGCCAGTTATCTCGGGTTAGGATTAGCCCTCAACAAGCGCCGTATATAATATTTGTTTACCATCTATTACGGCAATAATCGTGTAAGTGTCATGATCATTTGTAGCGAAAATTTCAGATCCAACGGGCAATTTAGTAGCATAAAAATCTTTGAAAAATAAAGTGGAGGTTGTCGTCTTTTTAATTTCTCCGATTTTGTCTTCTTTTATAAAATCACCCTTTTTTAGAGATTCTTGATTCGACGCTTTTATATAGATTAATTGATCCATTTGTAAAATATCTGCTTGGGAATTTTCTTTAAGGATAGTTTTTGATGTTGGATTTCCCGGAATAGCTGTAGAACATCCTGCTAGTACTAATAAAAACAGAAAGGAATATACTAAAACTTTCTGCATAATAAAACAACTCCTTTTAAAGAACATCTTACTTTTTATATTACTAGAAAAAATCGTATTGCTATCCGTTTAGTTATTCGAACTTTTCTCGAAATCTATGAATCAATGAAGTTTGCGAAAAATTTGAATATAAATAAAAATTCAGTTGACTTAATAAATATGCAGACGTATACTAATTTTAACTTATTTCAGAGGTGAGAGCATTGAAAGTAGGAATTGTTGGTGCAACTGGTTATGGTGGATTAGAGCTTATTCGATTTTTACATAATCATAAAGCGGTGGAGCGGATTGATTTATTCACATCTTCAGAAGAAGGTGTTATTTTTTCTTCTAAGTTTGGTCATCTCGTTCATATTGCCGATACACCTTTACAAAAAATTGATTATGGGACTTTAGAGCAATTTGATGTTGTTTTTACAAGTACACCTTCAGGGGTGACAAGTGAGCTTTTACCTCCATTGGTAGGGAAAGGTCCTAAATTAATAGACTTGTCTGGTGACTTCCGTTTACAAGATCCAGCAAGCTATGAAACATGGTACGGTAAAAAAGCGGCGCCACTGGAAATCATTCAACAAAGTGTATATGGCTTAACTGAATGGAATGCAGAAAATGTTCAACATGCTCCTCTTATCGCAAATCCAGGATGCTATCCAACAGCCGTATTACTTTCGTTGTTACCATTACTAAAAGAACAATTGATTGATCCGAGCTTTTTGGTGATTGATGCGAAAAGCGGGATTTCCGGAGCAGGAAATAAACCATCGCAAACTACGCATTTTAGTGAGGTAAATGAAAGCTTTTCAATCTATAAAACGAATACACATCAGCATATACCAGAAATCGAGCAGGCCATTTCAATGTTTGCGGGAGTCGATACAACCATTTCTTTTAATACTCATTTAGTACCAATGACTAGAGGAATCTTATCTACCTCTTATGCACCTGTTATGTCTGGTGTTACAGAACATCAGTTAGTAGCATGTTTACAGAGTGCCTATGAAAAGCATCCGTTTGTACGGATTGTTACAGATGTAAATAGTCTAGGTACTAACCGTGTTAAAGGTTCGAACTATTGCGATATTTTTGTGAAAATGGATCACCGTACGAATCGTGCCACAATCGTTGGTGTCATCGATAATTTAGTCAAAGGGGCTGCAGGGCAAGCCATTCAAAATATGAACGTTCAATTTGATTTACCACAAACGACAGGATTAGATGTCGTTCCGTTCTTTATTTAAAAACAAAGGAGGAAAGATTTTATGACATTAATAGCATCCGCAAGCATTATGAAAAAATTATCAAGTAAAAATATTGTTTCACCAAAGGGCTTTAAAGCTGCGGGTTTACATTGCGGTTTAAAGCATAAGAAAAAAGATTTAGCTGTATTAGTTAGTGAGGTGCCGGCGAGTGTAGCAGGTGTTTTCACAACGAATGCCGTGCAGGCAGCACCGTTAAAAGTTACGAAAGAGGTTGTGTACACAACGAAGAAAATGCAGGCGATGATTGTCAACTCTGGAAATGCTAATGCATGTACGGGGAAGCAAGGGGTGAAGGATGCCCAAACAATGCAAGCCCTAATGGCAGAAAAGCTGGGCATTGAGGCAAATTTAGTTGGAGTCTGCTCAACGGGTGTCATCGGTGAAATTATGAACATGGAGCCATTAACAAATGGGATTAATCAATTAGAGCCAAAGGATAATTTGGAAAGTGCGATTGATTTTGCCCAAGCGATTTTGACAACAGATACGGTTATGAAAAACACAAGCTATAGCACAGTCGTTGATGGCAAGGAGATTATTATCGCTGGAGTTGCAAAAGGTTCAGGTATGATTGAACCAAATATGGCTACGATGCTAGGTTTTATTACGACGGATGCAAATATTGAATCAGATATCCTACAGGCTACATTAGCTGATATAACAAATATGACTTTTAATGCAATTACGGTAGATGGGGATACATCTACAAATGACACAGTTGTTGTGATGGCAAACGGCTTAGCGGGAAATGAAACTCTGACCTTTGACCATCCGGATTGGCAAAACTTCTTCTTAACATTGAAAACAGTAGCTCAAGATTTAGCAAAAATGATAGCTAAAGATGGTGAGGGTGCAACGAAGCTGATTGAGGTTGAAGTTGAAGGAGCAATTTCAGATGAAGAGGGGCGAAAAATTGCTAAAACAGTAGTTGGTTCACCGCTTGTGAAAACGGCAGTATTTGGCTGTGATGCAAACTGGGGACGCATTATTGCCGCTGTAGGCTATAGTGGCGCAACGGTTGATCCAGAAAAAATTACGATCCAAATTGGCGGTGTCACTATGGTTGAAAACGGTGAGCCACTTCCATTCCCTGAGGATGAGTTAATTCAAATTTTAAAAATGCATGAAGTGAAAATCTATGTGTCACTTGGTATTGGGGAAGGCAAGGGGCATGCTTGGGGATGTGATCTAACTTATGACTACGTTCAAATCAATGCCTCGTACCGCTCGTAAAAGAATGGTCATTAAGCTTGGTGGAAGTACACTAGAAGGCTTAGATGAATCGTTTTTTAAGAATTTTAAAAACCTGCAAGAGAGCGGAGTTGAGCTTATTATTACCCATGGTGGTGGACCGGCCATTAATCGTGAACTTGCGGCGTACGGGATAGAATCACATGCTTTAAACGGTATTCGTGTAACGAATGAAGCGGCTATTGATATTGTACAGTCTACGTTAATAGGAAAGGTCAACCCTGCGCTTGTTCATGAATTAACTACTGCGGGAATTGCTGCCATTGGATTAAACGGCTTCGATGGTCAGTTAATTGTAGCGGATTATCTAGATAAAGATGTATTCGGTTTTGTTGGTGATATAAAAAAAGTCAATACATCTTTGCTGGAAGCATTAATAAATGCCGGGGTTGTACCGGTTATTGCTTGCGTCGGGGTGGATGAATTTGGTCAGGCATTAAATATTAATGGGGATACTGTAGCAAGTGAAATAGCACTAGCTCTAGATGCAGATAGTTTATTACTTGTAACGGATGTAAATGGAATCCGCATTAATGATGAATATCAATTGAAAGCAACACCTGCCATCATCCAACAATGGATTGAGGACGGTTATATTTATGGTGGGATGATACCAAAAGTTCAAGGAGCTCTCGAATGCTTAAGGGCAGGTATTCCATCCGTACAAATTGTTGGGGGATCTTTAGAAGGTACAACGATTTTAGCCAAGGGATGAAGTAATGGCATAAAGGTAGCAATATAGTTGTTTAGAAAAGAAGATTTAAGTTTTACTCTGGAGGGGTTGAAAAAATGAGTGCTTTATTTGAAAACTATGGCAAACGACGCGCCAAAATTGTCAAAGGGCAAGGAACGGTAGTAGAAGATTCTGCTGGGAAAAAATATTTAGATCTTACAAGTGGAATCGCTGTTGTGAGCCTTGGTCATGCGCATCCGGCCATTGTGAAGGCAATTCATGATCAAAGTCAAAAGCTTTGGCATATTTCTAATTTATTTGATATTCCCGGTCAGGAGAAGGTTGCGCAAAAATTAATAGCAAATACACATTTCTCTTATGCATTTTTCTGTAATAGTGGTGCAGAAGCGAATGAAGCGGCTATAAAGCTTGCGCGTAAGCATACAGGGAAAAATCATATTATTACTTTTGAAAACTCTTTTCATGGGCGTACTTTTGGAGCGATGTCTGCAACAGGTCAGGATAAGGTACATAATGGCTTCGGTCCACTTGTTGAAAAATTTACGATTCTTCCTTTTAATGATGTGGCAGCACTTGAAACAACGATTGATGATTCTGTCGCAGCAATTATGCTGGAAATGATTCAAGGTGAAGGCGGTGTTAACAGTGTATCACCAGAATTCGCAGCAGCAATCGCTAAAGTCTGTGACGACAAAGGAATATTACTAATTATCGATGAAGTTCAAACCGGTATTGGACGAACAGGAACAAAATATGCTTTTGAGCAAACGATTTTAAAGCCAAATATTGTGACATTAGCAAAAGGGCTAGGTGGTGGTTTCCCTGTCGGTGGGATGCTTGGAACAGCCGAGTTATATGAGACATTTAGTCCAGGCACACATGGCACAACATTCGGTGGGAACCCGCTTGCGATGAGTGTTGCTGAAACCGTGCTTGATCATGTCTTTGCAGCGCCTTTTTTACAAAATGTACAGGAGCTATCTACGTATTTTGTTAAGCAATTGAAAACGCATCTTCCTTCAACGTATACAGTACAGGGCCAGGGCTTACTTCTTGGTATTGGCTGTGGGGATATTGAGGTAGCCTCGTATATAGCAGCAGCGGAGGAAAAGGGCTTATTATTAGTGGGTGCAGGACCTAACGTTATTCGCCTATTACCTCCATTAACCGTGTCAAAAGCAGAAATCGATGAAGCAATTGCGATTTTAAAAACGATACTGCTGTAGTATCTGATCAATTAAATACGATAAAAATGAATCTGCTAGATTTCTTGCTAAAAAAATCTAGCAGATCTTTTAATGCTTATCTGTAAAAATTAAGATGAAATTTTGGGGGAATATGCCAAGTATATTAGTTGATTGGAGTGGAGGCTGGGCGACTCCTTAGGGATCAGCGTCACAGATGAGACCCTGGAGCGAGCAACGTGAGTGAAGCGGCTCATCGGACGCCCCTAGGAAAGCGCCCAGCTGGAACGGAAATCAACCCCACGTTATGTTGATAAGTCTATTAGTATAGTAAAATCTTGTCCCGTATTAATGGGCAGTAATTTATCTGTATCAAAAGAGAAGCGTCAGGTCCTCCCGCTTTAAATTCAATGAGAGCAAAGAAATTAGGGGAGGCAAACTGCCCGTAAATACCCGATTGGTGAAGACTAATAATCAGTGGGGTAAAGAACACCACACTGATTAAAGTTTCGATTTATCGCAGCTCATTTACTAATGTTTTCACTAGAGAAGGGAGCCAATCATGGAGTTGACTGAATGTAAAGCCTGCTGATTCTGCCTTTGTAGTGGACATATACCAATCTGCTGGAACCCCATATGGCGACTGCGACTTGTCATCGCCACCTACAAGGGAAATTTTTGCATGCTTTCCGGTTGTTTCTTCAATAAGACCTAGTAAATCTTTTAATGAAATTGCACCTGCTGCTGTTGCATTATAAGGTCCTTCAATAGGTGTAGTGCCTGCAAAATACAAAAATGCAGCTGCTTCATCGTCCGTAATAAAGCTCATCTTTGCATCAATATTTGGTAATGAAATAGGCTGTTCTTGTAAAATTCGTTCAACATGGAAATGTAAACGGCGTGTATAGTCGTTCTCCCCCATAACAATCGGGAAACGTACAGCGACAACAGGGAATGTGGCCTCTTTGAAAAGTACTGCCTCTGCTTGACGCTTACCCTCACCGTACGAAAAATCTTCGCGGTTTCCCATCCGAACTTCATAATTATATGGATTAAAATCTTCTTCTGTTTTGATAATGCCGTCTATTTCGTAGGTTGATAGAGTAGATGTAAAAACGAGCTTTTTCGTTTTACCTTCTAAAATTTCACATATGTTGAGAGCTTCGTTAGGAGAATAGCAAATATTATCATAGACAATATCCCACGTAGTGCTTGCTAGTGCCTTCGACAACGAATCAGCGTCGTCTCGATTAACAATTAGCTGCTTCACTTTAGTACCAAAAGGATTTCCACTTTGTCCACGTGTTAATATAGTTACGCTATGGCCATTTTGAAGACAGAGTTCTACAAGCTTTTTACCAAAAAAACGGGTACCTCCTAAAACTAAAACGTTCATAATATTTCCACCCCTTTAAATTAGTAGTCCTCTTAATAATGACAAAAAAACAGGCATACTACAATTCAAAAATAATTGTAGTATGCCTGCATATTATCGGGTAGGTGGATTAGGCGGTGGAGTTGTATTTCCGTTTTCTCCTCCGTTAGAGCCGCCATTCTCAGTGTTTTCGGAACCGTTTCCGTTATTTGAGCCATTTTCGTTATTTCCGGTACCATTCCCGTTATTCGAGCCGTTGTTCCCGTTATTAGAACCATTTCCGTTATTTGACTCATTTCCAGTGTTTCCAGAACCGTTGCCGTTATTCGAGCCATTCCCGTTATTTCCACCAGTCCCATTGCCATTTTCTGTGCCGTTTTCATTATTGTTCGGCTCATTGCCGTTAGTAGGTGGTGTAGTTGGTGGAACTTTTTCTTCTTGTTCTTTATCAGGTTGTTTTTCATTCGCACTGCCACCAGTAGAAACGATATTGGATTGCGCTGAAGTTAAACCTGTAATATCTACTGCAACAACAGCATAGGCTTGACCACTTGCTACCGTCATACTTTGGGATGATTCAAGCACTGATCCAACAAGAGTCTTACCACCGTTTGTTACTTTATATATTCTATAACCAACTACATCATTTGAAGACCCTGTCCAAGATAATGTATTGCCATTAATAGAAGCTGTTACTGCTGCTGGTGCACTGTTATCAGCTGGGAAATCAACAGCTGATACCGATGAATTCGATAATGACGAATTTTTCGGTAATAGGCTAGCAGGGTTACCGCCAAGTGGGCCAAGCATTCTTTTTATAAATGCCTGATTAATACCTGCACCACCTGCTTTTACAAATTCTGACGGTGTGCTAGGAAGTGCATTATAAGTTTTACCTTTTATCGTCACAACACTTGAAGAAGCTAAGCTATCATCAGGTTGTGAAGGTAAAAATACTTTCGCGTTAAACAAATCAGAGCGCACGAGACCAGCATTAGCACATGCTGCAGAAGGCGCTAAACCAGAAATACCACAGAATGATGCAGTCACAACGTTTTTCGGTTGCTTAAATCTAGTTTTAGGGGCAATTAATTGTGGATCGACATCATACACAGAATTCATTAATTTTCCCCATAGCTTGTTAATTCGCTCACTTGGCTGTTGGTACGTATTATTAAATGCATTAAGTGATTGATTTTTATCATAACCTATCCATACACCAAGAGAAACATTCGGGTTATAACCAACTAGCCAAGCATCTTTGTAATCTTGTGAAGTACCTGTTTTAGCAGCAAAGTCAGCAGAGAATTTTAAAGTATTTCTTGCAAGTGTACCTGTTCCTTTTGTTAACACATCTCGTAACATATCTGTAATGATATAAGAGGTTTCAGGACTAAATACTTGTTCAGGTTTAACTTCGTGTTTATAAATGATATTGCCATTTTGGTCTTCAATTCTATCAATCATATAAGAGTCTATAAATTGTCCACTATTTGCAAAAGTTGCAAAGGCATTGGTGTTCTCTTCAACCGTAATACCATCTTCTACCGCCCCAAGACTAGCAGAAGGGTTAGTGAAATCATTAGGCTTTAGGGTTGTGATTCCCATCTTTACTAAATAATCGGCAGGACGTCTGTTAAGAATACTATAATATAGACGTGCAGCTGATAAGTTTTGTGAACTCGCTAATGCCTCACGTGCCGGGATAAGCCCTCGTTCATCATTAGTATTATAGTTTGTTGGGCTCCATCCGGGAATAGAGAATTTTACGTCAACTAATGGGCTTCCGGCACCGATTACACCGTATTCTATTGCAGGTGCATATACAAGTAATGGCTTCATAGTTGAGCCATTTGAGCGTTTTGCCTGTGTAGCATAGTTATATTTTTTTAATTCAAAGTCACGACCACCGACAAAGCTTAAAATACGTCCAGTATTATTTTCAATTAAAATACTACCAACCTGTACAGGCATTTGAACATCAACTTGTTCACCTGTTGTAGGATCCTTTTCTTTAACTGTATAAGTATGACCGTAATTTTTAAAGTTGTCCGCTGCTTTTTGCATCGAATCGTACATATCTTTATTAATAGTTGAATAGATACGATAACCTTTTGAGCGGACATCGCGATCTGCTAGAATCGTATACTTTTCTTTTAATTTTTTCTCATTTTTTAAGCGTTCTGGATCAATACCATCTTTTTCTGCTAGTTTTTCTGCAATAATATCTTTCGCTCGACTTTCAAGCTCATATGTTAGCCATGGGTAGCGATCTTCTGCACGCATCTCTGGTGAACGGAAGTCAGCAGTGATATCGTAAGCAACTGCTTCTTTATATTGAGCTTCGTTAATATAACCAGCGTCTTTCATACGATAAAGTACAGTTTTCATACGATCAATACCCGGTTTCAGAGCTTCTTTACTTTTAAGTACACCTTTATTTGTGAAAGGTGTGTAAGCGAAAGGTGATTGCGGTATACCAGCTATATACGCTGCTTGAGGAAGCGATAAGTCCTTTGCTTTTACATTGAAAATACCTTCAGCAGCTGTTTCAACTCCTGCAATGTTTCGACCGGAAGCATTACGGCCATAAGGTATTATGTTTAAATAGGCCTCTAAAATTTCTTCCTTTTTCATAAAATGCTCTAAACGCATAGCAAGTAAAAGTTCTTTTGCTTTTCGTTCATAAGATACTTCGTTTGTTAATACTTGGTTTTTAATAAGCTGTTGTGTTAATGTAGAACCACCAGTTTGGGTGGAAGAGTTTGCTACGTCTTGAAGTAGCCCACGGACAACAGCCTTTGGAACTATTCCGTTATGTTCGCGGAAATACTCGTCCTCTGTTGCTAATACTGCATTAATAACATTAGGTGCGACCTGATCTAATGTGGTTACTCGACGGTCTAAATCTGTCCGTAATTTTCCGATATAAATATCGTTGGCAAAATAAATCTCACTTGTTGAATCGTAGTTGAAAATTTCTGTCCTTAATTCTTCCTTTGAGCGAAGTGGCTCTTCTTTTACAAGCGAAGCAAAATAGCCAGCGCCCACTGAACCGGCAAATACAGTCCCAACCAATGCAAAGACTAAAAATAGTAAAAATAAGTTCCAGGTAACACTTCCTGAAATACGTAATTTCTTCATCCATTTTTGTTGAATTAAATCATCGATCTTTGCATTGATTTTCTCAATCCAATCTTTCAATGTATCGACCTCCTAAAATCTTGTCTATTATAGCACATATTGATTTAGGTCGAACATAGTTATTGACAATGAAAAAGAATCGTTTAGAATAATGCTTATAGTTTTCTAGTGATGAAGAGCTTGCAGTAGTATCTACATTCCCTGTTTAGAGAGCCAGCGGTTGGTGAAAGCTGGTCATAATGTAGAAACGAATTACGTGCTTGGAGCTTAGACGTGCGCGCCTGCGATAAAGGCGGTTGAATGAAGAGGAAGATGGATGACATCTTCAAGCCGGGTGGTACCGCGTTAGTTATTAACGTCCCTGCATGCAATGTTTTTGCGTGTAGGGACTTTTTTATTTCTCCCTACACGAAATATTAAACACTTAGGAGGAATTAAAATGACGAACGAATTATTACAAGACTTAGAATGGCGTGGATTGTTATACCAACAAACTGATGCTGAAGGTATGGCTAAATTATTGGATGAGCAATCTGTATCTTTATACTGTGGTGTTGATCCAACTGCAGATTCTATGCATATTGGGCATATTGTGCCTCTTTTAACGCTACGTCGATTCCAAAAAGCAGGCCACCGTCCAATTTTGTTAGTTGGTGGTGCAACGGGTATGATTGGAGATCCATCTGGTCGCTCTGAAGAACGCCAATTACAAACAGTTGAGCAAATTGATAAAAATGTTCAAGGTATCCGTGGTCAATTAGAACGTATCTTTGATTTTGCAGAAGATGGTAATGGTGCTCAGTTAGTGAATAACCGTGACTGGATTGGCAATATAAATACGATCGAATTTTTACGTGATTATGGGAAATTAATTAATGTAAACTACATGTTAGCAAAGGATACAATTGCATCACGTCTTGATACAGGGATTTCATTTACTGAGTTTGCATATACTTTAATTCAAGGTATTGATTACAATCACTTATACGACCATTACAACTGTCGCATTCAAGTAGGTGGTTCTGATCAGTGGGGGAATATTACAACTGGTTTAGAAGTTATTCGTAAAACACATGAGGAAGAAACGAAAGCTTTTGGTATAACAATTCCTTTAGTAACGAAAGCAGACGGTACGAAATTTGGTAAAACGGCAGGTGGTGCTGTATGGCTAGATGGTAAGAAAACATCTCCATACGAGTTCTACCAATTCTGGATTAATGCTGCGGATGCTGACGTTGTGAAATACTTAAAAATCTTCACATTCCTTTCTCGTGAAGAGATTGAAGCTTTAGCAGTATCTGTTGAAGAGGAGCCACACTTACGTAAGGCACAAAAAGCATTAGCTGAAGAAATGACACGCTTAATTCATGGTCAGGAAGCATTAGACCAAGCAATCCGCATTACAGCTGCTTTATTCTCTGGAGACTTAAAAGCACTTTCTGCTGATGAAATGAAGGATGCATTTAAAGATGTTCCTTCTATTGAAATGGCGAAAGAAGATAAAAACATCGTGGACTTACTTGTGGAAGCGGGTATCTCTCCTTCAAAACGTCAAGCTCGTGAGGACGTAACAAATGGTGCAATTAGCGTGAATGGTGAAAAGGTTACTAACTTAGAATATGTCATCGACGGCAAAGATCGTTTAGAAGATGCATTCAGCATTGTTCGACGCGGCAAGAAAAAATACCATATGGTGAAGTTTGTTTAACTCAGACGTATACAACAAGACATCCCCTCAATATTAGAGGGGATGTCTCTTTTGGATGGAAAATAAAATGGTTTAGGAAATCTCTAGCCGCTATGTTAGAAGATACAAGATAAGTAAAACGGTTGATTGGAGTGGAGGCTGGGCTACTCCTTGGGGATCAGCGTCACAGATGAGACCCTGGAGCGAGCTACGCGAGTGAAGCGGCTCATCGGACGCCCCCAGGAAGCTCTGCTCTGCGCGAAAGCGAAGCGTCAGCGGCAAATGTTTTCTGTAGCGAAAGCAAAGCGACAGCAACAAAGCGCACAGCCGGAACGGAAATCAACCCCTCTCTTTGCAGAAGAGCCATACTTTTATTTTTAACTATCTAAAAAACTTGGAAGCTTGATGTGCTCATATTTTTTGGGGTGAAGCATATTTGCAAGCTTTAATGCACCCTCTATGAGGCGTGGTGATGGACGACAATAAAGCCATTCCTCCATTACGTGAAGCTGTTTCATTTTAACAGCTCGTAGCTCCTGCGCATCCGACCGTTTTAATAAATTTGCCGGTTGAATTCGCTCAAAGGCAACACCTACCCAAGCCATCATTATATAGTCTGGGTCACGCCTTACTACATCAGCCCAATCAGTTTGCACACTTGCTAGTTCTACATCTTGAAACAGATTTTGCCCACCAGCAATGGCACTAATTTCAGTTAACCAATTAATTTTACCTGGTGTAAAGATAGGGTTTGGCCACCATTCCCAATAAACAGTAGGTTTTTTAGGAATTGTTTGAGCAACTTTGTATAGACAATCAATACAATATAAATATTCCTCGGAAATTTTTTTAGCACGCTCCTCAACTCCACAAGCTTTACCTAAAATATGAAGGTCCTGTGCGATTTCCTCTAAAGAATTGGCATTAAAAACAATATGAGGAATATTTCTAGCTTGTAAAGCTTCAATATTTTTTTCCATGCCAGGGACACTTAACGATGCAAGTACAAGATCTGGCTGCAATGCTTCTAATGCATCCATATCAATTGATAAATCTGGGCCAAGCTGAGGCAAGTCTTTTACGACTAATGGCCAATCTGAAAAATCATCGACGCCCACAAGGTGGTCAGTCAGCCCTAAATAAGCAACAAGTTCTGTATTACTAGGACAAATTGAGATTAAACGCATTTTCTTATCTCCAATTCTTTTTAAGAAAAGTATAGCGAGTGTTCGAGTGACATACAATGACTGAATGCTCTTTAGCTTTAACTTTGTTGCTGCCGCTGCGCTTTCGCACAAAATAGCATCTGTTGCTGTCGCTACGCTTTCGCACAAAAACCACTTGTTGGCTCAAAACCTCTGGCAGTTATCAATTAAAAAAGGCATGCCACGAGACATGCCTTTTGATTATCTATTAAGAAAGTGCGATAGCTTCGAGTGACTCTTCTTTTTTCGCAACAGGACCCATTGCATTTGTAATAATTTGTTTAATGTCCTCTAAAGTTGCTTTACGTGGGTTTGTTGCAGCACATACATCTAACATTGCATTTTTCGCTAAGATTTCAATATCCTCATCCTTCGCGCCTAATTCGCGGAAGCCACTTGGAATGTTTAAATCACTAGAAAGGTTTTCAATTGCTGTAATTGCTTTTTCAGCAGCCTCACGTTTACTTAACCCTTCAACGTTTTCACCTAACAATTCAGCGATTCTTGCAAAACGGTCAGTTCGTGCTGTTAAGTTGAAGCGGCAAACATGTGGTAAAAGAATAGCATTACATACTCCGTGTGGTAAATTATAGAAACCGCCTAATTGATGCGCAATTGCATGTACATAGCCAAGTGAAGCATTATTAAACGCCATGCCTGCTAAAAATTGTGCGTACACCATTTGCTCACGTGCCTCTAAATCTGCACCGTTTGCATAGGCGCGTGGTAAATATTCAGGAACTAGCTGAAGCACCTTTTCTGCGCATGCATCAGTAATTGGTGTTGCTTCTGTCGACACAAATGATTCGATTGCATGTGTTAATGCATCTAAACCAGTTGCCGCAGTTAGAGCAGGAGGTAAGCCAACCATTAACTCGGGGTCATTAATTGATAGAAGTGGAGTAACATGTTTATCCACAATGGCCATCTTCACTTTACGAGAGGTATCCGTAATAATTGTGAAGCGAGTCATTTCACTTGCTGTACCAGCAGTTGTGTTAATAGCGATTAATGGCACTAGTGGGTTTTGTGATTTGTCAACGCCCTCGTAATCATGAATGCGTCCACCATTCGAAGCAATAAGTCCGATACCTTTTGCTGCATCGTGTGCGCTACCCCCTCCAAGAGATACAATGGAATCACAGTTTTCAGCATGATACACTGCAATCCCGTCTTCAATGTTTTGATCTGTTGGATTCGGTTCTGCTTTCGGGAAAATGGCTACATCAATTCCAGCAGCTATAATGATGTTAGCAATTTGTTCAGAGAGACCTAATTTGTGTAAGCCCTCATCTGTTACGATTAATGTCTTTTTCACTTCTAAATCATTTAAGCGTTTACCAACTTCTTGAATTGCTCCAGGTCCAAATAAGTTTGTTTTCGGCATAACAAATTGCTTTAGAACGTCTGACATATTTCCAACCCCTTTAAAATAATTGTTATTGCTTGAATGATGGCGAACCACCTTTCGAAGTTCATGTTATTCTATTATTTGTAAAAGTTCAACACGTATTTTTATTAAAATTGTTAATTTTAATTATGTTATTATTTTACAAAAAAGTTAGGTTGGCTTTTGATATAATGAAAGGTTGTGTTGCTGAGGATTATTGATATAAAAACGTTTTGAAAATTGTTTTCCTATGAAAGTAAAATATATTTTTTGGAAATGTGTTCTATTTTATAGAAGTGTTGAATAGTAAATAACTGATATTTTGTTCTTAATATATTAGTAGTGAATATGTTGCTTTTTAATTGTGTAATTACTATTTTAAAGTACATAAAATCGTCATAATTTATGTGAATATTCTAATTAATCAAACGGATGAAAATATTTGTTAAAATATGGGTATTCGGGCTGATAAACAAAAAATTTTTTTAGGCACTTTTCAGGACTATTTGCAATTTTATTGAATAATATTTCAATGAGAATATTTTCAATAAAGGGGTGGGAGAAATGTCGATTAGACATGAACAAAAAGAACAACGAAGAGCTTTAATTTTACAAACAGCATTAGATTTGTTTATTCGTAAGGGGTATGGTGAAACAAAAGTTGCTGATATTGCTAAAGCTGCTGATATGAGCATGGGGTTGCTTTTTCATTATTTTGGCTCTAAGGAAAAACTTTATGAAGAATTAATTCGCATAGGCTGTGAAAGACTTAAAATAGATTTTGATGTTATGAATGAATCATCATTGGCAATCTTTACAGCGGTTGCTGAGGAAATATTTAGCATGATCAGTACAAACCCGTCTGCTGCAAAAATGTTTGTGCTAATGGAAAATGCGCAACATCTTGATTCCTTGTCGGAAGATTTAAAAGAAATGCTTACAGAAGCGGATAAATTAATTAAAAAGAGTATTCCATTAATAGAGAAGGGGCAATTGCTGGGTGAATTTAAACAGGGGAATGCTGAAGCACTTGCGGTAGCATTTTGGTGTTCTATACAGGGTATCGCTCAATACATTGCACTGCATCCCGAAACACCTTGTCCCGATACAATGTGGGTTATTTCAATCCTTGAAAACAGGAAGGCGGATTGAAAGTGAAAACTACACGGAATGTAATAATCTTTATCGTTGTTGTTTTGCTATGTGGCTGGCTTGGTGTTTTCGTAGATCGTTTCATACCTGAACAACCTAAAGGCGACACGCTTGGGATGGGAATTTGGCTAGTTTTACCGTTGCTGATGACTATCTCGTTACGTGCCTTTGCAGGAGATGGTTGGCACGATATAGGCTTATTACCTAATTTGAAGGGTAACGTAAAATGGTATGTTGTTTCGCTCCTAGTCTATCCTGTAATCACTTCTGCAGTTTTGTTAGTAAGCTATATTTTTAGCTGGATGGATTTTTCGGATTTTCATTTAGATGCAATCGTTTCAGTTTTCATGGGTGGCTTACTGATCCAATTTGTTAAAAACTTTTTTGAGGAATCCGTTTGGAGAGGCTATTTGACAAGTAAACTATCATCATTAAAAATAAATGATTTTTGGTTGTATTTTATTGTTGGTGGTGTTTGGGGAGCTTGGCATATTCCATATTTTTTAGTGTTCTTATCAGAAAGTGATATCTTCAGTGTGCTTCCTGTAAATAGGTGGCTTTTTGCGTTAATAGGTATCGTGACGATGATCTGTTGGACAGTAATGTATACAGAAATTTATTTAATGACGAAAAGTATTTGGCCACTTGTCCTTATGCATATGACAGAAGATGCACTTGTGAATCCGCTTATTCTGGATGGCTATATTAAAATTGCTTCGGGAAAAGAATTTCTTGTTTCCCCAACGGCAGGCATTATTACTACATTGCTGTACCTAATTGTCGGGCTTGTATTGCGAACTAAACGAAAAAAGTTAGAGGAAGGAAATAAACCAAAAAACGGGGAGCCCCAGGATATTGAAAAGATAATAAAATAAAAAAATCCCTGAGTCAATATTCAAGAATATGAGAAATCCAATCTTTTGAATATATTTCCTTTTGCGAGTTTGTAAAATTTATGGGTAATGAAAGGGATTGCAATTTATCAGGTAGGATGTTTATCTTATTTCGTATTACTTCATTATTAATTGATTCATTATCAATAAAGAATATGTATCGACCTTCGATTTTTTCTTTATATACCGACGAGCAGTCCAATGACTTATAAAATCTTGTAGAAAAATTATTACCATTTAAGTTAACATCGAAATGTTAACAAACTAAACATCTCCTGGTTATTCTTTAACTCCATTATTAATTAAGTAATCTCCAAGCTTCATTCATTTCACTCCGTATTAATAATTTGCCCCAACATCAGCCCCAAAACAATGATATTTAATGTATTATTGTGCATTGTCGATAACAAGCAAAAACCCTAGAGAGCCTTGATATAAAAGGCTTTCTAGGGTTTTCTAAACTACTCTTTGCAGAGTAATTTAATTAACGAGAGTAGTACTCTACGATGAATGCTTCGTTGATTTCAGCTGATAATTCAGAACGCTCTGGAAGGCGAGTGAATGTACCTTCTTTTTTGTCAGCATCAAATGTTAAGTAGTCAGGTACGAAGTTGTTTACTTCGATTGCTTCTGCTACTACAGCAAGGTTTTGAGATTTTTCACGAAGAGAAATCGTTTGACCTGGTTTTACGCTGTATGAAGGAATATCAACGCGTTTGCCATCTACTAAGATGTGGCCGTGGTTTACTAATTGACGAGATCCACGACGAGTACGAGCTAAACCTAAACGGTAAACTAGGTTGTCAAGGCGAGTTTCAAGAAGGATCATGAAGTTTTCACCGTGAACACCTTTCATTTTACCAGCGCGGTCGAATAGAGTACGGAATTGACGTTCGTTCATGCCGTACATGTGACGAAGTTTTTGTTTTTCTTGAAGTTGTAAACCGTATTCTGATAATTTTTTACGTTGGTTTGGACCGTGTTGACCTGGTGCGTAAGGGCGTTTTTCGATTTCTTTACCTGTACCGCTTAGTGAGATACCAAGACGACGTGATAATTTCCAAGATGGACCTGTATAACGAGACATATTGTTGTCTCCTCCTTTAAATTTGGTTTTTTTGTTGTAAAACAAAAACCAGTAGTACCCATTCCTATACGCATTTTATTTTCATGTATTTTCGCCTATGCAGCCGTTAGGTTACGCGATACACCATCTATTGAATCTGTTTACAATAAAATAGAGGAATAAAATACAGTAATAAGCTCATACCACTGCTGCGTTTATTTTACACAAACTTCATTGTAACTGCTTATTACATAGACGTCAATTATTAGGCTAACTATTTTTAAAAAGGTGATATAGTAAAAATTTCCTTTATATACATATTTCGATATTCGATGATAGTTAATGATACAGTGGGAAATGTAAAATGTAAAAGTAAAATAGAATAATATAGTCAAAATGACACAAATTATGTATACTATATTATAAGTTAATAGTAATTGATTTGGACGTTATATAGAAAAGGTGATTTCATGACAGACCATTTACAAACGCTAAAATATATAAAATCAGATGTTTTGAGCATTTGGGTGAGTTCTAAAGAACAAGCCGGTTTTAATGAGTATTTTTCCTCATTGAAACAGTGTCTAAAGAAGCGCTTTGGAGTTGTAAATGTGGCATTTCTCGGTTTCGAAGGTAATTCTTTAATACCTGTTGAAGAGATGGCTAATTTAACAATTGAAACAAAACTAAATGCTGTGTCATGGTTAATGATTGAAGCCAACTTTTATCAACAGAAGTTGGTGAAAGTTCCTTATATATTAAAAGAAAAAGACGTATATACGATGATGACAGATATGGTGCTCTTCCAAGCGGAAGGCAAAAATCCAATTGGTGTGCTGCTCGTCGAGGCAACCGATGCTTGGACAGACTTTATGACTACGGATTACGGCGAAGAGCTAGTCGAAACGCTTACGAAGGTTCTTCAAAGGATTAGAGAAAATTGTGAAGTAAAAGTGAATGAAGACCAATATCGAAAATTGTACAATATGACAGACTTATTTCATTCCACTATGAATATTGATTTAATTTTAGAAAATGTCTTGAAAAACATTAAGGATAATTTCCCGAAGTTTAATGTGGAGCTTATACTATCGAATGATCAAGACCGTCATACGACAATTGATATTAAGCTTTTTGATTATTTATCTGAAAGGCCTGCGACTATTGAGGCTTTTGTCTCGGGAGAGCTAACAACAGAGCTTGCTAGCGATTTGAATTGTCGAATATTAAATGCCCCTATAAAGGGGAGACAAGCTATTTATGGTATTTTACAAGTAAGTGCACCTACAACATATCTTTTTTCAACAACTGAAAAAGATTTTATACGAATACTCGCACAAACATCTGGAAATGCGCTTGAAAATGCAAAGTTATATCATCAATCACATCGCCTTGTTAGTGATTTACAACTTATCAATGAAACATCGCATCGTTTGAATATGAGGATTGATATTAATGACATGTTACTTTTCCTTCAAAAACAATTAATGAAATCCTTTCAACCAATGGAAGTTTGCTTCGCTTTTAAACAGAATGATACCTTTGAAGTGACGGATGCAAGTACATCTTTATTCCATGCAGAAAAGGGTCAAACCTATATAAAACATGTTGAACAACATTTTGAATATACCGATGATCCACTATTTATTGCTGATTTCAGCCGATTAACCCCTAATCAAATGGAATATCGTTCAATTATGGCAATCCCGATATTAATGGAAGAAAAAATTAATGGCTTTAGTATCGTGTTACACAAGGAGCCGTATTTCTTTTCATTTGATAGCTTTAAATTAATGCAATCATTAATCCATCATTCTTCCTTAGCCATTGCAAACTCAATATTACGTAATCAACTTCAAGAAATGGTAGATTTGGATCATTTAACGAAATTGTACGCAAGAAGTTATTTAGACCAGTATGTAGAAAAGTCTCTTAAAGATGATCAATCAGGGATGTTCTTACTCATTGATATTGATAATTTCAAACGCGTTAATGATACGTATGGACATCAAATTGGTGATAAGATTCTTATGCAAATTGCAGTACAATTAAAAGAAATGATTGGAGCTCGTGGCATTTGTGCACGCTGGGGTGGAGAAGAAATGTCTGTGTATATCCCGAATATTGCTGAAAAAGAAGCAATCGACTTAGCAGCAACAATCGTTGCAAGAATTCCAAATACAACAGATCCTCAGGTGACAATTTCAGCAGGTCTCATCACGTGGGATGAACAGTACCGTCCGGCGTTTCAATCTGTTTTCCTACACGCAGATACAGCGCTTTATGAAGCGAAAAATAGTGGTAAAAATCGATTTTGTATTCATGATCGATTTTATCTAAACAATTTGCAAAAATAAAACATCGGCCTTATACGCTTTAAATGCCCTGAAATGATACAATAAATCATTTCAGGGCATTTTTTTATCTATATCAAAAGAGAAACGTCGGGTTCTCCCACTTAGAAATAGGGAGGTGCGGCGTACTAATTAAAGTTTCACCTTATAAATGAAGAAGTAAGGTTTTTACGAATAGCTCTAACCCATCTTGATCTTCTTTAGAAAAGCGATTTACGATTGGACTGTCGATATCAAGAACACCGAGGACTTGTCCTTCTTTTATTAAGGGAATAACGATTTCGGATTGGGACGCTGCATCACAGGCAATATGGCCTGGGAAGTCATGAACGTCTTTTACCACAATTGTTTGTTCTTTGCCTACAGCTGTTCCACAAACGCCTCGTCCAATTGGTATTCTAACGCAGGCAGGTAAGCCTTGGAATGGCCCTAATACAAGTTCCTCCCCCTGTAATACATAAAAACCAACCCAGTTAATGTTTGGAAGAAATTGATTTAGTAAAGCAGAGGCGTTGCTTAAATTAGCAATACGATCGCTTTCTCCAGTAAGGAGGGCATCTAACTGTTTGGCTAAAGTATGATATTGCTCGGCAACTGGCCCTTCATAATTAATGTTTGTAAACATCATAACACCTCGTTTGTAAGTTATTTATTTCGGATATATAGCGTTATAGTGTTGATGTAAATCAGCAACACTATGTGCATCTGAACCAAATACAATGGGTAGTCCAATAGATTTACTATAATCGATAAAGGAAAATGGTGGATAAGGTTCCTGACAATATGTTTTACTTATACCAGCGCTATTTACATCTAGTTCATAGCCTTCTTCCTTCATTAAATCTAAAACTTCTCGAATCCGCATAGAATCATCAATTTTCACCCTATGTGCTAATTGAAATTTGTGAATAAGTGAAGGATGTCCAATGCGCTTAGGCTTGTACTGCCCTAAATTTGCTTTAATGGACTGTAGGACGGTATCATAATATAAATTATACACTTGTTCGATTGAGCCCACTTTTTTTGCAAAAGCCATAAAATTTTCTGGGGAAAAGTCTATGCATTCAAAGTGATTTTGCCATTGTAAAAAATGGACTGATAAAATAGAGTCATCTAAAAAGTGTCCATATGTATCAAGAAATTGACGAGTTTCTTGTTCAAAGCCTTGAATATAGTCAACCTCCAGACCGATATGAATGCGGATGTCTTGTGCGTACTCCTTTTGAAGGCACTGTAAATCTTTAAAATAGGGCATTAAAAATTCTGGATTCATACCACTATCTTGCTGTGGTGTAGGGTCAGCAAAATTTAATGGTAAAGGTGCGTGTTCTGTAAAGGTGATATCTGTAAAGTTGTAAGAAATTGCTTTTTCAATGTATTGCTTAAATGAATCAGAAGTACCATGTGGACAATATGGACTATGGATGTGACCGTCATATTTCATAAAATTACCACTCCTTTAACTTTAGGATAAAACACTTCTATTTGCGCAAATTGTTCAAAACTTAGTAAGTGTTATTCTTGAAACGCATAAATACATAAAAAACACTCAAATTTTAGTACAAAAGGCGATAACATAGTATATAATAAATACAACTAGCCAATTCGTTTATTGTAGAATAGGAGGCTTACGATGGAGTATATCATCATTCCGGTTATCCTACTATTAATTTTAGCGATAGTAGGATTTATGATGCGACGAAAACATACAACAATCATTGCTAAACTTGAAAATGAAAAATCACAAATACAAAACAATCCCATAAATGAGGAAATTTCAAAAGTTAAATCTTTAAACATGAACGGTGAAACAGAAGAGATGTTTGAACGATGGCGTAATAGCTGGGATGAAGTCATCGATGTACATATGACAAAAATTGATTCACTTTTATTTGATGCAGAGGATCAAATCAATAGACTCCGTTTTAAGAAAGCAACTTTAATTGAACGTGAGATAGAAGATTACATTCAAAAGTGTGAAGAAAGTAAAGATAAAATCTTAGAAGAATTAAATGAATTAATTGGCAGCGAAGAAAAAAATCGTATTGAAATTGAACAATTAAAAGAATACTATCGCTCAGCACGTAAAACATTGTTAGCTCACCAACATTCATTTGGTGTAGCATTACCTTCACTGGAGAAAAAGCTCGAGACATTTGTTCAAAAGTTTGAGGAATTCGATGTGCTTACTAGCGAAGGGAATTATTTGCAAGCGCGAGAAATTGTTATTGGTTTGAACCAGGAATCACAGCAGACATTTGAATATATTAATGATGTCCCATCGATTTTGACTGAATTGCAAGTAAAGCTCCCAGGAGCGGTACAAGAATTACGTAGTGGCCAACGTGAAATGGAGGAGCAATCCTATTATTTACAGCATTTAGAGTTGACCGAGGCGCTTGATAAATTTGAAGAAGAATTTGCGACACTAAAAAATGAATTAGCAGAGCTAAACTTAACAGCTGTTAAACCACGGGTTGCTGAAATAAACGAAGAGATTGATCGTTATTACGATCTGCTTGAAAAAGAAGTTATGGCTAAAAACTATGTTGACCAAAATTGTGATCGTTTATTAAGCTCAATCAATAATGTTATTAGTTCAACAAAATTAGTAAGTGATGAAGCAACTTTTGTGCAGCAAAGCTACCGTTTAAATGAAAAAGATGCAGAAGTTCCAAAAGCTGCATTAAAGCAATTAGAGGCTTTACAACGTCGTTATGACCTATTAGCGATGCGTGTTAGAGAGGAAAAATCTGCCTACTCAAGTTTGCAGGAAGAATTGATTGAAATTAACGAAGAACTTGAACAAATTCATGAGGAGCAAGGTCATTTATCCAATACGATGAAGAAGCTTCGAATTGATGAGAACAAGGCTCGCACACAAGTAGAAAACTTAAAGAAAACATTACAAGAAACAGATCGTATGTTGAATAAGGCGAATATTCCAGGTATTCCTGAGGAAATGGATGCACGTCTAGATGAGGCAGCAGAGCATATTTATTTAGTAATGCAAAGCCTTCAAGAGGTACCACTCAATATGGGAACAGTTCATAATAATTTAAATGCAGCAACACTTTGTGTAGAGGATGTAAAAGCGAAGGCGCATGAATTAATTGAAAATGTAATGCTGATTGAACGAATTATTCAGTATGGTAATCGCCATCGTGGAACAAACCCAACATTGAATACTCGTTTAAAAGAAGCAGAATCCTCTTTCAATCAATTCCGTTATTCCAAAGCATTAGAAGAGGCTGGAACGGCAGTGGAAGAAATGGAGCCAGGTGCTTTAAAACGAATTCAAGAACTTGTAGCAGAAGAAACAATATCGAGTAAATAAAAAATGACATCAGCTGTCTAAAAGGTATCGTTATTACTTTTTAGACAGTTTTGTTATTTAATGAAGAAATGATGAAGTATAGGGAGGTTCATAATGCAATTTTATATTCGGGAAATGAATGAAATGTATGCAGCTGACATTTTGAATTGGAAGTATGAGAAACCATATGATTTTTACAACAATGGTCTTTGCGACGAATCTTTGAAAGAATTTCTTGAAAATCCGTATTATGCTATTGTCAATGATCAAGACGAGCTAGTCGGTTTTTTCTGTACAGGAGTATCTGCACAAGTACCTAAAGGACATGATCATGGTGCATATTTAGACGAGTGCATTGATGTTGGGATAGGGATGAAGCCTGAACTAACAGGAAAAGGTAGTGGCTCAGAATTTTTTTCATTTATTTTAAATCAGCTACAACAAGAAAATGCTAGTCCACTTCGTTTAACAGTAGCTACATTTAATAAAAGAGCCATTCATTTATATGAAAAATTAGGCTTTAAAAAAGTCATGAATTTCACAGCTTCAACTGAATTTATAACAATGAAGAAAGATTAAAAATAAGCGTGTTGACTAGGGTTTATTATGTTGAAAATTGATTTCACAGTTTGGGATGATATTTAATTTAAAACATATGTCATTTGTATAAGTTGATTGGAGTGGAGACCGGGCGACTCCTCGGGGATCAGCGTCACAGATGAGACCCTGGAGCGAGCAACGCGAGTGAAGCGGCTCATCGGACGCCCCCAGGAAGCTCTGCTCTGCGCGAAAGCGAAGCGTCAGCGGCAAAGCGCCCGGTCGGAACGGAAATCAACCCCACGTTATGGTGACGAGTCTAACAATGCAAAAATCAAATTTTTATGCTGCTTAATTTTTAGCTATCATAGCAAGCTTTTAAGATGCCACTCTTTAAAGGGTAGTTTTTTAAACAATTAGTGATTAAATTAGAATAATTGTTAAAGTTAGTAGTCAATTGCTGAAGATTGCGTTATGATAAATACCGTTAAATCAACGTTTTGAAAGTGTGTGAATAATAATGGAAGTTAATACAATCTATTTAGACAACAGTGCAACAACTAAACCTTTAAAAGAGGTTATGCAAGCATTTATGGCAGTGAATGAGCAGTATTATGCCAATCCTGCTTCCATTCATGCAATGGGTGTTGAAGCAAACGACTTGTTAATGCGTGCACGTGAGCAAGTAGCAGATATTTTGCAGACAGAAGCAAAAAATGTGCTATTTACTTCAGGTGGTACCGAATCCAATAACACGGCTATTTTTGGTTTAGCACGTAGTAATACACATAAAGGAAAGCACATTTTAACAACTGAAATTGAACATCCATCTGTTCTAGAATCTGTTAAGCAACTTGAGCAAGAGGGTTTTGATGTAGAATACTTGCAAGTAGATCAAAATGGAGTAATTTCTTTAGAGGAGCTTCGCACAAAAATACGCAAGGATACCATTTTAGTAAGTATGATGCATGTAAATAATGAAATGGGTGCCATCCAACCAATTTTTGAAGCTGCGAAAATTATTCACGAATCAAGTCGTGCAGCTTTTCATGTAGACGCGGTACAAAGCTTTGGAAAGTTACCGATTTCATTTAACGATGATGAGGGACCAGACTGTATATCAATTTCTAGTCATAAAATTCATGGCTTTAAAGGTTCAGGTGTACTGGCATTCCGTAAAAAAATGAAATGGCAACCATATGCACTTGGCGGAGGGCAGGAGTTTGGTTTACGTAGTGGGACAGTAGCTGTACCGCAAGCAGTAGCCCTATCCAAAGCAGCCCGAATCGCAGTCGAGATGATGAATGAACGTGCGAAAAAATACCGTCAATGGAATGAAGAAATATGTAAGCAATTACGTGGATATGGAGATGTCGTGCATATTTTATCAACTCCACAAGGAGCGGCACATATTTTATCTTTTAGTATTCGCGATTTAAAAGGTGAAGTCATTATTAATGCATTGCAAAAACGTAATGTCATTGCATCGACATCGAGTGCTTGTTCATCGAAACAGACAAAAACAAGCCATGTTGTGGAAGCACTAAACATTGATGAGCACTTTAAAAAGGGTGTTATACGAATAAGTTTTGGTGCACATGTAACAAATGAAGATATAATAAAGTTTAAACAAGTATTAGATGAAGTATTGATGGAACTTAAAGGAGAATATTAAAAATGATTTGGAAAGAAATTTTAATTCGATATGGAGAGCTTTCTACAAAAGGTCGCAACAAGATGGATTTTATTCGTCGTTTAAGAGAGAACATTCGTCATGCGTTTGCGGATTTAGGACATTTACACATTCGCACAGAGCGCGACCGTATGTTTATAGCTATTCAAAATGAAACACAAATGGACGTATTATTAAAAGGATTACCTAAAATTTTTGGTATCCAATCATTTAGTCCAGTGGCTGCATGTGAAAAAGACATGGACGCTATGAAAAAACTTGCGATAACAATTATGGATACATTTAAAAATGAGCAGCTTACTTTTAAAGTAGAAGTAAAGCGTACTGATAAAACATTTCCGTTAGAATCACATGCTATTCAACGCGAAATCGGTGGTTATGTATTACCACAATATCAAAATTTATCAGTTAAGGTGAAGCAGCCTGATATCGAGCTTCGTGTAGAGGTGCGTCATGATGCAACATATATGATGGCACAAGTTATTCCGGGTGCAGGTGGAATGCCTGTAGGTTCGAATGGTAAATCTTTATTAATGCTTTCTGGTGGTATTGATAGTCCTGTTGCTGGTTATTTAATGATGAAACGAGGAGTGCGTTTAGAGGCGATTCACTTCTTTAGTCCTCCGTACACAAGCCAAAATTCATTGGAAAAAGTAAAGGTGCTTGCTAATGAATTAACGAAATTTGGTGCTAGTATTCGTTTACATGTTATTCCTTTTACTGAAATTCAAGTTCTTATTAAAGAAAAAGTACCTTCTAATGTTTCAATGACAACAACTCGTCGTATGATGTTAAAAGTTGCGGACAAAGTACGTGAAGAAATTGGTGCACTAGCAATTGTTACAGGTGAAAGTCTTGGACAAGTAGCGAGTCAAACGCTCGAAAGTCTAACAGCTATTAATGCCGTAACGAATACACCGATTTTACGTCCATTAATCTCATCAGATAAATTAGAAATTATTGATATCGCAGAGAAAATAGGCACATACGAAACGTCTATCCAGCCATTTGAAGACTGCTGTACAATTTTTACGCCTGCAAGTCCAAAAACAAAGCCAAAGCTTGAAAAGGTTGAGCATTACGAAAGCTTCTCGGATTTTGATGAACTAATCGAACGAGCAGTGAAAAACCGAGAAGTCTATATTTTCCCGAAAAAAGAACAAGAAGCAGATAAATTTGCAGATCTTCTATAAGAAGAAACTTTCAAAGCCGACTCAAAAGTATTGAGTCGGCTTTTTTGTTCCCTTCCTTTGTAGGTACAATTTACCTATAAAATTTTTGTATTAAAAATCTAATAACGCACATTCTATATTCACAAGGAGGTGAGAGACATGACTAACAACAACAACCGCAGTTCAAACAAGCTTGCTGTACCTGGTGTAGAGCACGCACTTGATCAAATGAAATACGAAATTGCACAAGAATTTGGTGTTCAATTAGGAGCTGACGCTTCAGCTCGTGCCAACGGTTCCGTTGGTGGTGAAATCACTAAACGTCTTGTACAAATGGCAGAATCTCAATTAAAAGGTATGCCAAACAACAACCAATAATTGCTTAATCAGTAATTATTAAAATTAAAACCAGTGACCGTAAAAGGCACTGGTTTTAGTTTGTTTAAATTGTTTATTTTTATCCCGTATTAACGGGTAATCATTTATCTGTTTTATTTATCCTACAAATGATTTAAATGTAGAAACTGTATTTGAAATATCCTCACTTTCGCAAATCGCAGAAATAACTGCTATTCCATCTGCGCCTGCTTTCACTACTGTATGTGCATTCGAACAGTTTATGCCTCCAATTGCTACGATAGGGAGCTCAGGATATTGTGTTCGAGCTTGCTGTAAAAAATCAGTTCCACTAGGTGGTTTGGCGTCGCTTTTAGAAGTGGTTGAAAAAATTGGACCAATTCCTACATAATCAGCACCATATTGTAGTGCAGTTTGTAATTCAACTTGAGAATGAACAGAAACACCTAGAATCATGTTACCAATTTTTTTACGTACGATCGACACTGGAATATCCTCTTGCCCAATATGAACACCATCCGCGCTAAGTTTTATAGCCAATTCTACATCGTCGTTTACAATAAATGGAACACGATACTGTTGACATAGCTTTTGACATTTGCGAGCAAAATCTTCATAGGCTTGCCCAGTTAATGAATTTGTTCCTTTTTCACGAAATTGAAACATAGTAATGCCAGATTGGAGAGCTTTCTCTAAAACGTTTATTGGCTCGTGATTCAAAACATTATTTGTACCCATAATAAAATATAGCTGTAAATCGTCACGTTTCATGAATAATTACCTCACAGGAATCTTTATAGTTTTGATAAGCAAAATGATTTGTTGGACCATGGCCATTACCAATAGATAAATCATGAGTTATGGCTAATTGAATAAATTTTTTAGCTTCCTCAATCGCTTCTTCCAATGGTAGTCCTTGACCAAGAAAGGCAGTTAATGCAGCGGAAAACGTACAGCCTGTACCATGTGTGTGTTTTGTTGCAATACGAGTAGACTGCATGGAAAATGATTGACCACCTTGAAAAAATACATAATCAGTAGCAAAACATGGATCCTCTAAATGACCGCCTTTAATAATGACACATTGAACGCCCATTTGTAATAAGACTTGAGCTACTTCTTTTATATCTGTTAAAGAATTGATTTTCCTTCCAGAAAGGGTTTCTGCCTCAGGAATGTTCGGTGTTACGATTGTTGCTAAAGGTAACAAATGACTACGTAAAGCTTCAATTGCTTGTTGTTGCAATAAGCTTTCACCACCTTTTGCTATCATGACAGGGTCTACGATAAGCGGAATATTTACTTCGGCTAAAATACGTGCAATTGATTGGATTATTTCGGAGGAAAACAGCATTCCAGTTTTAATAGCACTTATTGTAAAATCTTCGACTAGCGCTTTTAGTTGTTTTTCAACGAAGCTAACTTCAATTGGTAAGACATCCGATACACCGAGAGTATTTTGGGCCGTTAAAGCTGTAATAACAGAGGTTCCAAACACCTTTAATTCCTGAAATGTTTTTAAATCAGCCTGGATTCCTGCTCCACCCCCGCTATCTGAACCGGCTATTGTCGTTACAATATGCATCATGCTTCACCGTCCTTGGAAAGTCGATGTAGTTCATTTAATACTGCGATTTGAAAATCGCCAATGAATTGTGTAGAAGAAGCGGCTTGCTCGGCTACTTTTTTATAAAGTGATAATGTTTCTACTAATTGGTCAATTGGTTTATTTCCTACGGCGTAGGAGGCACAACAAATTGCACTCAATAAGCAACCTGTTCCAGTAACTTCTGCCATTTGAGAATGTCCACCTGTAACCCATTGCTGATGCTTGCCATCCGTAATAAAATCCTCTTCACCGGTTACTATAACAAGACAATCGTAGAGTTGAGCTACTTTTTGTGCCTCGACTGCTAAAGAAATGGAGCCACTGCCACTATCTACGCCTTTTTGTCGCCATTCTACATTGGCAATAGCAGCGAGCTCTCCAATATTACAACGAATAGCCGCAAATTTTATTTCTTCTAGTAATTGCTGTACCGTTTGTTTCCGATAAGATGTTGCGCCAGCAGCAACGGGATCTAAAATAACAGGAATACCAAGGGCATTTGCTTTTTTTCCTGCAAGTAACATGGATTCTTTCATGCGCTCATTAAGGGTACCGATATTGATCAATAAGCCTGAGGCGATTGTGACCATTTCCTCAACCTCATGACTGTCATCAGCCATTACTGGAGAAGCACCTATTGCTAATAAGCCATTTGCTTGAAAATTAGCTACTACATAATTAGTAATGCAATGAATAAGTGGGTTTTGTTTTCGGATAGTTTGAAATATCAATGTAAGTCCTCCTTGTTGGATGGACGTAAGCGTGCAAAAAAGGCTCTTTTTCGTGTGGAAAACAACACGCAAAAGAGCCTTTCATCAGTAAATAGATGTGAATTGCTCCCTACGTCAGTATTAACTAACAGGTTCAAAGGGTCAGGTTTTACCTTCTCAACTCTAAATGAGTCCCCCTGCAATCTTGCTTTTAGTTGACCAAAATGTACCATATTATTCAATCATGTTCAATAGGGAGTTTTTATCTTCATAAGTAAATGTTTACTGTGTAAAGCAACGATTACGCAAAGTTAATGGATAGAATCGATCCGTGACTGTTGCCATATAGTAGAGCATGATAGTTGTCACGACTTTAATGATTTAGAGTGTCTTCCATTGAAAATGATAAAAATGGAGCTTTATAATGAGCGTACAAAAGGGGGCATTTGCTATGAAAAGAGAAGATTTAATCGCACCAGAATGGTATAACATTTCAGAGGAAATTGAAAAATATGCACAGGATTCTACCAAAAATGCTTTATTAGTTTATAACGAAAACGGAGAAATTCAGTACATTACATATACAGCTTTACTTGAAAAAGCAAATCAGGCAGCGCATGTATTTACATCACAAGGTTTAAAAAAAGGTGATGTTATATTAGTCATGGTACCGAGATCCGTGGAAGCCTATATTGTCTATATTGCAGCCTTAAAGGCAGGTTTAACGATTATACCTAGTTCAGAGATGTTAAGAACGAAGGATATTGAATATCGAATCAAACACGCCGATGCAAAAGGCGTTGTTGCATTTGAGCCTTATATTGAACAATTCGATAATGTGGAGAATTTCCAAGAAATACAGCAATTTGTTATTGGTCACGCACATGAACCTTGGCAGCCGTTGCTTGAAAAAATGCAAAACCAACCAACGACCTACATAAGTTCTACACCGACTAAAAATACTGACATTGCCTTTTTAGCATATACGAGTGGGACAACAGGTAATCCAAAGGCAGCAGTTCATACGCATAGCTGGGGTTACGCACATTTACGGACTACTGCTCCAAATTGGCTTGGCATTCAAGAAGGAGACATTGTTTGGGCTACAGCAGCTCCAGGATGGCAAAAATGGATTTGGAGCCCGTTCCTCGCTACTTTAGGAAGTGGTGCTACAGCATTTGTTTACAAAGGTCACTTTGATGCGGCAACATACCTTACGCTGCTTGAAAAATTCAATATCAATATTCTGTGTTGCACACCAACCGAATACCGATTTATGGCAAGCCTTGAAAATTTGCAAGACTTCAATTTAAGTACGATACGTCAGGCTGTGTCAGCAGGTGAACCTTTAAATAGTGAGGTGATAAAGGTATTTACCGAGGTCTTTAATCTACAAGTACGAGATGGTTATGGACAAACAGAGAATACATTACTTGTGGGTACAATGGTAGGGATGGAGCCTAGAATGGGCTCAATGGGGAAGCCTACTCCGGGTAATAATGTTGAAGTTATCGATGATTTTGGAAATCCTACTGCTATTGGAGAAGTTGGAGATATTGCTGTACACTGTGAAACACCCGCCTTATTTAAGGAATATTTAAACGATCCTGAACGTACAAATTTACAGTTTAGAGGCGATTGGTATATTACAGGAGATCGTGCATATAAAGATGGAGATGGCTATTTTTGGTTTGAAGGGCGTGGAGATGATGTCATTATTTCATCTGGGTATACGATAGGCCCATTTGAGGTAGAAGATGCGTTATTGAAGCATCCAGCTGTGAAAGAAACTGCCGTTGTCGCAAGTCCGGATGGAATTCGTGGAAATCTAGTAAAGGCATTTGTTGTGCTCGCTGATGGAGAAGTTGGTGATGAAACGCTAATAAAAAAACTACAAAGACATGTAAAAACTTTAACAGCCCCTTATAAATATCCTCGTGCAATTGAGTTTGTTACTGAGCTACCAAAGACTTCATCGGGCAAAATTCGTCGTGTCGAATTACGTGAGCAAGAAAAAATCCATTATGTCAAACATCATTAATTTCCTAGGAAATAATGTCGAAAATCAAAGTTCTTGCTTTTTTTATGAACTTTGATTTTTTTTATAAAATTAAGTAATGTATTATAGATTGAATGGTGCTTGTGCATAGTATTGGCTCTTCACCAAAGATTGGCTATGAATTTGTTAAAATGTATGATATGTATAGAAGTTGAATCATATTTTTGCAATAAGTTTGAAACAAATTAGGAAATCAATCGTATAACGTTATGAGGAGGCGGAAAGATATGAATGGTAAAAGGTGGGCCGCTTTAATAATTGCAGGTGTACTATTAATATTTTCATTAGGGATTAACACCATTTTTGCAATATTTAAATCGAATTTCTTTAGCGATTTCGAAAGCTTGGTGGCTGGAAACGATTTGACGGTAATGGAAAAGGTTAAAGAAAGTGGTGATATGGATAAACGTATTGCTTACTTAAAGGTGGATGGAGCGATTCAAGATGTTGGCTCAAGTACATTATGGCAACCAGTTTCCTATGATCATCAATTTTTCTTAAATCAATTAGATAATATTTTATATGATCAAACTGTAGAAGGTATCGTTTTAAGTGTTAATTCACCAGGCGGCGGTGTAAAGGAATCAGCAGAAATATATAAGAAACTATTAAAAATTAAAGAAGAGCGACAAATTCCAATCTATGTTTCTATGGATTCGATGGCAGCTTCAGGTGGTTATTATATTTCAGCACCTGCAGATAAAATATTTGCGCAACGTGATACAATTACAGGTTCAATTGGTGTCATCATGCAATCTATTAATTATCAGGCATTAGCAGAAAAAGTTGGTATTAAATATGAAACGTTTAAATCTGGTGAACATAAAGATATGCTTAGTCCAATGCGTGAAGTGACACCGGAAGAGCGTGCTATGATGCAAGACATGATTAATGAAACTTATCAGGAATTCGTTAATATTGTCGCAAAAGGGCGTAATATGTCTGAGGCCAATGTGAAAAAAGTTGCGGACGGTCGAATTCTTAGTGGTAAAAAGGCTAAGGAAGCAGGCTTAGTAGATGAGATTGGCGATGAGGAAGCAACAATTGCTGCACTACGTAAAGACTTTGGTTTAGAGGACGCAGAATTATTTGAGTATTCATATGATGTGGGTGGTTGGCAATCATATGTTGGGATGAAGATTGGATCAATATTTGGTCCTTCAGCAGAGGAAAAAATGTTGATGAAAATTATGGCAGATTACAAAGCGCCAAAAATGATGTACTTATATGGCGAAAACTAGGGAGGGAGTACAATGACAAACAATGAAATTGTTATGCAAGGTTCACCCTCTATGGAGAATGCCCTCCTAATAGATACGCCAAATACGAATAAAAATTATGCGTTAAAAACGGCAGGCTTTTGGATACGTTTTTGGGCATTTTTATTAGATGGATTCGTTATTACAGCTGTAGGTGGAATTCTCGTTAATCCGATTTTTTATTTTATGGATTGGTCATTATCGGAAACGGTGTGGTATGCACCCATTTCGATTATATCCGCAATTATCTATTACAGTTATTTCGTTTTAATGACGAAATTTTTTGGGCAAACGCTAGGGAAAATGATATTTGGATTACGTGTTATTTCATTAAAACATGAGAAGCTGACTTGGTCAGATGTGTTATTCCGTGATTGGATAGGACGTATCATCAATAGCATTTTTATGCCACTTTATATTCTTGTAGGCATTTTACCGAACAATCAAGGTCTACATGACTATTTCGCAGATACAACAGTCGTTCATGAAAAAGTTTATATTGAAAAAGATATTGTGCAACCATCTTTGCCAATCAAAGAGGAAAAGACGGAATCTGTCACTCTAGAGGAAAAATCAGAACCTGAAAAACTAGAGGGAAAAAGCGAAGAATAAGGGCAAGAGCTGTCTCATTACATTGAGACAGCTCTTAGTTTTTGTGGAAATAGTGATGATTAACGGTTATTTCGTATGGAATAGAGGAACAAACAAAGTGCTCAGTTGGAACGGACATCGACCCAAGGGTGTGAAAAGATTGTTCAAAACTATTTTGATAAGCTGTCTCAGTTGCAATTAATTCCCTCCATTTAGTAATATTATGTACATATGAAGATTAGGAGGCGTTTATATGGCACAAGTAACATTTAAAAATGGCCCAGTAACACTTGTAGGTAACGAAGTAAAAGTTGGAGACCAAGCACCGGACTTTACTGTATTAGCGAATGATCTATCACCTGTTACATTAAAAGATTCAGAGGGGAAAATTCGCTTATTTAGCGTTGTACCATCATTAGATACTGGTGTTTGTGATGCACAAACACGTCGTTTTAATGAAGCAGCAGCAAACTTAGGTGACAATGTAGTCATTTATACTGTATCGGTGGATCTTCCATTTGCTCAAAAACGTTGGTGTGGTGCAGCAGGCATTGATGCTGTTCAAACAGTTTCAGATCACCGTGACCTTTCATTTGGTGAAGCATACGGTGTCTACATCCAAGAATTACGCCTTCTAACGCGTGCGGTGTTTGTTGTGGATGCTAATGACAAAGTGACTTATGTGGAATATGTTCCTGAAGCAACAAACCATCCAAACTATGAAGCGGCCATTGCAGCTGTCAAAGCACTAGCATAATGTATTGATTTTAGGCTAAGATATTACTAGACAAAGGGGCTGTGACAAGTTTTTGTCACGGCTCTTTTCTGCGTGAAAGGAAGTTGTGTATGGAAAATATCGAGAAGTTATTTGGTATGCTAAATGAACATGCCGAAAAGATAGAAAAAGAACATAATATCACATTGCTAGAGGGCATTTTAGACGGCTTAGAGGCATGGCTAGATGGGGAAGTTAATTTTTCACAAGAAGGTGCTACAAAGGAAGATGTGCGCAAAGCGATTCAAATAGCTGTTTTAAAGGGGATGCGAAAAGGATCTCAGCCGAATCATCAAATGACACCTGATACGCTTGGGTTATTAGTTGGTTATTTTGTGGAGCAACTATTTGCAAATCGTTTGAAAAAAGAAAAAATTTCCGTTTTAGACCCAGCAGTAGGTACAGGGAATTTACTACTAACAGTTATGAATTTATTAGACGGGAAAATAGAAGCAACAGGGGTAGAGGTTGATGAGCTACTTATTCGTATAGCTGCGGCAACAGCTGATTTGACAGAGCAGCCTGTGTCCTTATACCGTCAAGATGCATTAGAAGATTTATTAGTAACGCCTGCAGATGCTGTTGTTTGTGATTTACCGGTCGGATATTACCCGAATGAAGATATCGCATTAGATTATGAATTATGCCCTTCAGAAGGAATGAGTTATGCCCATCATTTATTTATTGAGCAGTCTATTAACTACACGAAGGATGGAGGCTACTTATTTTTCCTAGCACCAACCCATCTCTTCGAATCTGAGCAATCGAAACAACTTCATAAATACATTCAAAAGCATGCTTGGATTCAAGCAATTATTCAATTGCCAGATACAATGTTCGCTAATAAAGCACTTGAAAAGAGCATAGTCATTTTGCAAAAACAAGGTAAAGAATTTAAAGCTCCAAAAGAGGTACTGTTAGCAAAAGTACCAAATATGCAAAATAAACAAGCTCTTGCTATGTTCTTTGAAAAAGTGAAGATGTGGCAAGAAGGGAAATAAGTAAAAAAGGTATCCGAATTAGGATACCTTTTTTAGTTTGTCTATTATATATAAGCATGTGTATCAATATAACTGTTAGTTTCACTTCGAGTCGCCTCAAAAACGAGAGGGTTGATTTCCGCTCCGGCTGGGCGCTTTCCTGGGGGCGTCCGATGAGCCGCTTCACTCGCGATGCTCGCTCCAGGGTCTCGGGGCAACAGGATGTTGGTCACGAAGGCGTTATCACAGGACGTGATGCTCTTAGCCTTCGTTCCCCTATCGCTAATCCCCTAGGAGTCGCCCAGTCTCCACTCCAATCAACCAATTCACTTAGCGTGTATCTTTTGGTGTGGACTATAGAATGTTTTAAGCACAATAGCTAAGTGTTGAAAACCTATATGAGACACTGCTTTTTAGCACGTTATAGGAACTTGCAACTTGCCTTATACAAAAAAATAATCAAATTTATCGAAGATCTTTTTAGTGTGTGATTATAGATTTTAATACAATAGTGGCTTCAGATTTTCAACTCACTCCGTGTTATGGAACCATCAAAGACTCTTTAATCCCATTGACATAATAGTTTTTCAACAATAAGAAAAAGGTATCCAACATTGGATACCTTTTATGTAAGACAAAATTAATTTTCAGGTGTACGGATAACAAGTACGTCACATTTAGCTGAGCGTACAATTGCTTCAGATACTGAACCGATAAGGAAGCGTTCTACTGCATTTAGACCAGTTGCACCACAGATGATTAAGTCTGCGTCTACAATTTTAGAAAGCTCTTTTGTAATGATATTTTTTGGTGAGCCGTATTCAATTACAAGGTTAACATTAGTTAAGCCTGCTTCTTCAGCCTGTTTTTTGTAACCATTTAATAGCTCTTCAGAGAATGCTTGAGCACGCTCAGCAATTGAACGGTCATATGCTTCGATTGCAGCGAATGAACGTGTATCAATAACATTTACTAAATTTAATACGGCACCTTCGTTACGTTTTGCTACGTCAATCGATTTACGGAAAGCGTATTCAGCTTCCTTAGAACCGTCTACTGCAACTACAATGCTTTTATATTTATTAGCCATTTGAATTACCTCCCAGATTTGTATAAGTTGATTATACCAAATGATTTTCTAAAGGAAATACTTTCCGGAAGAAAAAATGTGAAAAAGTGAAGGCATTTAATTCACAATTGACTACAGGTTATTTTTGTTACATACGTGACGTTCTTCGGAATTTCTGTCGTATCGATTAATAAAAATACTGTATGTTCCAAATAAATATACGGGGTGGAAAATTACTATTCAATCCAGTTAGAATATTTAGTATTGTGTAAATATTATAAATTTTTTCTATTATTATTTTAATTAAAGCATTTTTTGTTTATGTTTGGTAATATGGAAATGCAAGGGGTGCATCAATACATCGAAGAGTATGTAACAAAATGTGCTTATTTTTTGGTAATGGAAGGGGATAGGGAAGATGAAGATTGGTATTCCAAAAGAGATTAAAAACAATGAAAATCGTGTAGCTATGACACCAGCAGGAGTTGTTACATTAACAAATGCAGGTCATGAAGTGTACATTGAAACTGGTGCCGGTTTAGGCTCAAGCTTTACAGATGCAGACTACGTTTCTGCGGGTGCTCATATTGTGGAGACTGCAAAAGAAGCATGGGCGCAAGAAATGATCATGAAAGTAAAGGAACCCGTAGCATCAGAATATGATTACTTCTATGAGGGTCAGATCCTATTTACTTATTTACATTTAGCGCCAGAGCTAGAGCTAACGCGGGCACTTTTAAATAAAAAAGTTGTAGGCATTGCATACGAAACAGTGCAAATAGCAAATGGTTCTTTACCGCTTTTAACACCAATGAGTGAAGTTGCTGGTAAAATGGCAACGCAAATTGGTGCACAATTCTTAGAGAAAAATCATGAAGGTAAAGGAATTTTACTAGGTGGCGTATCTGGTGTACCACGCGGTAAAGTTACAGTGATTGGTGGCGGTATTGCTGGAACAAATGCTGCGAAAATAGCTGTCGGAATGGGTGCCGATGTAACGGTTATTGATTTAAGCCCAGAGCGTTTACGTCAATTAGAAGATTTGTTTGGCCGTGATGTTCAAACATTAATGTCTAATCCTTATAATATTGCAGAATCAGTGAAAAACTCAGATTTAGTAGTCGGTGCAGTTTTAATTCCGGGAGCTAAAGCACCAAAGCTTGTTTCTGAGGAAATGATTCAGTCAATGCAGCCAGGCTCAGTAGTAGTTGATATTGCTATTGACCAAGGTGGTATTTTTGAGACATCTGATCGAGTGACAACACATGATGATCCAACTTATGTAAAACATGGAGTTGTACATTATGCTGTAGCAAATATGCCAGGCGCTGTACCGCGTACATCAACAATTGCTTTAACAAACAATACAATTCCTTATGCACTTCAAATCGCTAATAAGGGTTACAGACAAGCATGTGTCGAAAATGCTGCGCTGAAAAAAGGTGTTAATACTATAGATGGACATCTTGTTTACAAGGCAGTGGCAGATTCTCAAGGTTTGCCATTTGTAAATGTTGATGAATTAATTCAATAAATGCAAATAAGGGAGCGGTTCAATTTGATACGTTCCCTTATTCTTCCAGCATTTTAATATAATATAATATTCCAATTCTAATAGATTTCTTTCCTTTTGTTTTTAAAAGAACTTAAAGTGGAATTTTTGTACATACAGGAATCAGAATATTTGAATTAATCGATTTTTTAGATTATTAAAATTAAAGAGGATGAAATATGTATGCAACATGAAATAACTCCAAAAAAATCGTTTGTCGATAAGATGCTCGATATAATTGAACGTACTGGTAATAAATTGCCAGATCCAATTACATTATTTGTTATGATGGCATTATTAGTACTCATCTTATCTTGGGTATTAGATGTTATGGGTATTTCGGCTGTAAAACCAGGAACGAATGAAACGATAGAAGTCGTTAATTTATTGAGTCGAGAGGGCTTAATTTTAATCGTTACACAAATGCAAAGTAATTTTACAGGATTTCCGCCACTTGGCTTAGTTATTGTGTCAATGATTGGAATTGGTTTGGCGGAACAGACAGGTCTGATTTCTGCGATTATGAAAAAGACTGTTATGAGCGCACCACAGAAATTAATTGTACCAGTGATTATTTTAACAGGTTTAGTGGGCAATTTGGCTGCAGATGCGGCTTTTATTATTTTACCTCCAGTGGCGGCACTTATTTTTATGAGTTTAGGTCGTAACCCTTTAGTAGGTTTAATTGTGACGTATGCGGCTGTTGCTGGTGGCTTTAGTGCAAATTTATTAATTAGTTCAATCGATGTATTATTATTAGGTATTACAGAATCTGCTGCTCGTATTGTAGATCCAGATTATACAGGTCGCGCTACAATGAACTATTATTTCTTAATTGCCTCAACATTTGTTTTAATATTTATTGGTACATGGGTGACAAAAAAGTTTACAGAACCCCGTTTTGGCGATTATAAAGGAGAAATTAGCGTACTCGAACCATTGACACCGCTAGAGATGCGTGGTTTAAGGTGGGCAGCGATTGTTGCAATTATCTATTCTGCGATTATTGCCTATACAGTAATACCATCAAACGGTCTACTACGAGATCCTGAAACAGGCGGCTTTTTAAATTCACCATTTATGACGGGTATTGTACCAATTATGCTGTTCTTTTTCCTATTACCAGCGTTGGCGTATGGTATTGCAGCAAAAGAGGTAAAGAGTGACAAGGATGTAGCAGAAAAAATATTTAAATCCATTGCAGATATGTCATCGTTTATCGTACTTGCATTTGTTGCTTCTCAAATGATTGCGTACTTCAATTGGAGTAATATTGGCTCCATTGTTGCAATTAAAGGAGCAGAATTTTTACAGGCATTAAATTTCACAGGTTTACCAATGATTATTGGATTTGTTGTGATCTGTGCATTCGTTAATTTACTGATTGCGAGTGCCTCTGCAAAATGGGCATTATTAGCGCCGATTTTTGTACCAATGTTTATGTATCTTAATTATTCACCAGCAGTAACACAAGTAGCGTATCGGGTAGGAGATTCGATTACAAATCCTATTACACCAATGCTTGCATATTTTGCTATTTTATTAGCATTTGCAAGACGTTACGATAAAAATATCGGAATCGGAACACTCATTTCGGCGTTATTCCCATATACTATATTCTTCTCGATTGGTTGGATTATATTATTTGCTATTTGGTTCTTACTGGGATTACCACTTGGACCAGGAGATTACATTTATCTTCGTTAAACAGAAGAATCCCACGTCCTGTGGGAACGACTGAGTGACGCAACTAGACAAGGCTTATTTGATAATAATAGGAGGAATTTGAATGATTGCACAACATGTACAACTTTCAACATTACTTGAACAATTCGAGGAGGAAATGATTGCACTGCGTCGTCATTTTCATGAAAATCCAGAGCTTTCTTTTGAAGAGGTAGAAACCCCTAAAACAATTGCCGCGTTTCATCGTGCATTAGGACATGAGGTGCGAGAAGGCGTAGGGGGTAATGGCGTTGTCGCAAAACTTATTGGAGGCAAACCAGGTAAAACAGTGGCACTTCGGGCGGATTTCGATGCATTAGCAATTACGGAAGAGACGGGGCTACCATTCCAATCTAAAATCAAGGGTCGAATGCATGCTTGTGGGCATGATGGGCATACAGCAACTCTACTTGTATTAGCGAAGGCATTAAACAAAATGCAAGCAGATTTAGCAGGAACGATTGTTTTCATCCATCAACACGCTGAAGAGTTAGCGCCGGGTGGAGCAAAGTCTATGATAGAGGATGGCTGTCTAGAAGGTGTTGATGTAATTTTCGGGACGCATTTATGGGCTCCTGCAGAACTTGGTAAAGTGCAAATAGCATCTGGACCATTTATGGCTGCGGCAGATTCTATTGATATAACAATCAAAGGGAAGGGTGGGCATGGTTCTACGCCAAATGAAACGAAAGATTCGATTGTACTAGCTGCACAATTTATTACGAATTTACAACAGCTTGTAGCACGCCGAGTAAATCCGCTACGCCCAGCTGTAGTGTCAATTGGACATATTGAGGCACTCAACCCATTTAATGTCATAGCAGATAAAGTGTATATGAAAGGAACGGTCCGTACATTCCATAACGAAGAGCGTGATCTCCTTGAACAAGAAATTGAAGAAGTACTAATAGCTACTTGCTATTTAACAAGGGCTGAGTATGAATATGAATACCGTAGAGGCTATCCACCTGTTGTGAATCATCCAGCAGAAACGGAGCATGTTATCAAGGCAGCCGAAAAGGTGTCTAGTGTCAAAGCTGTTGAAATTGTCGATCCTACGATGGGGGGAGAAGATTTTGCTTACTATTTAGAAGAAAGACCAGGTGCATTTTTCTTTGTAGGTGCGCAAAATCCTTCTTGGACGGAAGTATATCCTCATCACCATCCTAAATTTGATATCGACGAACGCTCGCTCCGCATAGCTGCAAATGTTTTAGGTCAGGCAACTCTTGATTATTTGGAAAAATAATCAATGACATAATGAAAGGAAGCACCATTGCTATAATGGCTGCTTCCTTTTTTATCTCACATAACTAATAATCAGTGGGGGATGAAATAAAATCCCCACTGATTAAAGTCTCACTTTACCTGAGTAAATATTGTCAATTACAGTACAATCAAATCTTTAGGGAATTTTGTTAGTACTTCTACGCCGTCTTTTGTTACTACTACATCATCCTCAATACGGACACCTGTCACATCAGATTTATAGATACCTGGTTCAATTGTGAAGACCATGCCTTCCTCCATAGTCATTTCATTTGCGCCTGTAACAGAAGGGAATTCATGTACGGAAATGCCTAGTCCATGACCAAGTCGGTGTGTGAAATATTCGCCATAGCCTGCGTTAGAGATCGTATCACGAGCGATAATATCTAAATCCATTGCGCGAACACCTGGTTTTACTGCTGAAATTGCATTCATGTTAGCAGATAAGACTGTGTTGTAGATTTCCTTTTGTGCCTCACTAGGTTCACCAAAGGCAACTGTACGTGTAATGTCAGAGCAATAACCATCGTAAATGACACCAAGATCGAATAATATCATATCGCCTTTTTCTATTTTTCGAGCACCTGGTTTACCGTGTGGAGAGGCTGTCTTTGGACCGCTCAATACCATTGTTTCAAACGACATTTTGCAGCCTTTATCTTTAATAGCGCTTTCTATCGCTGTTAAGATTTCCATTTCTGTTTTGCCTTCAGCGATTTCTTTACAGCCGATTTCGATAGCATAGTCAGCTAATTCAGCAGCTTTGCGTAATTTTTCCAATTCAGTTTCATCTTTAATAACTCGCATCGCATTGATTTTTTCGTCGAGTCGAACGAAACTTGCTTGTGGGAATGATTGTTGTAGGGCTTCTAAACGCTCTACAATAAGTTGAGCTTTTTCAATAGCAAACGTTTGTGGGTTAACATTACGAGCTTTTATCGCTTGGGCAAGAACTTCCATTGAATTTTCAGTATCTTGGTGACCAATGACATCATAAGGCCAGCCTGCATCCTTCGCATCTGGGATTTCCATTTTGGGGCAAATTAAAAAAGGTTCTGCCTCTTTAAAAATCATCACGCCAAGTAATCTCTCATGTGGATCACTTTTAAAGCCTGAAACGTAAAAAACATTGTCTGGTGTAGTTACGAAAGCGGCATCAATTTGATGTTGTTGTAAATAGTTTTGAATTTCTTCAACCTTTGACATAAACAGTTCCTCCTCTTATTGCATAGAAAAAAATTGCACGTGCTTTGGCTATAATTACAGCCTGGCTTTGATCGAATGAATTTTTCTTTCTTAACAAGGTATATCTATGTTAGGAAAGAATCTATTATTCTCAGTACTAGCATATCAAAAAAAGGGGAAAACCGCATGAATAGCGAATAAAAATGATGTAGAACAATATGCACTGTAGGGAGGAAACGGATATGGAAATTAGTTATCATGGACATTCTGTTGTCAAAATTCAATCAAATGGGAAAACAATATTGATAGATCCATTCATTAATGGGAATGGGCAAACAGATTTAAAGGTAGCTGATGAAGCACCAGATATTATTTTACTTACACATGGCCATAATGATCATGTCGGGGATACAGTAGAGCTTGCAAAGAAAAAAGATGCACTCGTTATTGCACCAAATGAGTTAGCCAATTGGATTTCTTGGCAAGGGGTGAAAGCGCATCCAATGCATATAGGGGGAGCTAAGGAATTTAATTTTGGTAAAGTGAAGTTTACGCAAGCGTTCCACGGTTCTTCATATGTAACGGAAAATAATGAAATTATTTATATGGGAATGCCTGCCGGAATTTTATTGTTTATTGAAGGATTAACAATTTATCACGCAGGTGATACAGCTTTGTTTGGTGATATGAAGTTAATCGGAGAACGCCATCCTATTGATATTGCATTTTTACCAATTGGGGACAATTTTACAATGGGTCCAGAAGATGCGGCTTGTGCAGTTTCGTTTTTGAAGCCGAAAATTGTCGTACCAGTTCATTACAATACATTCCCTCCAATCGAGCAGGATCCACAAATTTTTGCAGATTTAGTGCAAAATGCAGAGGTTCAAATTTTAAAAGCGGGTGAAAAAGTAAACTGTTCCTAATCAGCGGCACTGCTGTACTATATGGGTTGGCACCACGTGCGTAGTTGAAACGATGGGAAAAGTAAAACAAATTCATCACTTTATATTAAATATTTTTATAAAAAATATGGTACACTAAGAGCAGAATTTGATGCTTGAGAAATAGGTGATATTTTGTCTACAAAACATGAGAGAATTTTACAATACATCGAATCATTACCCGTGGGTGATAAAATTTCAGTACGTCAAATTGCAAAAGAAATGCAGGTGAGTGAAGGAACGGCATACCGTGCTATTAAAGAAGCGGAAAATCGTCGTTTAGTAAGCTCTATTGAACGTGTTGGAACAATTCGTATTGAGAAGAAAAAGAAAGAAAATATTGAGCGGTTAACCTTTGCTGAAATCGTTAACATTGTAGATGGCCAAGTTTTAGGTGGAAAAACAGGTCTACATAAAACGTTAACGAAATTTGTTATTGGTGCCATGCAATTAGAAGATATGATGCGTTATACAGATGCAGGAAGCTTGCTCATCGTTGGTAACCGTATTAAAGCTCATGAAAATGCACTGCGAGCTGGTGCAGCTGTTTTAATTACAGGGGGCTTTGATACAACAGAGGAGAACAAGTTACTCGCAGATTCCTTGGATCTACCAATTATTTCTACAAGTTATGATACCTTTACTGTGGCAACAATGATTAATCGTGCAATTTATGATCAGTTAATCAAAAAAGATATTTTATTTATTGAAGATATTTATGTGCCAATGACTGATACTTCTGTCCTTCGAAATGATGAAACAATTCGTCATTTCCAAAAGCTAAATGAACGAACAACTCATGGTGCGTTTCCTGTTCTTACAGCAAACAATAAGCTTGTTGGGATGATTACCGTTAAAGACGTTATTGGTCGAGAAGAAAACGAGCTTATTGAAAAGGTTATGACAAAAAATCCGATCGCTGGATCGATGAAAATGAGTGTTGCTTCTGCAGGACATCGTATGATTTGGGAAGGGATTGACCTATTACCAATTGTCGATGATGACAATATTTTGCAAGGTGTGATTAGCCGACAAGATGTACTAAAAGCACTTCAGCTTGCTCAAAGACAGCCGCAGCATGGTGAAACGATTGATGATTTAGTGAAAAACGAGATGAAGGTGCTTGGCGATGAAGAATTAATCGTAGAATTTAAAGTAACACCTCAAATGACAAACCAATATGGGGCAATTTCTTATGGAGCATTTACAACTTTGTTAGCGGAAGTTGGCTCATTCGCATTAAAGCGCCGTAAGCGTGGGGATGCTGTTGCCGAAAACATGACGATTTATTTCATCAAGCCTGTGCAAATGGAAAGTACACTTACTGTAAAACCTCGAATATTAGACATGAGTCGTAAGTTTGTGAAAATGGACTTCGAAGTGTTTAATCAACAAATGCTTGTTGGGAAGGCAATGATGATGTTCCAATTACTGGAGCGTTAAGAAAACACAAAAAGGGATGGCCTAGAGGAAATGCTAGGCCATCCCTTTCACTTTTTTAATTATGCCCGGGCATAATGGATTTTTTCATTGGTTAATTCGGTACTCTTCTTCAACAAATTGACCGTAGTGACGAACCTTCTTACTATTTTCGATCACAACAAAGATGCCTAAAACGACAAGAATTGCTACAATAATAAATGTAAATAGCCCAGGGAATAAATACGCTTGGTTAAAACCGAATAAAAGAATAAATGCACCAAGACTTACATTAGCCTTGCTTTTGTACCAATTTTTAGCAATTGGTAATGGAGAACGAAACTGTTTTGTTTTAAAATAAAAATAAAAAACAAATGATATGATTATTGCAAACACAAATATTAAATTGATCATAGTAAACCTCCTAGCATAACTAGTCATTATTGTAACGATTATTGAGGAAAAATGCTAACGGTTATTACTATCAAATTGGGGGAAATTAATTTGAAAAGACAAATCATCGACACAATTGCTTCATATGAAACAATCGTTATTCATCGCCATGTGCGCCCAGATCCAGACGCTTATGGATCTCAGCAAGGGTTAAAAGAGCTTATTTTAGCAAACTATCCGGAAAAAAAGGTTTATGCAGTAGGTGAGCATGAAGAATCTTTATCATTTTTAGCAAATCCAGATAACATAACAGATGATATATACGACGATGCTTTAGTTATTGTGACAGATACAGCAAATACGGCACGTGTGGACGATCAACGCTATACAAAGGGTAAAATGATTATTAAAATTGATCACCATCCAAATGATGATCCGTATGGTGATTTACTATGGGTGGATACAACTGCGAGCTCTTGTAGTGAAATGATTTATGAGCTTTTTGAGGAAGGGAAACAACTGGCCAACTGGATGCTACCTGATGCCTCAGCAAGATTATTATTTGCTGGTATTGTAGGGGATACAGGACGTTTCCAATTCCCTAGCACGACCGTAAAAACGTTTAAAATAGCAGGGGAGCTCATTACATATAATTTTGATCGAAATCAAATTTTCGATGGAATGTATGAAATGGAGCAAAAGCTTTTAAATTTACAAGGTTATATTTATCAAAACTTCAAAATGGATGAGTATGGGGCAGCACATATCAAGCTGACAAAGGAGTTACTGACAGAATTCAATGTTGTCCCGTCAGAGGCATCCCTATTAGTTGGTTGTCTTGGAAGTGTGAAAGATATTTGTGCATGGGTGGTCTTTATTGAAGAGGTCGATCAGATTCGTGTGCGTTTACGTTCAAAAGGCCCTATTATTAACACGTTGGCAAAGGAATTCAATGGTGGTGGGCATCCGCTCGCTTCGGGGGCTACAGCTTATTCATGGGAAGAAGCAGAACGTGTTATAACGAGATTACAGGAAATTTGTAAATCATATCGATAAACATGAATATTGGGCTCTTCGCTAAAATTAGTGGATGACATTGTTAAACGTATGCCATATATAAGGTGATTGGAGTGGAGGCTGGCGACTCCTTGGGGATCAGCGATAGGGGAACGAAGGCTAAGAGCATCACGTCCTGTGATAACGCCTTCGTGACCAACATCGTGTTGGCCCAAGCGGCTCATCGGACGCCCCCAGGAAGCTCTGCTCTGCGCGAAAGCGAAGCGTCAGCTACAAATGTTTTATCTGTGCGAAAGCGCAGCGGCAGCAACAAAGCGCCCAAACGGAGATCAACACTCATCATGGTAATTTTTCGATATTTGGTGATTATTTGTAAACTTAAGAGAATAAGAACGTACTTCTGCCATAATAATAAAGTTTTGAAATTAACATTTTTAAATACTTAGAAAGGAAGGGATTCATTTGAAACATGTATACACGAAAATGCATACGAGTGCGGATTTATTGAAAAGTACGATTCGGCTTGAACAATTGATCCCTTTTTTACAAGAGCAAAATACTCAGGCCTGTGCAATCGTCAATTCAAAATTGTACGGGCTTTTGCCTTTTTGTAAAGCATTGCAGCAAGCGAATATTCATGCTGTATTAGGGCTCTCGATTGATGTGCAGTGGCATGACAGAAAGGTTCCACTTGTGCTGTATGCTCAGACACAAGAAGGCTACCAGCATCTTTTAAAGATTAGTAGTGCAGTTTCAATTAGAGCGGATGATGCACTTCCATGGAAATGGCTTGAAGGATATGCAGCGGGCTGTGTGGCATTGCTTTCTTCGGATGACTTAAAAGACATTGAGGATTGGAATGAAGTAGCAAGTGCATTACATAAAGTTTTTGGGAACCGTTTATTTATGGGGATAGCAAGACCTGCAGGGGTGGTAGTTGAAAATGAAGAAACGTTTGTAGCATGGTGTAAATCTATGAACATAACGATCGTTGCCTCTCAAAGTTGCTATTTTTTACGTCCAGACGATCATTTTGCCTTTGAGGTTGCAAGGGCGATAGACTCTGGTGAAAAGCTTTCCGGTACAATGCTATCAGCCCATTTACAAGGTTATTATGCCCCAACGGAAGAAGAATGGCAAAGTTGGTTTGCTGATCATCCAGAATGGCTTGCGTCTAGTGCAACAATGCTAGTAAGTTGTACGGCGAAAATTCCTGAAATGCACGTGCAAATGCCTAAATTTCCAGTGCCGACAGGGGAAACGGCTGAAAGTTTGCTTGTCAAAGAAGCTTTTGAAGGATTGTCAGAACGTTTAAAGCAAACAGAAATTCCCCCAGCTTATCGGGAGCGACTTCAATATGAGCTTGAAATTATTTGTTCGATGGGCTTTGCTGATTATTTTTTAATTGTTGCAGATTTTATGCATTTTGCTAAAGAAAATCGTATTTTAACTGGTCCTGGACGTGGTTCATCAGCAAGTTCTCTTGTTGCTTATAGCTTATCTATTACACAAGTAGATCCATTAGCGTACGGCTTATTATTTGAACGATTTTTAAACCCTGAACGTGTTACTTTGCCAGATATAGATATCGATTTTGTCGATAGTAAAAGACAAAAAGTCATTCAGTATGTCGCTCAGAAATATGGAAAGGCAAATGTAGCGCAAATTATTACGTTTGGTACGTTATCTGCTAAGGCAGTTGCTAGGGATGTTGCCCGTGTTTTTGGTTTTGATGCTGAAACATTGGAGAAAATCTCAAAAATGATTCCCAATAAACCTGGAATAACCTTGCAAAAAGCTGTGGCCGAATCACAGAGCTTACAAGGCTGGTTAGCAGAGGATGAAAAACATCGTCGCTGGCTTGAGGTGGCGTTAAAACTTGAAGGGATGCCAAGAAATTCTTCTACTCATGCTGCTGGGATTGTGCTGTCACCTTCACCATTAGTCAATACGGTACCGATTGAACAAGGGCATGATGAAATATATTGTACGCAATGGCCAATGGGAGATGTAGAAGCTAGTGGACTTGTCAAAATGGATTTTTTAGGATTGCGCAACCTGACAATTTTGGAACAGATACGTTGGTCAATTTATAAAGCAGGTGGTCCTTGGATAGAGTTTGAGCTTATTCCAATGCAAGATGAAAAGACCTTAAAACTTCTTCAAATGGGAGATACATTAGGGATTTTTCAATTAGAATCGGAAGGTATGAAGCAAGCTTTACGTGATATTCATCCAACCCATTTTTTAGATATAGTGGCAGTCAATGCGTTGTATCGCCCTGGTCCGATGGATTTTATTCCTGTGTATGCAAGACGGAAAGCAGGAAGGGAATCGGTTACTATGCCTCATCCAGCTTTAGAACCCATTTTACGAGAGACATTTGGTGTCATAGTTTATCAAGAACAGATTATACAAATCGCTTCGGTGATGGCGGGTTTTACGATGGGACAAGCGGATTTATTGCGGCGGGCAGTTAGTAAGAAAAATCGTCAAGTATTAGAGGAGCAACGTGCCGCATTTGTAAATGGAGCAATGAAGCAAGGCTTTGAAGTTCATGTGGCAGAAGAGGTGTATGCATTAATTGTGCGCTTTGCAGACTATGGTTTCCCTAAAAGCCATGCTGTCGCATATAGCATTATTTCCTACCAAATGGCCTATTTAAAAGCACATTTCCCACAAAGCTTTTATACAGCACTTTTATCAAATGCAACAGGAAATGTGGAGAAAATCTTACAGATTGTGAGTGAAGCGAAAGAGAAAGGGATCCCGTTTTATCCACCTTCATTAAAACAGAGTACAAAATTTTTCACTGTTGAAAAAGATGGGATTCGCTATAGCTTATCTGGAATAAAAGGAGTACCACAACCATTTATAGAGACAGTGAATGGATTACGCCAAACGAATGCAGAAGCATTTGATAATTTATTTGACTTGGCAGTTGCCTTAAGTGCACAGCATTTTAAACCAAAAGTAATGGAATCATTAATCTTCGCTGGGGCTCTCGATTATATAGGGAAGGATCGTGCTGTATTAATCGCTACATTGGAGGCGGCCTTAAAGCATGCTGAATTACTAAGACCAACTGAGGATATTGATATGGAATCGGCGACTGCCTTTAGTTTTGGTAAGCCGAAGTATATGGAAGCGGAAGCTATGCCTCAAAAGGAAAAACTACTACATGAAAAGGAAAGTCTTGGGTTTTATATTTCAGCACATCCAGTCTCAGCTGAAAGAACTTTTTGGAATGAAGTAAATAGTACGTGCCGAGAGTTGAAGGGTGCTCGTGACGGTACGTTTGTAAAAATGATAGGCTTGATAGAAGAAGTAAAGAAAATACGCACAAAAAAAGGTGAGCAAATGGCCTTTGTTCAGCTTCAGGATGAGTTTGGAACGGTATCTATAACTTTATTCCCGCAGGTTTTTCATCTTGTTCAAGAGCTGTTATTAGAAGATGAATTGCTTTACATTGAGGGAACACTTGAAAGGCGCTTTGGTAGACCTCAAGTGAAAGTAAAACATGCGCAAGCGACGAAAAGAATATGAAATTGAAGGGAATTTTAGAAACTGCATAAATTTTTATGCAGTTTTTCTTTACTTTTTAACAGTTATTTTGTAAGCTATAATCAATGTTCAAAAGTGGCCAGACCACTTTTTAATCTTCATTTACAAATGTTTTGTAGCGACATAGACAATTACACCAAGGTGATATTGGTTAAGAGGAGTTGATCGTATGGATAAAAAAACTGAACAAAAGAAAGTGTTTTTAGATATCGTCCAACAATTACGACAACTTATTAAATTAGAAAAAATACAGGCTGGTGAAAAGCTACCTTCCGAACGAGTCCTATCAGAACGTCTAGGTGTCGGGCGATCCTCTGTGAGAGAGGCATTGCGAAGTTTAGAGTTGCTAGGTCTTATTGAAACGAGGCATGGGGGAGGTACTTTCCTGGCTTCTACACAAAAGCATCAGCTCGTAGAAATATTGTCGATGTTTATATTAGAAGATGAAAAATCGAAAAAGGATGTCGAATTAACGCGACAAATTCATGAAAAGGAAGCTATTCGCGTAATAAGTTGTACAGAGACTCTGCGAACACTACCTGTGTGGGACAGTTTTTTTGTAAAGCTAGAGATCGAAGGTACGATTAATTGTCGGGATGTTTTACGAGAAATAATCATTACGTCAGGAAATCGTCTTTCACTAAAAGTCTGGTTTCAGTTAGCAGTTTATGACGGTGACCGATTAAATCGAAACTCAACAGAAGAAGAAAAAATAATCATTCAAACTATGTTGAAATCGATGCAGCTAGGCTATGAAAAAGAAGCATTAAAAGCTTACGAGCAATGGATGAGGATTGTACAAAGTAATTAGACAACAAAGGGGGAGTCAAACATGGCAATTCGTAGCTTATTCACTAAAAAGAAAGAGGATGGACAAGAAAAGGGATTTCCAGAAGGTCTTATGACAAAATGTCCAGAATGCCGTCACATTCAATTAACGAAGGAACTAGAAAAAAATCATAAGGTATGTACAAAATGTGACCATCATTTCAAAATGACAGCACAGGAGCGCGTAGCAGATTTTTTAGATGAAGGATCATTTGTTTCAATGGATGATCATTTACAGACTGGTAATCCACTTAATTTCCCTGCTTATATAGAAAAAATATCAGCGGATCAACAAAAAACAGGATTAAGCGAAGCTGTGCTGACTGGGATAGGTTCTCTAAATGGGGAAGAAATTGTTGTAGCAATTATGGATTCACATTTCCGAATGGGCTCAATGGGCTCAGTTGTGGGTGAGAAAATTACACTTGCTGTTGAAAAAGCTACTGAATTACGTTTACCGTTTATTATCTTTACTGCTAGCGGTGGTGCGCGAATGCAAGAAGGCATTCTATCATTAATGCAAATGGCAAAAACAAGTGTGGCATTAAAACGTCATAGTGATGAAGGTCTATTGTTTATTTCTATTTTGACGCATCCTACAACAGGTGGCGTTTCTGCAAGTTTTGCCTCTGTTGGAGATATTAATATTGCTGAACCACAAGCATTGATTGGTTTTGCTGGTCGTCGTGTCATAGAAGAAACAGTAAGAGAAAAACTGCCAAGTGATTTCCAAACAGCGGAATTCTTACTAGCGCATGGTCAGCTTGATGCAATCTTCCATCGAAAAGATTTACGAAACCAAGTAGCGGTGCTTGTAAAAATGCATACGAAAGGCGGCGTGCAACATGTCTAAAAATTTAGCTTTTGAAGAACCAGTAGTACAATTACGTGAAAAAATTGATGAGTTAAAAACGATTGCTGCCGATGCGGATGTAGATATGACAGGCGAAATTGAAACATTAGAAACACGTCTAACACAGTTAGAACAATCCATTTATGCCAATATGAAGCCGTGGGATCGTGTCCAGGTTGCTAGACATCCAGAGCGACCAACTACATTACAATATATAGAGGCTATGTGTGAAAACTTTATTGAGTTACATGGTGACCGTACGTTTGGGGACGATGCGGCTATTCTTGGAGGAATTGCTCTTTTTGAAGGTCAGCCTGTAACAATTGTTGGACATCAACGTGGAAAATCAACTAAAGAAAATATTCGTCGGAATTTTGGTATGCCACACCCTGAAGGATATCGCAAGGCATTACGCTTAATGAAGCAGGCGGAGAAATTTAAGCGACCAATTATTTGTTTTATTGATACGAAAGGAGCTTATCCCGGTAAGGCAGCTGAGGAACGTGGTCAAAGTGAAGCAATTGCCAGAAATCTAGTTGAAATGGCGGGCCTAACAGTGCCAGTTATTTCTATTGTTATTGGAGAAGGCGGTAGTGGTGGTGCAATTGCTTTAGGTGTAGCGAATCGCGTCTTTATGTTAGAAAACTCAACGTATTCGGTTATCTCACCAGAAGGGGCTGCATCGATTTTATGGCGTGATGGTACCCTAGGAAAGCAAGCGGCAGAAGCAATGCGTATAACAGCACCTGACTTAAAAGAACTTGGCGTTATTGATGGAATTATTCCTGAAATAACAGGTGGAGCTCATCGTAATGTAGCGAAACAAGCACTTAATATAAAAGAATGTATAAGCGACACATTAAAAGCTTTGAGTTCTTTAAATGGTGAACAATTAATTGAGGATCGTTATGAGAAATTCAGAAAGATTGGACAATATACAGAAGCTGAAATACAATTTTAGGTTTTTGGATATGTAAATATGCTCGTAAATAGTTAAATATTGTGTTTTTAATAAATAAAAAACTTAGAATAAATAGCATGAGAATTGATGAAAGTATATTGAATAATTGTTAAATTTCGGATGTTTTTGAATAGAAAGAGTGTGTGAAAGCGCATTCTTTTTATTTTTTATGTAAAAGTTATGTTTTTGTAGCATCTGAACCCTTACATAGTTTGTTTTTTCATGTTAATGTGAATAATAATAGTATCTGCAGGAGGTTCGACAATGAAAAAAATTGCCGTATTAACAAGTGGTGGAGATGCACCAGGAATGAATGCAGCCATTCGTGCAGTCGTTCGTAAAGCAGCATATCATGGAATTGATGTTGTCGGAATAAAGCATGGCTATGATGGCTTAATAAAAGGTAATATGGAAAATCTTGATTTAGGTTCAGTAGGTGGCATTATTCAACGTGGTGGTACACATTTAAATTCAGCAAGATGTCCTGAATTTAAAGAAGACGATGTTCAGCAGCGAGGCATTGAAAATATGCGCGAAGCTGGCATTGAAGGACTAGTCGTTATTGGCGGTGATGGTTCTTACCGTGGAGCTATGGATTTAGTGAAAAAAGGCTTTCCTGTTGTTGGCGTCCCAGGAACAATTGATAACGACGTACCAGGAACCGAATATACGATAGGATTCGATACTGCACTAAATACGGTCGTAGAATCAATTGATAAAATCCGCGATACAGCAACTTCCCATGAAAATTCCTTTATAGTTGAGGTGATGGGGCGAGATGCAGGGGATATTGCTTTATGGGCAGGTCTTGCAGCTGGAGCTGAGACAGTTTTAATTCCTGAAGAAGATTATAATTTGGATGACATTGTGGCACGCTTAGATCGTGGGGCAGCCCGCGGGAAAAAGCATAGCATTATTATTGTCGCTGAAGGTGTCATGTCTGGTGGCGAATTGGCCAAACAGTTATATGAGAAAACAGGAAAAGAAACGCGTGTTTCAGTTCTTGGTCATATCCAGCGCGGCGGTTCACCTACTGCGCGTGACCGTGTTCTCGCGAGTCAATTTGGTGCACATGCAGTAGAATTGCTAATGGAAGGAAAGTCTGGTAGGGCGGTAGGTATCCGCAATCATCAAGTGATTGACTATGATATGCCAGAGGCTTTCGAAAAAAATCATGAAGCAGATGTAAGCTTATATACTTTAATGAAAGAACTATCAATATAATTTGTTATAAAAACGGAGTGGGCAGAAAATGAGAAAAACAAAAATCGTATGTACAATTGGTCCAGCAAGTGAGTCACCAGAAATTTTAGAGAAACTAATTGAAGCAGGTATGAATGTTGCCCGCTTAAACTTTTCCCATGGTTCTCATGAGGAGCACGCAGTACGTATTAATTTAATTCGCGAAGTAGCACAAAAATTAGGAAAACCAGTTGGGATTTTACTCGACACAAAAGGTCCAGAAATTCGTACGCACAATATGAAAAACGGAGAATTGCATTTAGCAGCAGGCCAAGTAATTGATATTTCAATGACTGAAGTTGAAGGAACTGAGTCAAGCTTCTCTGTAACGTACGATCGTTTAATTGAGGACGTTGAGCAAAACTCTATTATTTTATTAGATGATGGACTTATTCAATTACGCGTATTAGCAAAAGATATGGAAAAAGGACTTATTCATACGATTGTTGAAAATGCAGGTGTCTTAAAAAATAAAAAGGGTGTTAACGTGCCGGGCGTTTCTGTACAGCTTCCTGGAATTACAGAAAAAGATGCACAGGACATTTTATTCGGTATTAAACAAGGTGTTGATTTTATTGCAGCCTCGTTCGTTCGTCGAGCAAAGGATGTACTAGAAATTCGAGAATTACTTGAACAAAATGGCGGTAACCACATTCAAATTATCCCGAAAATCGAAAACCAAGAGGGTGTCGATAATATCGATGAAATCATCTTAGTTTCAGATGGATTAATGGTAGCGCGTGGTGACCTAGGTGTAGAAATCCCTGCAGAAGAAGTACCGCTTGTACAAAAGAAATTAATTTTAAAATGCAATCAAGTAGGTAAACCAGTTATTACGGCTACACAAATGTTAGATTCGATGCAGCGTAACCCACGTCCAACACGTGCAGAGGCTAGTGACGTAGCAAACGCAATTATCGATGGTACTGATGCAATTATGTTGTCTGGTGAAACGGCAGCAGGACTTTACCCAGTAGAATCAGTACAAACTATGAATAAAATCGCACAGCGTACAGAAAATTCATTAGATTATAAGGCCATCGTTTCTACACGTAGTCGTGAAAAAGAGGCAAATATGACGGAGGCGATTTCTCAGGCAGTAGCATACACTTCGATTAACTTAGGTGTAAAGGCAGTACTAGCACCGACAGAAAGTGGTAATACAGCTAGAATGATTGCGAAATATCGCCCTGGTGTACAAATTGTCGCTGTTACAGGTTCTCCCAATACAGCTCACGCGTTAACACTAGTTTGGGGTGTGTACCCAGTTGTTTGTCAACGAGTTACGACAACAGATGAAATTTTAGAACTAGCTGTTGATGAAAGCTTAAAGCATGGCTTTGTTACGCACGGTGACGCAGTTGTCATTACAGCAGGTGTACCAGTAGGTGAAGCAGGTACTACAAACTTAATGAAGGTACACATTATCGGAGATTTACTAGCTCGCGGTCAAGGAATCGGTAAAGCTTCAGTAGTAGGTAAAACAGTTGTTGCAAAAAATGCAGCTGAGGCACTTGCGTATGATACAGACGGATGCATTTTAGTAACGGTTGGCTCTGATCGTGATATGATGCCAGCACTTGAAAATTGTATTGGTCTTATTACAGAGGAGGGCGGTCTAACAAGTCATGCTGCAGTTGTAGGACTAAGCCTTGGAATCCCTGTTATCGTCGGAGTAAAAGAAGCCACTACATTGATTCGCCACGGCCAAGAAATTACAATGGATGCTGAAACAGGCGTTATTTACAAAGGGCATGCAAGTGTTCTTTAATCTATAACAAAAAGCTCTAGTGCATTATAGTTGCACTAGAGCTTTTCTTATAGAAGTAAATAGCATTTTATGTTTTTTTAATCTAGGAATGACATTTTGTTAAAAATATGTCGTGTGTAAGAGTTGATTGGAATGGAGACTGGGCGACTCCTTGAGGATTAGCGATAGGGGAACGAAGGCTAAGAGCATCACATCCTGCGTGAAAGCGAAGCGACAGCAACAAATGTTTTATCTGTGCGAAAGCGAAGCGACAGCAACAAATGTTTTATCTGTGCGAAAGCGAAGCGACAGCAACAACAAAGCGCCCAGCCGGAACGGAAATCAACCCCACGTTATGGTGACGAGCTGATTTTGCCTAGTTTAAACAATGTTTATACAATTTAATATAAAAATAATAGCGTCGTCATCTCTTAAATACGAGTCATTATTTTTTTAATGAAACTTAATGGGCTATAATAACGTATAAAAGGTATAGCGTTTTATAGCTAGAAAGGAGAAAAATATGAGAAAAGTTTTTCTTGGTTTCATTGTCTATGCATTAGCCGAATTGGCGTTATTAATAGTAATTGGTCAAAATATTGGTGTTCTAAATACATTATTGCTTTTAGTCGCTACGAGTATAATTGGTATTTATGTTGTGAAAAATAAAGGTATGAATTCTATACAAAAGGTAAAAAATACGATAGCACGCGGAGAAGCACCAGGTCCGGCATTAGTTGATACAGTTTTAAATTTCAGTGGTGGTGTACTTCTAGTATTACCAGGTTTTATAACAGATCTTGTTGGCTTATTACTACTCATGCCTTTTTCTCGCAAAATGTTCCAGCCTATCTTCTATTATTGGATGCGGAAAAAAATGAAAAAAGGTCAATTTATTATCGTTCAAAAATAGCATTATCCTTTAGTTTAACTGCCAAAAATAAAAATATAGGGCTCAGTAAAATGCCGTAAAAACCAAATAATAAAATAGAGGCAGCACTGATGAAAAAAGTGTGGAATGTACGTAATTGTAATGTATTTGACCAAAGCATGGATTCAGCTAGCTGCCTTGTTAATTGAACGAAGAGATACAAAAGTAAAATAGCAACACATAAAAAGGTATTGCCTTTTAAATAAAAATAAATGCTCATAGGTACAAGAAATACGCCAATCCCAAAGAACGGAAGTACATCTGCAAATGCAACTATAAATGCTTTAATGATGGCTTGTTCAAAATGGAGAATCATAAATCCTGCACAAAGAATAAGCAGTGTAATCGTGAATAGCTGAAACTCCACGTACAAAAAGTAATGAAATAGCTGCATAATTTTAGAAAAATGCTTTTGCCACTCATTGCGGAACTTTTTTGGCACATATTGAAAAAACCAATATCGGGATTTTCGAGTTTCCAACAGGGCGAAATAGTAAGCGACAAGGAATATAAATACTTCAATTACATGCTTCATCATTAGTTGGAATATATTCGCTGTGTATAAAAAGATGGAATCAAAAATAGAAAGTGATTTTTCCTTTAACACTTGGATGAACATTGATTCATATTCATTGAAAAGTGGAAAATTTTGTAGCGTATCTCTGATTTCAGGGAAGACAAGAATAATACTGTTTATAGATATGACAACAAGAAGTAAAATACAAGCTAGTATTAGTGCTTCCACAATAATTGCTGCAAGCCAATAGGCAATCCTACAATAAGAGTGAAGGAATTTTATGATAGGATAAGTAGAAAAAGACAAAAAAATCGCAAGTGATACAGGTAATACGAACCACAGTATTACCAAGTAGAATACAAAAAGTAAAATACTGATAGTTCTTTCGTATGAAAAATACTTGATATTCCTCATTTTTACAAATTCACCCCGTTTCAAATGATAATTCGATGTCAAAATGTGCGAAAGAATCTCTTTGAAGCGTATTTCTAATCGCTAGTGCGCCTTTTTCTTTATTCGGAGGATTTTCATTCACAAAGCTGTCAAAAATGATTATAATAGCAATGTAAGCGATTTACTTAATGGTTCATATGAGCAAAAAACGTAAATGTGACGCATTTACAACTAAAAAATATATTATGAGGGAGCGATAATTTATGTCAGCAACTAAAGGTTTAGAAGGTATCGTAGCAGCGGAATCTAAAATCAGTTCAATTATCGATGACACACTTACATATGTTGGTTACAACATTGATGATTTAGCAGAGAACGCGTCATTTGAAGAGGTAATTTATTTATTATGGCATACTCGTTTACCAAAAGCGGACGAGCTAGCTGAATTAAAACAACAATTAGCAGACAACATGACTATTCCGCAAGCAATTGTAGACCAATTCAAAACATACCCACTTTCAACTGTACATCCAATGGCTGCACTACGTACTGCAGTATCTTTACTTGGTGTATTCGATGAAGAGGCGGATGTTATGGATACAGAAGCTAACTACCGTAAAGCAATCCGTTTACAAGCGAAAATTGCTACAGTAGTTACTGCATTTGCGCGTGTTCGTAAAGGTTTAGAGCCAGTTGCGCCAAAACCAGAATTAGGATATGCAGCAAACTTCTTATACATGCTTAAAGGTGAAGAACCAGCAGCAATCGAAGTTGAAGCATTCGACAAAGCGTTAGTATTACATGCTGACCACGAATTAAATGCATCTACATTCACAGCACGTGTATGTGTAGCTACATTATCAGATGTTTATTCTGGTGTAACTGCAGCTATCGGTGCATTAAAAGGACCACTTCATGGTGGTGCAAATGAGCAAGTTATGAAAATGTTAACTGAAATCGGCTCACTTGAAAACGTTGAATCTTATATTCAAAATAAATTAGACAACAAAGAAAAAATCATGGGCTTCGGTCACCGCGTATACCGCAAAGGCGACCCACGTGCACCACACTTACGTGTAATGTCACAAAAATTAACTGAGTTAACTGGTAAACCAGAGCTTTATGAAATGTCAGTTAAAATCCATGACATGATCGTAGAACAAAAGAAATTACCTGCAAACGTAGACTTCTTCTCTGCGTCAGTGTATGATTCTTTAGGTATTGATCATGACCTATTCACACCAATTTTCGCAGTATCTCGTACTTCTGGTTGGGTAGCTCATATTCTAGAGCAATATGCTAACAACCGCCTAATCCGTCCACGTGCAGAGTATGTTGGACCAGGCATGCAAAAATATGTTCCAATCAGCGAGCGCTAATTCGGAAAATATGCTAGAATATTTGGGACTGTGTTACTAATGACACAGTCCTATGATTATGAATTTAGGAGGCAACATCAATGTCAAACAAAATTGTAGTTGAAAATGGCGTACTTAATGTACCAAACAATCCAGTAATTCCATTCATCGAAGGTGACGGAATTGGTCCAGATATTTGGGCTGCAGCATCACGCGTAATCGACGCAGCAGTTGAAAAAGCTTACAACGGTGAAAAGAAAATCGAATGGTTAGAAGTTTTAGCTGGTGAAAAAGCATTCAACCAAACTGGTGAATGGTTACCACAAGAAACTTTAGACAAAATTAACGAATACCTAATCGCAATCAAAGGTCCTCTTACTACTCCAATCGGTGGTGGTATCCGCTCTCTAAACGTAGCATTACGTCAACAACTTGACCTATATGTATGCTTACGTCCAGTACGTCACTTTGATGGAGTACCTTCTCCAGTTAAACGTCCAGAAGACGTTGATATGGTTATCTTCCGCGAAAACACAGAAGACATCTATGCTGGTATTGAATTCGAATCTGGCTCTGAACAAGCACAAAAAATCATCAACTTCCTACAAACTGAATTTGGTGTAAACAAAATCCGCTTCCCAGAAACTTCTGGTATCGGTGTAAAACCTGTATCTAAAGAAGGTACTGAGCGTTTAGTACGTTCTGCTATCGAATATGCTATTAATCATAAACGTCCATCTGTTACTTTAGTACACAAAGGTAACATCATGAAATTCACTGAAGGTGGATTCAAAAAATGGGGTTATGAATTAGCTGAAAAAGAATTTGCTGATCAAACATTCACTTGGAACCAATATGATGCTATTAAAGCTGAACAAGGTGAAGAAGCAGCGAATAAAGCACAAGCTGACGCTTTAGCAGCTGGTAAAATCTTAGTTAAAGATTCTATCGCTGATATCTTCTTACAACAAATCTTAACTCGTCCAAATGAGTTCGACGTAGTTGCTACAATGAACTTAAACGGTGACTATATCTCTGATGCATTAGCTGCTCAAGTTGGTGGTATCGGTATCGCTCCAGGCGCAAACATTAACTATGTAACTGGACACGCGATCTTCGAAGCTACTCACGGTACAGCTCCAAAATATGCTGGTCAAGATAAAGTAAACCCATCTTCAGTATTACTTTCAGGTGTATTAATGCTTGAACACTTAGGATGGCAAGAAGCAGCTGACATGGTTACTAAATCTGTAGAGAAAACAATTTCTTCTAAAGTTGTAACTTATGACTTCGCTCGTTTAATGGACGGCGCTACAGAAGTAAAATGTTCAGAATTCGCTAATGAATTAATCAAAAACCTATAATTTTCTATTCTAAATAGAAATTATAGCTAAAGCGGAAGTATATTCTGCCGATATAATTAGGGAAATGTAAATTTCTATTGACCTTAGCTTAATAAAATATTTACGATGAACTTGTTTAATCGAGGGAGGAGAATTTATTCTCCTCCCTTTTTTAAATTCTTTCAGTGTTTGAACAACCACTGAAAGAATTTAAGCCTCTGGCGGATGTCACTAATCGGCTTTGTGCTGATTCATGACGTAATTATGTCGAGGCATAATTGATTATCAATAACCTAATTTTAAAGGAGTGTATTCGAATGTCTCTGAAACGAAAAAAAATCTCAGTAATCGGTAGCGGTTTTACTGGCGCTACTGCAGCATTTTTAGCAGCTCAAAAAGAACTTGGTGATGTAGTGTTAGTGGATATTCCTCAAGCTGAAAACCCAACAAAAGGTAAAGCTCTAGATATGTGGGAAGCTGCACCAGTGCAAGGCTATGATTCTTATGTTAAAGGTACTTCTAATTATGCAGATACTGCAGATTCTGATGTAGTAATTATCACTGCTGGTGTTGCGCGTAAACCAGGTATGAGCCGTGACGATCTTGTTCAAATTAACCAAAATGTGATGAAAGCTGTTTCTAAAGAAATTGCTAAGTACTCACCAAATGCAACAATACTCGTTCTTACTAACCCAGTTGATGCAATGACTTACACAGTATTCAAAGAAACTGGTTTCCCTAAAAACCGCGTAATTGGTCAATCAGGTGTACTTGATACAGCTCGTTTCTGTGCATTTGTAGCTGAAGAACTTAATATCTCAGTAAAAGATATCACAGGTTTTGTATTAGGTGGTCATGGTGATACAATGGTGCCACTTACTCGCTACTCGTTCGCAGGTGGTATTCCATTAGAATCATTAATCCCAGCAGATCGTCTTGAAGAGATTGTTGACCGTACACGTAAAGGTGGCGCTGAAATCGTTAACCTCCTTGGTAATGGTTCAGCCTATTATGCTCCTTCAGCGGCACTTGTTGAAATGGCAGAAGCTATCATTAAAGACCAAAAACGTATACTTCCATCTATTGCATACTTAGAAGGCGAATATGGCTACAATGATTTATATCTAGGCGTTCCGACGTTACTAGGTGCAAATGGTGTAGAAAAAATCTTTGAACTTGCGTTAACAGACAATGAAAAAGCAGCTTTAGATAAATCGGCAGAGGCTGTCCGCAACGTTATGAAAGTTTTAGCTTAATAAAAGTTTATGAAATCGAGTAGGATTCATTCCTACTCGATTTTTTTAGTATGAAGATATCGAAAAACAGGTAGAACAGTGCGCCAAAAAAAGATGTTCTTAGTTAAGTGGTGCCAGAAAATGGAGATGGGTAGTATCTAGGGTTTTATTAATAAGGCTCATTGCTAAGAGTTACGAAGCTAATTCTTCTTCAATTAATGGAGCAGAATAGCTTTATATAGAATTTTCAATTCCTTCAAATAGTAGAGTAAAAATGTGCGGACATATTTTAGAAGTATGCTAAAATTATCCTGTCAATGATTACATTGAATGAACAAAGAGATGCAATAAGGCTTTCGAGAAAAGACGTATATAGCAACCTAACTAATAAATTTTTATATTTTATTCTTTTGGAGGATGAAATAATGGATTTGGTAAATCAATTTTTAAACGGATTGAGAGCCGCATTATCAACAGATGAGCTCGAGGAACTAAATACAGCTTGTGGTGCTGCAAAAAGGGATATTGATAAGCTAAAGTCAGAATATCCAAATTGTCCAGAATCACTAATCTGTCTACTTGAAAATATCGATGGTACATATTGGCGAAAATATGGAGAAAGCAAAATTGCGGTTTGTATTTTAGGGTCAGATGTTGAGGAAGGTAAATATCCTTATTATTTGCTATCTATACAGCAGATGCTCGAGAGTTCAAAAGAAGAAGAAGACATCTCCTATCTTTTAGAATACGACGATGACGAAGAGGCTGTTGACTCTAAAATAAATCCGGAGGGACTTCTCCCAGGGATGTATATCCATTTTTCAGATTGTATGAACAATGGTGGATCATCGAGACTCTATATTGATTTTAACCCTTCTAATGAAGGGGTATGTGGTCAAATAATTCGCTTTTTGCATGACCCTGATCAATATCAAGTAATTGCAGACAGCTTTGATGAGTATTTACAGGTTCTTATTGACGGTGGTTTTATGTTTCTAGAAAACGAAGAACATTAGCTTCTTGCACTCTATATGCTGAAATAAAATCACGCTTTTATAAAAAAGATGCGATGCTTTTGCCTAAGATTATCGCTCTAAAACTTATATAAATAACCCGAGTAATAGATTATTGATAAACACTTAAACAAACGATGTACTTAGTTGAATAGCTAAAAAGAGGTAACCATTTCATATGAGGTGGTTTCTTTTAATTTAGATGGCGCTAAAACTGAAGAGTTGCGGAACGGGTTCTTGTTTAACTGCAGTTTAGTTAAAAAGGCAATTGCATAGAATTCCCTGAATAATTTTAATATTTTTGAACGAAATGAAGCATCGCTCCGTCTAATGGAGGAAGGAGGCGAAAAGGATGGAATGTGAAATCGTGCAGCGTGCTATTCGTGGGGATCATCAAGCGATACTTTCACTTATTGAAATGGATGAAGATATTTTATATCGCATGGCTTTTACATATCTGAAAAATGAGCAAGACGCTTTAGACGTGATGCAGGATCTGGTTTATAAAGCACTGAAAAAAATGCATACCGTTAAACAGCACGAATATGCCAGAACATGGCTCGTGCGCGTCTTGATCAATTGTTGTAAAGACCATTTACGAAAACGGCAACCAACCGTTTCACTTAAAGAACATCATCAAGTCGAATGGGTCATCTACTCTGACATGGAGCGGTTATTGGATCACTTATCCTTATCGGATCAGCAACTCGTTTATATGAAATATTTTCAGCAATTAAAAAACAAAGAAATTGCCGAGCTAAATCAAATTCCGGAGGGTACTGTAAAGTCTAAGCTTCATTACATACTAAAGAAGCTTAGAAACTTCGCTGGAGAAAGGGAGGACTGGCTATGAGTAAACTACCGATTGACGTTCCAAAGGAGAAACTTCAACAAGTACGGATGGATATGTTTCGTAAAGTTCAACGAGAAAAAAGAGCAAAGAAGCGCATTGTTCCGGTTGCAATAGCCTTTTTGTTTTGCTTAGGTCTTTTATTTTCAATTCGTGTTTCTCCTACGATTGCTAGTCATGTTGCAAAAATTCCTGGCTTTCAAGCAATTGTATCTGCGGTTGTACGAGATAAAGGGATAAAAGATATTGTGGACAATGACTACTATGAAGAAATCAATGTGACGCAGTCTAAAAATGGCCTATCACTTACATTGCAAGGCGTGATTGCGGATAATTCGGGATTAGTACTTTACTATGACGCAGATGCCTCATTTGATAAGTCGGAATTTTATTTGGAAGGAGTTCAATTGTTCCAAGGGGACGAAGAAATTGAAGGGGGCTCATTTACAAATCATCAATTAAATCAAACACGCATTTCTTCTTCAGTAGATTATAGTTTTTCAGAGCCTTTCGCTTATACATCAAAGGATTTTAAAGCGGTTTTTCATTTTTATGAAAAAGATAAGGGGAACATTGAAATTTCGATACCGTTTTCACTAAAACATGAAATCGCTAAGGAGAAAACTTTTACTGCGAATCGTACTGTAAATGTCGATGGTCAAAAATTTACGATTACAAAAATTCGCCGTTCTCCATTAAGAATGGCTATCGATTTTGAATTAGATGAAGCGAATAAGATGCAAATTTTATCGCTTGAAAATATTGCGGTCGAGATGGAAAATGGGGAGCGCAGAGAAGAAGTCGTTAAAAATGGCATGTTTATAGGCAAAAATATTCGTGAAGGTAAATTCACACTAAATTTACAAAGTAACTATTTCCATGATTTAGATGCACTCAAAATATTAATTGGAGCTGTTCATGCCGTTCCAAAGGGCGAGGATTTTATCGAAGTTGATTTTGGCACAAAAGAAGTACTCATGAAGCCCGATTATTTGGATTGGGATATTTCTGTAACGCAGCAAGGTGTATCAGTTGCTGCAAAGAAATGGGATGATAGAAGTCGACATTCGTTTCTAAATAGTGCTGTAAAAGCAGATGGCACGCCGTTAGAATTTACAGGTGGCTCGTACTCAGATGATGACCAGTACCTATATGCGACGGAGAACTTTGAAAATTATGATGGCAAAGCAAAAATATATCTAAACTATTACTTCAATCCTATTGGGAAAAATATTGAACTGAATATTCCGTTGCAATAAAGAAAAGATGTTCAAAAAGGTTTTCCTTTTTGAACATCTTTTCGATTTTTCCATACTTATGGTAATATCGCTGTATTGATTCTGAAGCGAAGCGGATGTTTTCTGTGCGAAATCGAAGGGACAGCACAAAGCTCCCAGTCGAAACGGAAATCAGCCACATGTTATGGTATGAACTTTGAAAAATGGGTATTCGGCTTTTCGTTGTACTTTTGGAATAAAATTGATACTATGAAGGTATATGATAGAAAAGGGGTTGGCGTATTTTTGCTTCAAAAAAACAGTAAGCTTGGTCTCACTATTGATGAAATTACAGTTGGCGAGAAGATTCATATTACCGAAAAGATTGAAGATAAGGATTTATTGCTTTATTTAGGACTTACGAATGATAGTAATCCGCTTTATATTCAACATGAATATGCTGCGATGACACCTTTTCAAAAGCCAATCGTACCAACGATCATGCTGAATGGCATTATTACTTCAGCTGTGTCAAAGTATATTCCTGGACCAGGTGCACGAATTATTGAGCAACATATAAAGTATTTAGAACCGCTCTATCATTATGAATTATTCGATACTCTTTTAGAAGTAACAGAAGTAAATAAATTACAAAATACAATTACTGTATCGGTACACTCTTATAATGAGCAAAAACGGCTTGTGATTGAGGGTACTTTACTGGTAACACCACCACTTGTTTTATAGACTTCTTGAGATTTGAAATGGGGGTTTCAAATCACTAACGGAGGCTTTACACATGACAAAAACGATTTTAGTTGTAGAAGATGAATTTTCTATCGCGACATTATTAAAATATAATTTAGAGCAGGCTGGATATGTTGTAGAAACAGCAGCAGATGGTCAAGAGGGTCTTGATAAGGCAATTGACTTACAGCCAGATTTAGTTTTATTGGATTTGATGCTTCCAAGACTTGATGGTATGGAGGTTTGTAAACAAATTCGTCAGCAACGTATGAATACACCTATTATTATGCTAACGGCAAAGGATGACGAGTTCGATAAAGTACTTGGACTAGAGCTAGGAGCAGATGATTATATGACGAAGCCCTTTAGTCCGCGTGAAGTGTTGGCACGGGTAAAGGCTGTTTTAAGACGTTTTACACAAAATGTAGTAGCGGAAGAAAAGAATGGGCCACAAGAGAAAATGTATGAATTTGGACAATTACGTGTTTTTCCAGAGCGTTTTGAAGTATTTTTACAGGGGGAGGCACTGGAATTTACACCAAAGGAATTTGAGTTACTCATTTATTTACTTGAAAATAAAAATCGTGTTTTAACACGTGATCAGCTCTTAAGTGCTGTATGGAAGTATGACTTTGCTGGTGATACTCGAATTGTGGATGTGCACATTAGCCACCTTCGTGATAAAATCGAAGAAAATAGCCGTAAGCCGTTGTTCATCAAGACAATTCGTGGACTTGGCTATAAATTCGAGGAGCCGAAGACGACATGAAATCAATGAGCAACCGCTTATTCTTGACATTCATGCTATTGCTTGGATCGATATTAGCTGTCCTAATGATTGTTATAGGTCAGCTTTTTCCTGTTTATATAGAACAGTACAATGAGCAGGCAAGTTTACAAATGCAAGAATCAGTCAACCAAGTATTAGATGAACGAAAAATTGAACTATCAAATGAAGATAAAGAGGCACTGTATACGGCTCAAAACCTAGAGGCAACAGATTTTCTAATATCAAATGTTAGTGGGCGACTTTATGTAGTGCTAGCGATCCTTTTTATAATAGTGTTTATTTTAATGGCAGTTGTAAGTCGCTATATGATTCGGAATTTCACGGCGCCTATTGATAACGTGACGGATACAGCACTTGAGCTGGCGAAGGGGAATTACCGTGCCCGTGCACACGAAAACGAGCATGAACGCATGATGCCACTAAGCCATTCCATCAATATTTTAGCACGTAACTTACAGGACATTACGACGATTCGAGAGGTAGAAGAGGAAAGGCTTAAAACGTTAATTGAAAATATGGGAAGCTCACTCATGATGATTGGACGTGAGGGGAATATATCGATCGTGAACCGTGTATTTTTAGAGCGTTTCGGTATGCAAATTGACGATGTACAAGGGAAAGTTTTTCGTACAATTGGCTTGCCTAAATCACTAGAGCAATTTATCGACCATGTGTTTTTAACGGAAATGCCTTATCGACAACAAATTAAAATGGAAGTCCAACAGGAGCTTTATAATAAGGAAGTGTATGGAGCGCCTGTTATTGGTGATCATGGTCGATGGCTGGGTGTCGTTATTGTTATGCATGATATTACGGAGCTTGTTCGTTTAGAGCAGATTCGTAAGGACTTTGTAGCAAATGTATCCCATGAATTGCGTACACCTATTACATCTATTAAAGGCTTTTCGGAAACTTTACTAGATGGAGCGTATAAGGATGAAAAAATGCTCCTCTCTTTTTTAGAGATCATTTATAAGGAAAGTAACCGTCTACAGATGCTTATTCAGGATTTACTGGAATTATCGAAAATTGAACAGCATGGTTTTACCGTTAATATTATGCCGATGGGATTGCAAGATGTACTTATACGTGGAGCAGAGCTGACAGGACCCCGTTTGGATGAGAAAAATATGAGCTTTCATGTTGATATTGAACGTGATGTTCAGGTTATGGGGGATGCGAATCGTATCATTCAAATTGTCACTAATTTAATTACCAATGCCATTACGTACTCTCCAGAAAATACAATCGTTACGATTCGATTAAAGGAAAATGAAACATACGGCATTCTCGAAATCGAAGATCAAGGTATAGGAATTGAAAAGCATGAAATTGCCCGTGTCTTTGAACGATTTTACCGTGTGGATCGTGCGCGAAGCCGGAACTCGGGTGGAACAGGTTTAGGTCTTGCTATTGTGAAGCACTTAGTAGAGGCACATCATGGTCGCATTCAGGTAGAAAGTGAAGTTGGCGTCGGGACAAAAATGATTGTTATGATTCCGAAAAATTAACAAATTCTTTACAATAGCATCATTTTAGATTCACAATGGGGTCTTATACTTTTTAGTAGAAACCCCCCTATAAAATTGTGAAGGCTTGTAAAAATAAGATTTTTTAATTGTGTTGATTAGTAATCGTAAATAATAAGAATCTATTGCCAAATTTTTTGGTGATAGATTCTTTTTCTGTTTTACACGTAACGCAAATAGGTGTAAAGTATAGTAGCATAATATTCAACGAATTAGAAATGTATTGATTGTTAGTTCATAGTGTTGAGACCTGATCTGTTAACTTCATTCTATTACCGTAAAGATGACGCACCAGAAGATACATGCTAAGAGAAGTGGTTGATTGGAGTGGAGGGCGACTCCTTGGGGATCAGCGTCACAGATGAGACCCTGGAGCGAGCAACGCGAGTGAAGCGAGAGGGGAACGAAGGCTAAAAGCATCACGTCCTGTGATAACGCCTTCGTGACCAACATCGTGCTGCTGCCGCTGCGTTAACACTACGCTTTCGCGCAAAAAACATCTGTTGCCCCGACGCCCCCAGGAAAGCGCCCAGTTGGAACGGAAATCAACCCCTCGTTTTGCCGGCGAGCAACACTTTAATACGCATCTAAATTGCACTAACACCTCAACATTATGAACTAACAATCAGTGATACTTGTTAGTTGAACCAATATCAGGCTTATACGGTCAGCGCTACCGTTAAAGTGGGATAAAAAATTGAAAGAAGGATGACCATGAAAATCGTCAAAAGTATCGTGCAAATCGGCTATCTTTATGTCATTTTATTTGTTGGGAATAGTATTGCACGTCTACTTCACTTGCCGATTCCAGGGAGCATAATTGGACTAGTCTTATTGTTTTTACTTTTGCAGTTTCATATTATTAAGCTTGAATGGATTGAGCTAGGTGCAGGTTTATTACTTAGTGAATTATTACTATTTTTCATTCCATCTGCTATCGGAGTAATCGATTATACTGCATTATTCGGTGTGCAAGGTGTGAAAGCTGTGCTTGTTATTGTATTGAGTGCCATAGTTGTCATGTTTGCAACAGGTTTCACAGCACAATTGCTTGGGCAACGAAAGAAAGGTGATACTGCATGAGCTTGTTAATAGCTATAGTCAGTTTACTAGGTACTATTGCCGTTTTTTATACTAGTAAAATGTTTTATAAAAAGTATCAGAAGGAATGGTTAACGCCTATACTGATCACACCATTAGTGGCAATTATCATCTTGCTACTAACGGGTACATCCTATAAATCTTATACTGCAGGGGCCGGTATTTTATCAAATTTACTAGGACCAGCAACTGTTGCATTTGCGGTACCAATTTATAAAAATTTTAACCTATTAAAGAAACATGCTTTTGAAATTATTCTAAGTATTGCAGTTGGTTCAGCTGTTGCCATTGCATCATCATTTATCTTTGCTGTACTAGTTGGATTAAATAATGAGCTTGTGCATAGCATAGTTCCACGCTCAGTGACTACACCAATAGCGATGGACATTTCCAATATGATTGGAGGCTCTCCTACTCTTACTGCCGTTTTCGTTATGGTAACTGGTATTTTAGGGAGTGTAATAGCACCGTTAGTAATTAAAGTATGTCGTTTCCATCGACCATCCTCTAGAGGTCTACTGTTAGGCATGGGTGCACATGGTACGGGTACCTCTAAAGCATTTGAATTTGGTGAGCTTGAAGGTACGTTTGCAAGTCTTGCTATGATTGTAGCTGCATTAATTAGCATTGTTTTATCAACAACATTTTTCCCAGCATTTGAACATCTAGTTGTCAATATCCTGTTGCCTTAAATGGTAGCAGGATTTTTTTATGTTCTATTTATTTGCACAGTATCATTTTAGATGGGAGGCAAGCGCAGGAACCTCCTTATGTCAAACTGCCTAAAATAAAAAAGGGTTTATTAAAATATTTTGAAACTTTTTAAGAGGTGCCCCGTATACATTAGTACTAAGCTTTAAGGGAGGATTAGACATGAGTGTGAAAAGGTCACTAATGATGGTGGGACTTGGCATTTTCGGCATTGTTGCACTTATTTCGGTATTTACATCATGGTACACGGTAGATGAATCAGAACAAGCCGTTGTTATTACGTTCGGTCGTGCCGATAATACAGTAACAGAACCAGGTTTACATTTTAAATTACCTTGGCCTGTACAATCGGTTGAGGTTTTATCGAAGGAAACATTTAGTTTACAGTTTGGCTATAAGCAAAATAAAGATGGGGAATTGGAAGCTTATGATGCTGAAACGAAAATGATTACAGGGGATGAGCATATTGTTTTAACAGACCTTGTAGTTCAATGGAAAATTACAGAACCGAAAAAGTATTTATTCAGCTCACAAGATCCAAAAAAAATATTACATAGCGCTACGTCGAGTGCGATTCGATCAATTATTGGGAGTTCAAAAATCGACGCTGCGTTAACAGAGGGAAAAGCGGACATAGAAGCAAAGTCACGTGATTTACTCGTTTCTCTTATTGAAAAATACGATATTGGTATAAGTGTTTTAGGAGTAAAATTACAGGATGTTGAATTACCAAATCCCGATGTGCGAGCGGCCTTTACAGCAGTTACTGACGCACGTGAAATGAAAAATACAAAAATTAATCAAGCTAAAAAATATAACAATCAGCGAATTAATGAAGCTGAAGGTGAAAAAGACGCCATTATCTCGAAGGCTCAAGGTGAAAAAACAGCGCGTATAGAACAAGCTCAAGGGGATGTAGCTGTCTTTAATAAAATGTTTGAGCAATATAAGGGCAATCAACAAATTACTCGCGAACGTTTAATTTTGGAAACACTTGAAAATGTATTACCTAAAGCACAAATTTATATTATGAATGATGATGGTAGTACAATGAAATACTTGCCTCTTCAAGCATTTCAACCTACTAAACAGGAGACACCTGCTGCACAGGAAGAACCTGTTAAACAGGAAACACCAAAAGAGAGAAAAGAAGGGAGCGGTAACTAATGGATCAAAAAAATAAGGATCTTGAAAAATTCCTCAATTTTTTATCGGGTAAATCCAAAAATACTGCTTCAAAAGAAGGGGAAGCAGGGGATAATGTAGTCAAAATGTCGAAAAAAAGCCCGATGAATCCCAAAAAATACATTTCTCTTGTTGCTACATTAACAGCCATTTTTGCTATCGCTATTATATTGTTTGCTAATGTGTATATCGTTAAAGAGTCCGAATATGCAGTTGTTAGACAGTTTGGAGAAGTAGTGAAATTTCAAAGTGAGCCAGGCTTGAAAATTAAAGTTCCATTTATTCAAAGTGTCACGAAGCTACCAAAAAACCAAATGACGTATGAAGTTTCTGAGGAAGAAATTAATACAAAGGATAAAAAACGAATTATTATTGATAATTATGCAGTTTGGCATATAACAGATCCAAAGCAATTAATTTCAAATGCCGGAACAATAGAAAAAGTTGAATCACGTATGGAAGAATTTATTTATTCAGTTATTCGTTCAGAGCTTGGTCGAATTGAATATAAGGAGATTATAAATGATGAAAATTCTTCACGCGGGAGTATCAATGATCAGGTAACTGCACGTGTCAATGAGTTGCTTTCAAATGATAAGTATGGAATCGAAGTAATAGATGTTCGTATTCGTCGTATCGACTTGCCATCTGTAAATGAGCAATCCGTGTTTACAAATATGATTTCAGATCGTGAATCCATGTCGCAAAAATACCTATCAGAAGGTGATGCGGAGAAACGCCGTATTGAAGCTCAAACAGATAAACAAGTTCAAGAAATGCTAGCTACAGCTAAAAAGGATGCAGCATTGATTCAAGCGGAAGGTGAAGCAGAAGCAGCGAAGATTTACAATAAATCGTTCTCTCAAGACCCTGAATTCTATTCATTGTACCGTACATTAGAATCATATAAGAAAACTGTCGGTGAAGATACGGTCATTATTTTACCATCCACTTCACCATATGCGAAAATATTATCTGGCTATATTAAGTAATACTATTATTCTTGCAGGGATAATTATATGAAGCCGTCTCAAATTTTTTGAGACGGCTTTTTTACACTTTCCATGAAAATGACAAGAAGTTTTGTATGGTATTTTATATATTAGGTACGAATTTGTAGAAGGACTATTTAATGAATAGCAATAATTATATAAGTTGATTGGAGTGGAGACTGGGCGACTCCTCGGGGATTAGCGTCACAGATGAGACCCTGCAGCGAAGCGAAGCGGCTCATCGGACGCCCCCAGGAAAGCGCCCAGTCGGAACGGAAATCAACTCCACGTTATGGTGAGGAGCCTACTTGGTTTAATTTTAGGTATTTTTAATCATAAGTTTTTTAAATATCTTTCAATTATCGATATTATGTTATAGAAATGATAGAAATTTATAATTTTATGTTCCGTTTATGATATTTATCTGATAGAATGATATTGTTCGAGAAATAAAAAATGGGGGTAATAGTTGTGAAGTTGCAAATTAGCAAGGGGCTCCAAAATTTAGGGATAGCCTGTAGTATTGCATCGTTATTTACACTTTTCTTCCGTCTATCAGATTTTGCATGGATCACAAAAAGTGTTTATCATATACCAGTATTTTTTGTCATTTTGTTTTTATTAGGTTTAGTCATTGCTGAGGATGTAAGAAAAATATTTAAAAAAATATTTTTGTACGAAAAACGCAAAGTGAAACGTCCTATATGGCAAGTTGGGATTGGCTTCATTATCTTCTTAGCGCAGATTGGCACTGTAATGGTGTTTAATACAGAGCTTACACATCCACAGCTTGGTGGTATGCCGTTATTTTTGGTATTTGCCTTTATGAATGCCTTTATTTTGACAGTCATATATGAAGAAATTTTCTATCGTAAAGAAAAAACAAGTAAAGCTAGTAAATAACATCGGAAAGTCAATTACAATGAGTGATTGGCTTTTTTTGTTGTAGTCAATCCTAAGTTAGATTATGGATTAGAAAATTTGGCGATTTTCAACGTTATGATTGGTAAAATACATGTTTTCTCGATAAAGTAAAAGGAAGAGGCATTTTCAAACATACGTTTTCGTTTTACAATTAAGAAGACGATAACGCAGGAGGATAAAATCATGACAAAGGAAAAATTGCTATTATTGGATGGCAATAGTTTAGCATATCGCGCGTTTTTTGCGTTGCCATTATTGACGAATGATAGTGGAATTCATACGAATGCAGTGTATGGCTTTACAACAATGCTACAAAGAATTTTAGAGGAAGAGCAACCAACGAAAATTTTGGTTGCCTTTGATGCAGGTAAGACAACCTTCCGTCATGAGACATTTACGGAATATAAAGGTGGTCGACAAAAGACTCCGCCGGAATTATCTGAGCAATTTCCTTATATACGTAAGCTTATTGATGCTTATGGTATTAAGCGATATGAGCTTGAATTATACGAAGCGGACGATATTATAGGGACACTTGCGAAGGAAGCTTCATCACAGGATATGGACGTCATCGTCGTATCGGGAGATCGTGACTTAACGCAGCTCGCGACTGAGCAAGTAACGGTATATATTACTAAAAAAGGTATTACTGAAATTGAAAAAAATACACCAGCCTTTATTGCAGAAAAATACGGCTTAACCCCTCAGCAAATTATTGATATGAAAGGTTTAATGGGGGATTCTTCAGATAATATCCCGGGCGTACCGGGTGTCGGTGAAAAAACAGCCGTTAAATTGCTAAAAGAGCATGGTTCAGTGGAGTCGCTTTATGCGGCAATGGAAACGGTAAAAGCTTCTAAAATGAAAGAAAAATTAGTTGCCAATGAAGAACAGGCACTAATGAGTAAAAAGCTAGCGACCATTTTTACAGATGCACCGATTGATATAACGCTTTCGGATCTTGCCTATAGTGGTCCCAATGAAGAGGAATTAATTAACGTGTGGCGTGAGCTCGGCTTTAAATCATTACTAGAAAAAAGTGATTTTACTGTCCAAGAAGAGGAACAAGCACCTTTTGACTATGAAATTGTGGAAGAAGTAAAGCAAGAGCATTTAAAAGATGTCATGGCAGTGCACTTGGAGTTAGAAGACGAGCATTATCATACATGCCAGCAACTAGGCATTGCACTAACAGATGGGGCGAAAACTATGTACGTGCCGTTTGACATTGCGGGTAAATCAGATGACCTTCGCTTGTGGTTAGAAGATGCTACTAAAATAAAGTATATGTCTGATTCAAAAGCGGCTCAGGCTGCATTAAAACGTGCGGGGATTCGTTTAGCTGGAGTGGATTTTGACTTATTACTGGCTTCTTATATTAATAATCCTGCACTAAGTGGAGATGATGTGGCAACACTTGCGAAAGAACTGGGCTATCGTAATGTGCAGGCGAATGAGACTGTTTATGGTAAAGGGGCGAAACGAGCGATACCAGCGATAGATGTACTTGCTGAGCATGCCAGCCGTAAAGCCTTTGCTGTGTGGTCTTTACAGCCAAAGCTTGAGACATTGTTAAAGGAAAATGAACAGTTTGAACTCTATAAAAACTTAGAGCTTCCGCTCGCTGCTATATTAGGGGAAATGGAAAGTGAGGGTATCACGGTCAATCGTGCCACATTGGAGAAAATGGGGCAGGAACTAAATGATAAACTAGTTGTGATTGAACAGGAGATTTATACGGAGGCAGGAGAAGCCTTTAATATTAATTCACCAAAGCAATTAGGGGTTATCCTCTTTGATAAACTTGGTCTTCCTGTTATTAAAAAGACTAAAACAGGCTATTCCACTGCAGCAGATGTATTGGAAAAATTAAAGCCAGAGCATGCAATTATTGAGCATATACTTTTATATCGTCAGCTTGGAAAATTACAATCGACTTATATCGAAGGCCTACTAAAGGAAATCCATGAAGAGGATGGAAAGGTGCATACTCGATTCCAACAAGCATTAACTGCTACTGGGCGTTTAAGCTCAACTGATCCGAATTTGCAAAACATCCCGATTCGTTTAGAAGAAGGACGAAAAATTCGTCAAGCCTTTGTGCCATCGAACGAAGATTGGATATTATTCTCTGCCGATTATTCACAAATCGAATTGCGTGTCTTGGCCCATATGTCAAAAGATAAAAATTTAGTCGAAGCTTTCCGTGAAGGCATGGATGTTCATACACGTACTGCGATGGATGTATTCCATGTCTCAGAAGATGAAGTCGATAGTAATATGCGTCGTGCTGCAAAAGCAGTAAACTTTGGTATTGTCTATGGTATTAGTGACTATGGCTTATCGCAAAATCTGGATATTACTCGTAAGGAAGCTGCTACATTTATCGAGAAATATTTTGCGAGTTTCCCGGGTGTAAAACAATATATGGATGATATCGTTCAGGATGCGAAGTTTAATGGGTATGTGACAACGATTTTAAATAGACGTCGATATTTACCTGACATTACAAGCTCGAATTTCAATCTACGAAGTTTTGCAGAGCGTACTGCGATGAATACACCAATTCAGGGAAGTGCAGCTGATATTATTAAAAAAGCAATGATTGATATGGATGCTCGTTTGAAAAAAGAAAATATGCAGGCAAAAATCCTATTACAAGTGCATGATGAATTAATTTTTGAAGCACCTAAAGAGGAGATTGCATTGCTTGAAAAAATAGTTCCAGAAGTTATGGAGAACGCAATCGAGCTTTCAGTACCATTAAAAGTTGATTTTAACTACGGTACGACTTGGTACGAAGCAAAATAAGGAGGGTTTGAAATGCCTGAATTACCAGAGGTTGAAGGTGTCGTCCGGGCATTAAAACCTAAAGTTGAAGGGCGTACAATTCAACAGGTTCAACTATCTGAAATTATTCGTTTTTCCTTTGGGGAGGGCAAACAATGTATCGTGAAGCAAGCTGAGCCGGATGTATTTGAAATATCCTTGTCTCAAATGACGATTACTAAAATTGAACGACGTGCAAAATACATCTTTTTTCATTTGCTGAAAGAAGATGTCCCTTATGTGCTTGTTAGTCATTTAGGAATGACAGGTGCTTGGTTTGTGGTGGATTCACCTGAGGAAATTTTTGAGGAGAAGTTTAAAAAGCATATTCATGCAACATTTCAAATGGTAGATGGTGGCTATTTAATTTATTCAGATATACGCCGCTTTGGTGAACTACGTTTTTTAACAAAAATTGAGGATCATGCACCATTAACAAAAATGGCACCAGAGCCATTCGATGAAATAGCATGTGATTATTTTATTGCGAAATCAAAGTTACCGAAATATGAGAAAAAGGCAGTGAAGGATGTAATTATGGATGGGCAGGTCATTTCGGGCTGTGGCAATATTTATGCGACAGAAGCATTATTTGCCCAAAAAATTCATCCTGCCCGTACAATGAACCGCATCAGTGAAAAACGTAAACGTGCATTATTTGAGGCAATTGTCGCTATTTTACGCCAAAGCATTGAAGAAGGAGGTTCAACAATTTCAGATTATCGTAATATCAATGGCGAGGCTGGAAGTATGCAGAATCGACTGCAAATGTATGGGAAGAAGATGTGTCTAGCGTGCGGTACTGCAACGAGCCAAATGACGATAGGTGGGCGCACATCAGTCTTTTGCCCAAATTGTCAACATTAAAGGGGATTAACTATGATTATCGGATTAACAGGAAGTATTGCAAGCGGAAAAAGTACAGTAGTAAAAATGATGACAGCACTTGGTTTACCGATTGTCGATGCAGATGTTGTTGCACGTGATGTTGTAGAACCAGGAACGGAGACTTTAAAGTTAATAGTTGAAAATTTTGGACAAGATATATTGCTAGAAGACGGTAGTTTGAATCGTGCCAAGCTTGGCGATATTATTTTTCACGAGCCTGGAAAGCGTAAAATGCTAAATGATATTATGCACCCTGCTATTCGTCAGGAAATGCTACGCCAGCGTGATGCTTATTTAGAAGCTGGAGAAAAGCATGTTGTAATGGATATTCCGCTATTATTTGAAAGTAAGCTGCAGCATTTTGTCGAGCGTATTATCGTAGTATCAGTAAGTGAAGAGGTGCAGCTCCGTCGATTAATGGAGCGTAACAACTTATCTAAGGAGGATGCATTAGCTCGAATGCGTTCTCAGTTACCTCTGTCAGTCAAAGAAAAAGGTGCACATGCGGTTATTTATAATAATGAAAATCTAGAACAAACAGAGCATCAACTTAAAAAAATCCTGACTTATTGGGATGTTATATAATAAAAAATCTGTAAAATCACTCGATGCGTAGCAATGATATATTGCTACGCATTTTATTTTGTTGAAAAACTATAAATTAAGGTGTCATATTAAATAAAGTATGGCTCTTTCGGTAAAACGAATGGTTGATTTCCGTTCCGGCTGGATGCTTTGTAGCTGACGCTGCGCTTTCGCTACAGAAAACATTTGTAGCTGACGCTGCGCTTTCGCACAGATAAAACATTGCCGCTGCCGCTTCGCTTTCGCGCAGAGCAGAGCTTCCTGGGGGCGTCCGATGAGCCGCTTCACTCGCGTAGCTCGCTCCAGGGTCTCGGGGCAACAGGTGTCTTTTGCGCGAAAGCGTAGTGCAACGTAGCGGCAGCAGAGGGTTTTGTTTGTGCGAAAGCGTAGCGACAGCAACAGCACCGATGTTGGTCACGAAGGCGTTATCACAGGATGTGATGATTTTAGCCTTCGTTCCTCTATTGCTGATCCCCAAGGAGTCACCCAGCCTCCACTCCAATCAACTTATCTCATGACATACGTTTTAAACAAAATGGCATCCAACTTTTTAGTTTGAGAAGGGCCTTTTCAGGAGTTATCGCCCAACTTTTAAATTTTATCTACCAACTTTCACGTTTTATCTACCAACTTCTGAATTTTATCGACCAACTTTCACGTTTTATCATCTAACTTTTAATTTTTATCGACATCCACCTTCCGAAGAGCAAAAAGGATTCACACACAAAACTGTGCGTGAATCCCTTTACTTTATCATATAGCGTTCATTCTTAATTGCACAAATTGGAGTGGAAGGCTACTCCCGTGGGAAAGCGAGATAAGCGAGACCCTGTGGCCAACATGATGTTGGTCACGAAGGCATTGTCACAGGACATGACGCACTTAGCCTTCGTTCTTTTAGCGGAGGAAGCGGCTCGACGCTCGCCCGCAGGAAGCCTTGCTCTGTGCGAAATCAACAAAGCGAGTAGCCTGGAACGGAAATCACCCTTTAAAGAGCCACACTATTCACTGAGACATCTTTGCCAATTTTGGTTTTCATAACCATGGATGCGTAGCAAAAACACTTTGCTATGCATTTTTTTGCGAGTTTATACCATAATAAGGACTAATTTAGGCGATTTTATTTTTCAGAAAATAAGAACTTTAATAATATGAGTATATAATGTTCATCTTTTTTAAAATTGTGTTATACTAATCACCATAAAGTATATAATTAATATGAGTACGTAACTCACAGGAGGATTTTATAAATGACAGTATCAGTTGCTATTAATGGTTTCGGACGTATCGGACGTATGGTTTTCCGTCAAGCAATCGTGCAAGAAGGTTTAAATATCGTTGCAATTAACGCTAGCTATCCAGCTGAAACGTTAGCACATTTGATTAAGTATGACACAAATCACGGAACATTCGAAGGTTCAGTTGAACCAGCAGGCGATGCTTTAATTGTAAATGGTAAACGTGTTCAAATTATTAGCGAACGTGACCCATTAAAATTATCATGGGCAACAATGGGCGTAGATATCGTTATTGAAGCAACTGGTAAGTTTAATGATCGTGAAAAAGCAGCAATGCACTTAGAAGCAGGAGCAAAAAAAGTTATCTTAACAGCACCTGGTAAAAACGAGGACGTAACAATTGTTTTAGGTGTAAACGATGAGAAACTTGATATCGCAAAACATGATGTTATTTCAAATGCTTCTTGTACAACAAACTGCTTAGCACCAGTTGCCAAAGTATTAAATGACACATTTGGGATTGAAAGCGGGTTAATGACAACAGTTCACGCTTATACAAATGACCAAAAGAATTTAGACAATCCACATAAAGATTTACGTCGTGCACGTGGTTGCGCACAATCAATCATTCCAACATCTACAGGTGCTGCAAAAGCATTAAAATTAGTGTTACCTGAATTAGACGGCAAAATTCATGGTATGGCACTTCGTGTTCCAACACCAAACGTATCATTAGTTGACCTAGTAGTTGATTTAAATACAGACGTAACAGTAGACGCTATCAATGCTGCATTTGTAAAAGCTGCTACTGAAGGTCCAATGAAAGGTATCTTAAACTTCTCAGTTGAGCCTCTAGTATCTTCTGATTACAATACAACAACTTACTCTTCAACAGTAGATGGACTTTCTACAATGGTAATGGGTAACCGTAAAGTGAAAGTACTTGCTTGGTACGACAATGAGTGGGGCTATTCTGCACGTGTAGTTGATCTTGTGAAAAAAGTGGCAAAAGCTTTAGAAACAGTTAATGCATAATAATAATTAGACTGAGCACATTGAAATCCAAGTGGTTTCAATGTGCTTTTTTGATAGCTAGGATCAATTATGCCTCGGCATAATTGCATCCGGAATCGGCTTTGTTCTGTACCTTAATTTAGAATCTATGCTTGTACTTTAGCCTTTCAAGGTTTATCATGAGCACACTAGCGTCAATGCACTTTTCTTACACATAGGAAATTTGTTATAATAGAGATATTAAATTGTTGTGAAATCAGGAGAGTAATTATATGAGATGTCCATCTTGTCAATTTAACGGAACGCGTGTTGTGGATTCGAGGCCAGTTGATGATAATAAAGAAATTCGTAGACGTCGTGAATGTGAGTCATGTGGCTTCCGCTTCACAACGTTTGAAAAAATTGAAGAGACACCTTTAGTTGTTGTGAAAAAAGAAGGTTCACGAGAAGAATTTAGCCGTGAAAAGGTACTTCGTGGACTTATTCGTGCTTGCGAAAAACGCCCTGTTTCTCTTGAAGTACTTGAAGGGTTAGTAATGTCTATTGAAAAAGATCTTCGCCGCATTGGGAATTCTGAAGTTCGATCCGAGGACGTAGGAGAAATGGTAATGGATCGCTTAGCGAAAATCGATGAGGTTGCTTATGTACGCTTTGCCTCGGTTTATCGTCAATTTAAGGATATCAATGTCTTTATTGAAGAGATTAAAGAAATTATCCAACGTCAGACAGAGCAGAAATTATAGGAAAACAGAGAGGGTGAATGACGTTGATCCATTTGTATAAGGAATTGCAGCCAGCTGATTCTTTTGACATTCGTCTACCTCATGCACTTTCTACGCAGGAACGTCAATTAGTAACGCTTTTTTATCAGCCTTTAATTGGAGCGGAACCAATCAGCCTGTATTTAACACTATGGGCAGAAGCTGAACAAATGCCAAAGCAGCAAATGACACATTATTATTTAATGAATGTGCTAGGGCTTCCTATTGGCAAAATATTTGAGGCACGTATTGCGCTTGAAGCAATTGGACTGCTACGTACATGGAAAAAGGAAGATACTGACCAACGTAGTTTTTTATATGAGCTGATGCGTCCACTTGATGCAGATAGCTTTATGAAAGACCCACTGCTCTCGATGTTTTTATTTAGTAAAATTGGAGAGCAAGCTTATCGGAAATTACGTCAGCGTTTTATTCCAACTGCAAGAGATGCAGAATTTAAAGATGTATCACGTGCTTTTATAGATGTATTTAAGCCTGTAAGTACAAAGATTCCGGCTGATTTACAAGCCGATACTAGTCGTAAGGATACTCAGCAAAAAGTATATCCGTTTTATTTTGACCAGTTTGACTTTGAACTGCTGCAAGCGGGCTTATCAGAACAACTAGTGCCGGCAAGCTTACTAACATTTGAGGTACGTGAATCAATCGCAAAGTTAGCCTTTTTGTATCACTTAACTGCGCTTGATATGCAAAAAGTAGTGATTCTAGCTTTAGATGATGACCTTGGTATTTCATTGGAACGTTTACGTAAGGCCGCTGCAGATTTTTATAAACTAACGGTATCAAAAGAACCACCTAAGCTTACTAGAGTGAGTGAGCCGTCATCTAAAGAGGAATCAGGCCAAAAAACAAAGGACCAGGAGCTTCAGCAATATCTAGAGAAGACTCCCCCAGTGCAAGTACTGCGAGATATTAATAATGGCAAAGAGCCTCTACAGACGTCCGTGCAGCTTGCTGAGAGCTTAATTGTTCAGCATGGAATGCCTGTAGGTGTTGTTAATGCTCTTTTGGAATATGTCATGCTAACAACTGATATGAAGTTACCTAAAAAATATGTGGAAACGATCGCGGATCATTGGGTACGTAAAAATATTCAAACAGCCAAAGAAGCCATGGAACTAGCTCGCCAAGAGCATGATAAGTACACTACGTGGAAAAATAAGCCTCAAACACCGAGGAAAAGTAATCAAAGTGCTAGAGGGCGTTCAGGAAATCAGCGGGAAGAAAAGGTACCTGAATGGTTTTACAAACGTAACGAGCAACAAGAAGAAAACACTTCAAGCACGATGGATTTTGAACGAGAGCGTCAAAAAATATTGGAAATGCTAGGGAAGAGTGATGAATAAGGAGGGTGAACGACAATCGAACCAATTAATGGACCATTAAAAAGAGCAGTTAATGTACCATCATTTCAAGAACGTTACGAAGCGATGCGTCGAGAAATTTTAGAAAACCCTCGTGTGCAAGAATTTTTAGCAGAGCATGCAGATGAGTTAAGCTATGATTCAATTGAACGTAATTTACCGAAACTTCATGAGTTTATTAGTCAATCTACTGTCTGCTGTGGTTGTGGCAATACAGAAAGTTGTACAAACTACTTAAAAGGTTTTTTACCTACTTTGCGTGTAGTGCGGAGCACCGTTGAAATTGATTATGTACGATGTGAGCAAAAAATGCGTGAGGATGAACGTCGTGATGTAGCCAATATGATTGCGAGTATGCATATGCCGAAGGATGTGCTACGAGCGACTATTCAAGATTTACTTATTGACGATGAATCTCGTGTCATGATTGCTCAAAAAGCAGCACAATTTGTGAAGGCAACAGTGGAAACAGGCAAGCTTCCTGCAAAAGGTTATTATTTATACGGTAAATTTGGTGTAGGGAAATCCTTTGTACTTGGAGCACTTGCGAATGAATTAGCATCTATCAAAATTCGTTCTGTAGTCGTTTTCGTGCCTGAATTTTTACGAGAAATGAAAAATGCAATTGGCGATAATACGTTGAATGAAAAAATAGATTATGTGAAAAAGGCACCAGTGCTAATGCTCGATGATTTAGGAGCCGAGACAATGACTGCTTGGACACGAGACGAGATTCTGGGGACTATTTTCCATTACCGCATGGCGGAGCAATTGCCAACATTCATTACATCTAATTTTAATTATGATGAATTGGAGCATCATTTAGCACAGTCGCAAAAAGGTGACATTGAAGTCGTGAAGGCTGGACGTATTATGGAACGTGTTAAAGCTTTGACAGAGCCAATTGAAATGCGTGGTAAAAATCGCCGTATGTAATATTGACAGTTGCATTTTGCGACAATCGAGCGTATACTGTCACATATATTAAAAATCAAAATGCATTGATGAGGACATGAATTTTGTGTAACGGCTTTTAGAGAGGGAAGTCATTGGCTGTAAGCTTCCTAGTTCGAGCACACTATTTACTACCTGCTGAGCAGCGAAAGGGATAATCTTTCGCCGGTCCCTAGCCCGTTAGCTAGCCTTGAGCTTCGTCTGACTATAAAACGTCGGAAGGAAGAAGGGTGGAACCACGAGCATACGCTTCGTCCCTTTCGTAGGGACGGGGCTTTTTTTATTTTCGTTCAGTGGAAAATAGTGGTTAGATGAATGCGGATGTAGTTTCTTTTTAGTAGGTGTCCAATACCTACGATAAAAGTGGGGATTCCGGAGATTCTTGACCTTCAATCATGCATCACAACAAGACTAGAAGGAGTGCAAACAAAATGTCAGATATGATTAAATTAACTTTCCCAGATGGCGCTGTAAAGGAATTTGTAAAAGGTACATCTACTGATGACGTAGCATTATCAATTAGCCCAGGACTTCGTAAAAAGGCATATGCAGGTAAAGTAAATGGTGCCTTAGTCGATTTAAAAACACCAATTGAAGAGGATGCTACAATCTCAATTATTACTCAGGATGATGAGGAAGCACTGGAGATCTTACGTCACTCTACTGCACACTTAACAGCACAAGCGATTAAACGTTTATTCCCTGATGTTAAACTTGGTATTGGTCCAGTGATTGAAGGTGGCTTCTACTACGATATTGATGCACCAACTCCAATCACTGCTGAAGACCTACCGGCAATCGAAAAAGAAATGAAAAAAATTATCGCTGAAAACCTAGAGATCGAGCGCAAAAATGTTAGCCGTGCAGATGCACAAGCGATCTATGAAGAAATTGGCGATGAATATAAATTAGAATTACTAGAAGCCATCCCAGAAGATGAGCAAGTTTCTATTTACTATCAAGGTGAATTCTTCGACCTTTGCCGAGGTATTCACGCACCATCGACTGGCAAGCTTCGCGAGTTCAAACTTCTTTCATTAGCTGGCGCTTACTGGAGAGGTAACTCAGATAACAAAATGCTACAACGTATTTATGGTACAGCATTCTTTAAAAAAGAAGATTTAAAACATCACCTACAAATGCTTGAAGAAGCAAAAGAACGTGATCACCGTAAAATCGGTAAGGAACTTGATTTATTTACAACTTCTCAAAAAGTTGGTCAAGGCTTACCGTTATGGCTACCAAATGGTGCAACAATCCGTCGTGTTATTGAACGCTATATTGTAGATAAAGAATTATCTCTTGGTTATAAGCATGTTTATACACCAGTACTTGGCTCTAAAGAGCTGTACCAAACTTCTGGGCACTGGGATCATTACCAAGATTCTATTTTCCCACCAATGGAAATGGACAATGAAACATTAATTATGCGTCCGATGAACTGCCCTCACCATATGATGGTGTACAAAAACAGCATGCATTCATATCGTAATTTACCATTACGTATTGCGGAGCTTGGTACAATGCACCGTTACGAAATGTCAGGTGCTGTTTCAGGTTTACAACGTGTACGTGGGATGACTTTAAACGATGCACATCTCTTTGTTCGTCCAGACCAAATTAAAGTGGAATTCCAAAAAGTAGTTCAGCTAATTTTAGAAGTGTACAAAGACTTCGATTTAAATGATTACTCATTCCGTTTATCTTACCGTGACCCAGCTGATACTGAGAAATACTTCGACGACGATGCAATGTGGGAAAAAGCACAAAGTATGTTAAAAGAAGCAATGGATGAACTTGGCTTAGATTACTTCGAGGCAGAAGGTGAAGCTGCATTCTACGGTCCTAAACTTGACGTACAAGTAAAAACTGCAATTGGTAAAGAAGAAACTCTATCAACAGTACAGCTTGACTTCTTATTACCAGAGCGCTTTGACTTAACTTATGTAGGAGAAGATGGTAAACCACATCGTCCAGTTGTTATTCACCGTGGTGTCGTATCAACAATGGAACGCTTCGTTGCCTTCTTAATCGAAGAGTACAAAGGTGCATTCCCAACATGGTTAGCACCAGTACAAGTTGAAGTTATTCCAGTTTCAAACGAAGCACACTTCGATTATGCAAAACAAATTGAAGAGCAATTGACAGCAGCGGGCTTACGTGTTGAAATGGATGACCGTGAAGAAAAACTAGGCTACAAAATCCGTGAAGCACAAATGAAAAAAATCCCGTATATGCTTGTTATCGGAGACAAAGAAGTAGAGGCTGGTGGCGTAAACGTACGTCGCTACGGCTCAAAAGATTCAGAAACAATCAGCTTCCAAGACTTCTTAGCTAACATCAAAGCAGAAATTACAAAATAATTTTAACTTCTAATGTTGGGAAGGTACTTGTTAATACGAATACCATTTATATAAATTGATTGAAGTGAAGGCTGGACGCCCCAGGAAGCTCTGCTCTGCGGCCCAGCCGAAACGGAAATCAACGACGTTATAATGGTTAAATTAAAACTTTTTAGGTTACTTTATTAATAATAAGCTAAAAAAACATTTGACAGCTTATAAAAGTACATGCTAATATAGTTAAGGTTAATGAATACAAAGTTTGTGGTTGAAGTAGAGGCTGCCCGCTTCTCACCTGATACAACGCTCTTAGGCTGTGAACAGGTATGACACGTTGAATTGTTTTGCGCAGACTTGCGCATGCACATATAGCGGGCGGACATCTTCAAAAGTGTCCGTCCTTTTTTTATGGACATGACAAGAGGATGTACCGTTCAACCGGGCAAGGCTTTGCCCAAACCATGTATTCGCGACAACTACTTGGAGGTGGATTACTATTAGCAAAGACATGTATGTAAACGAAGGCATTCGCGCACGTGAACTTCGATTAATCGATCACAATGGTGACCAGCTTGGTGTAAAGACACGTAACGAAGCGCTAGAAATCGCCGCTCGTGTAAACTTGGATCTTGTCCTTGTGGCCCCTCAAGCCAAGCCGCCAGTCGCTCGTATCATGGACTATGGTAAATTTAAGTTTGAACAGCAAAAGAAAGACCGCGAAATTCGTAAAAATCAAAAGGTCATCGTAATGAAAGAGGTTCGTTTGAGCCCAACAATCGATGAGCATGATTTCCAAACGAAGCTACGTAATGCGATTAAATTCCTTGAAAAAGGCGATAAAGTTAAATGTAGCTTACGTTTCAAAGGTCGTGCGATTACACACAAAGACATTGGTCAACGTGTTTTAGATCGTTTTGCTGAAGCTTGTGCTGAAGTATCGACGGTTGAACAAAAACCGAAGATGGAAGGCCGAAGCATGTTCTTAGTTCTTCAACCAAAGAACGAGAAATAATATTAGACGAACAGTTTAGGAGGAATTCGACATGCCAAAAATGAAAACTCACCGTGGAGCTGCGAAACGTTTCAAAAAAACGGGTTCAGGTAAATTAAAATATGACCGTGCTTATGGAAGCCACTTATTCGCAAACAAATCTACGAAACAAAAACGTCACCTACGTAAAGCAAACATCGTATCATCTGGTGACTTCAAACGCATCAAATCATTACTTGTTTACATGAAATAATTTGACTACACAAAATACTAACATTCATTTTTAAATGAAAAGCAGGAGGTAATTCATATGCCACGCGTAAAAGGCGGAACAGTGACGCGCAAACGTCGTAAAAAAGTTTTAAAATTAGCTAAAGGTTACTTTGGTTCTAAACATACATTATATAAAGTTGCTAACCAAGCAGTGATGAAGTCAGGTCAATATGCATACCGTGACCGTCGTCAGAAAAAACGTGATTTCCGTAAATTATGGATCACTCGTATCAACGCAGCTGCTCGCATGAACGGTCTTTCATACAGCCGTTTAATGCACGGTTTAAAAGTTGCTGGTATCGAAGTTAACCGTAAAATGTTAGCTGACCTAGCTGTAACTGATGCAGCAGCATTCACTCAATTAGCTGAATCTGCTAAAAAAGCTGTTGCTAAATAATAAAGCAAAATAATGCTTTCAAAGGACTGATGGATTTATCCGTCAGTCTTTTTTGTGTTAGAGTAGTAGTAAATAAAACATATTAAGGAGTACGCAATGGGACAAGCAATATTAGCTTATATGGCGATAGTTTCTATAGTCTTGCTCATTATGATGGGCATGGATAAATCAAAAGCAAAAAAGCATGAATGGCGTATTGCAGAACGTACGTTATTTACACTAGCAATTGCTGGAGGTGCAGCGGGTGGCGTGCTAGGAATGTATTTATTCCGTCATAAAACACGCCATAATAGCTTTGCATTTGGCTTCCCACTGCTAGCAGCTATTCAAATTTTTATCTTAGTACAATTATGGCGATAAAATTAGAAAACATTCCGATAAAATTAAAAAATGTTCCGATATATAAAAACACATCCTCATTCTGAGGATGTGTTGCGCATAAGCTTTTCAATGGGCTGCTTCCAATTTATTTTTGCGCTCGGATAGTTCAACAGGATTTCTTGCTGTAGGTATTCAAAGTCTCTTTTCGTAAAACCTTGTAGTGTGGCGGCGTCACGGGCACCAACAAAAATCGTCACAACTTCGAAGGCATCTTCAGTCGTGCCAAGGTATTTTTCACCTTCGAAAAGAGCACCCTTATAAGAGATAAAGAAATTTTTTCGGACATTTTTGACGTCATCATAAAAATAATATTGGCCTTTTTCATAGGCTTCATCAAGTTTTCGCTTAGGATCGGTTATATAACGAATCGCTTTATAAAATACATAGATAATAAGCGCAATAACAGCAAGACGAATAAGTAACGGCAACATTTTTAATTTCCCCCTTGAAGAAAGGTTATTCCTTCCTATACGATTGTAAGGGACAATTAGTTTCACTTTTAACAAATATTTTTAAGAAATTTAGGAGAAAAAAATGAATTTACAACAATTGTTTAAAATGCAAAAAGAGCTTGATGATTTCATCGAGAAAACACAAAATATAGAACATGATGTATTTAAGGAAAAAGGTTTAGCTTTAATGGTAGAGTTAGCAGAACTAGCAAATGAGACACGTTGCTTCAAGTTTTGGAGCACAAAGGGAGCTTCAGATCGTGATGTGATTTTAGAGGAATATGTGGATTCGATTCATTTTATTTTATCACTTGGCCTATTAAAAGGTTATACAGCGATAGAAAAATGGCCCGTGATTGAAGAAAAGAGAAATTTAACAGAGACATTTTTAATGACACAAGACTATATTTTAAGTTTTATTAGTCAACCAACAGAGGATAGATATTTAGCAATCTGGCAATGCTATGGATTACTTGCGTTCAATTTAGGCTTTTCATTTGAGGATGTTGTTGCAGCATATATAGAGAAAAATGAAGAAAATTATAATCGTCAGCGTTCAGGGTATTAAAGTGAGAAATACACCAATTTTCTGACGATTTAGCTAGGAATATTTCGGTAAACGAAGTATAATAGAGGAGATACAAGAGTCAGGAGGCAAAAAAATGACACAGCTAGATCCAACATTACAAATGTTTAAAGATTTAACAGATGCGAATGGTATTGCAGGTAATGAACGTGCACCACGCGAGGTCATGAAAAAATACATTGGACCATACGCAGACTTAGTTGAAACAGATAATTTAGGTAGCGTCATTGCTAAAAAAGTTGGCGATGAAAACGGTCCAAAAATCATGGTTGCAGGCCACTTAGATGAAGTAGGCTTCATGGTTACTCAAATCGATGACAAAGGGTTCATCAAATTCCAAACTGTAGGTGGCTGGTGGAGCCAAGTTATGCTTGCGCAGCGTGTCACAATTACAACACGTAAAGGCGATGAAATTATTGGGGTTATTGGTTCAAAGCCACCTCATATTTTACCAGCAGATGTGCGCAACAAAGTGGTAGACATTAAAGATATGTTTATCGACGTTGGTGCGGCTTCAAAAGATGAAGTACTTGAATGGGGCGTACGTCCTGGCGATATGGTAACACCATATTTCGAATTTAATGTGATGAAAAATGAAAAATACTTATTAGCAAAAGCATGGGATAACCGTATTGGTTGTGCAATTGCCATTGATGTGATGAAAGCATTGCAACATGAAAAGCATCCTAACATCCTTTATTCTGTAGGGAATGTTCAAGAGGAAGTAGGGCTTCGTGGTGCGAAAACGGCTACGCATAAAATCCAACCTGATATTGGCTTTGCTGTCGATGTAGGTGTAGCAGGAGACACACCAGGGGTAACTGCAAAAGAATCAACTAGTAAAATGGGTGCTGGTCCACAAATTGTTGTGTACGATGCATCAATGGTGTCACACCGTGGTTTACGTGAATTCGTATTAGATGTGGCTGATGAGCACAATATTCCATATCAATTCGAGGCAATGGCTGGTGGTGGTACAGACGCTGGCTCTATCCACGTAACGGCAAACGGTATACCAGCACTATCAATCGGTATCGCAACACGCTACATCCACTCACATGCAGGTATTTTACATCGTGATGATTATGATAACGCTGTAAAATTAATGGTGGAAGTTATAAAAAAATTAGACCGTGATGCAGTCAATAAAATTATTTTTGACTAAGCATATTATAATTGAAACAGCCCTCAAACTAATGCTTGAGGGCTGTTTATTTCTTTGTCGATAAATTTAAAAAGTTAGGCGATAAATTCAAAATTTACATCGATAATTTAATAATACTATAAAGTATCTATCTAACCTGTAAAAGCTGCAATATATCCTTCCCAATTTGCCCAGGGTTTGCCGCCAATATTGGAGAGCGATAATTTGATAAAACAACGACACCTGTTTGTTGTGTTTTATCGAATCCTAGATAACTAGAGAAAGCTTTTGTCGAACCGTTATGCCAGATGATATTGTCCTCAAGAAGCCATCCTAGACCAATCCCTATATTGTCTGAAAAGGTTTCAGTAGCTTGATGTGTTAATGTATAACCTGGATTTTCATCACGTAAATGTACTTTCATAAATTTTAACAGATCATTGACAGTTGAACGGACTGCGCCTGCTGCCATAAAGTCATTCATTTGGAGCGGTGGCTTTTTATGTCCAAGAATCGTGTATCCTTGCAAGACGGCCTGTGCTTGATCAGAAGGGATAGAGATAAATGTATTTGGCATATCTAAAGGATCTGTTAATCTTTGTTTGATAGCTGTTTCATAATCAGTGTGAAGTGTTTCGGCTAAAATATATCCTAAAAGCCCCATCCCTACATTAGAATATCTGAATTTAACCTTTGGCTCGTCTGTGTGCGTTTTAAAGTAATGTATAGTCTCATTCAGTGAATATTGACAAAAAGGATCACGAGGTGTTTGTGCATCAAAAAGATTGTAAATGTTCTTTAGCACACCTATTCCCGGTAGTCCAGATGTATGGTTTGCTAAACGTTTGAGTGTGACAGGGTGATTATCAGAAATGGCTGTAAAGTATTTACCGATCGAATCCTCTACATGGACTTGTCCTTCCTGAATCATCTCGCCTAATATGGACGTAGTAAAAACTTTAGAAATCGATCCAATTTCATATATATAAGATTTTTCTTCCTGCCTAAAATTCGAGCCACCAAAAGTAAAAGTAGCTTGTTGATCTTGATGCATGATACCGATGGATAAAGCAACATTAGGACGAGTTTTTATATAGGGATAAGCAATTTTAAATATGTCCTTTTTTAAAGCGTGTAAATCCACAATAATTCCTCCATTAAGAACGCTTATTTTTTTTCTGCTCTTCTAAAACAATAGAATGTAATTTCGAAAGTATGTCCTTTAATTGGGACAAGTCCTCTCTATTGAGCCTTGTATAATATTTATAAATAATAGCAAGTTCAATTTCCTCTTGCTTTTGAAAATAAAGATATCCTCGTTCATCTAACTCTATAATAACTTCTCTACGATCCTTTTTACTCATTGTTCTTTTTATATAACTTTCTTGCTCCAGTCTATTGACTAATTGACTAACTGCACTCGCAGATGTCCCCATTAACTTGGCTAATTCATAAGTTTGAAGGGGACCTTTCGAATGAAGAAGATTTAAAAATACTGTTTGTTTCGCAGTTAACGTCTCGTCGAACACCGATGAAAATTCTTCGGTTAACATTAAATTGGTTTCATATTCAACTTGATTAATCTCCTTAATAAGATGTACCAATTCCTTATCCATATATTTTACCACCTAAATAATTAATATATATTAATTATAAATATGTATTAATAATAATGCAATTTTCTTAACTATGCGATTGTCGTTAAAATATGCATAAATATTCGAATGTTCGAATATTAGACACATCGGATGGAAAAATTCTGATTTTTAAAAATAAACATAAAAATTCAGTTGATTTTATATTTATACATTTGGTATACTAATCCCAACAGCAACGAAACAAGGAGTGAAGGTTATGAAATTGCTCGAAGAAGTACAGTTAAAGTTAGTAACTAGCTTAAAAGATAAGGACTTATTAACCTTGTTAGACTATACAAGTGAAGAGGTTCAGCAGTTAGTTGAGTTAGCGGCACAGCTCAAAATGATTACGAAAGAAGGAAAGTGTCCGAAGTTATTAGAAGGTAAGACACTCGGCATGATTTTTGAAAAACATTCAACTCGTACTCGTATTTCATTTGAGGTCGGTATGAACCAATTGGGCGGAAAAGGTATGTTTATGCATGCACGTGATTTACAGATTGGTCGCGGTGAATCTGTTTATGATACAGCACATGTGTTATCGGGCTATTTAGATGGCATTATGATTCGAGCGAATTCTCATGCAATGGTGAAGGAGCTTGCAGAGCATGCATCTATACCAGTTATAAATGGACTAACGGATATCTATCACCCATGCCAAGCTTTAGCGGATTTAGAAACAATCTTTGAAAATAAAGGTGAACTAAAAGGACTAAAAATTGCTTATGTTGGAGATGGCAACAACGTAGCGCACTCATTAGTAGTCGCTTCTGCTCATGTAGGAATGAATGTGGCAGTGGCAACTCCAGTTGGCTATGAATGTGATACAGAAGTGATCGAAAAAGCACAGGCTATCGCAGCAGCAAATGGCAGCACAATTATCATCACAAATGATCCTATAGAAGCGGTGTTAAACGCGGACGTAGTATACGCTGATGTATGGACGTCTATGGGGCAAGAAGAGGAAACTGCAAAACGTTTACAAGATTTTGCCGGTTATCAAATTAATGATGAGCTTGTTGCATATGCAAAACCAAATTATATGTTCCTGCACTGTTTACCAGCTCATCGTGAAGAAGAAGTCGCGTCATCTGTTATAGATGGCCCAAATTCCTATATCTTTGAGCAAGCAGAAAACAGACTTCATGCACAAAAAGCAGTGCTAGCTTCAATTCTAGCTTAAGCATACGAAAATAGACACCAAGCTTTATGCTTCTTTAGTTTGTGAGAAACGATAGAGAGAGTTCATATTGGCAACAGGGGGTGTCAATATGAATACCATAACAGTGGTTGCAGACAGAGGGATGTAAACCACGCGTGATGTCTGTTATCAGGATGGATAACCGCATCGCTACATAATCAAGTAACCTGGGGGACGCTAGGTTACTTTTTTCTTGTTGCACTGCCTTTTGTGGGTATTATTTTTATTCACATACATTCCATTTCAACGGATTATGGCGTAGGGCTACCCCTTAATCTGTACTTAGAATCTAAAGAATTTTATAAGGGAGATAAACTTGTAAAAAGTTTCCGCTATGATTTATAAAAATAAACCCGTTGATATCGGACATCAACGGGTTTTCTATGTTTGAAGGTTTACATGGTGAAAATTTTCCCTGGATTCATAATATTAAGTGGATCAAGTGCTGCCTTTATGCTCTTCATTACTAATAGAGATGTTCCATGCTCTGTAGACTGATATTTCATTTTTCCAATACCTACTCCATGTTCACCAGTACAAGTGCCACCACGCAGTAAAGCAAATTGCACAATATGTTCATTGAAGCGATTAGCTTTTGCTTGCTCCTCGGCATCGTTTGGATCTAACATTAACAAGGCATGGAAGTTACCGTCTCCGACATGACCTACAATTCCGCCAGCAAGACCAACATCCTCAAGCTGTTCACGAGCATATAAAACGGATTCAGCAAGCATAGATATCGGGACACAAACATCAGTAGACATCAGTTTTTTGCCCGGATAGGCATGGATATATGCATAGGCTAATGAATGGCGTGCTTCCCAGAGCTTATTACGTGCCGCAGTGTCTTGTTCAAATTCAACAGAAAGACAGCTAAAGTCCTCAAAAATTGTTCTAGCAAATTCTATATCGGCATGCATACCTGCTTCATTTCCGTGAAATTCTAAAAATAGTGTTGGCTTTTCATCATAGGATGCTTCATTATAAATATTTGCTTGTTTGATAGAGGCTTCATCGACCAGTTCAACACGGCCAATTGAAATGCCCGCTTGCAGCAAAGCGGTTACTGCACTGACAGCATCGCCAACTGTCGCAAAAACTGCACGTCCCGCCGTTACAAATTCGGGTATACCATAGACCTGTAAAGTTAATTCTGTAAAGCAACCTAGTGTACCCTCAGAGCCAATGAAAAGTCCATTCAAGTGATAACCAGAAGAAGACTTTGCTGCTAAATTACCGGTGTGAATGACCGAACCGTCTGCGAGTACAACCTCTAAATCTCGTACTTGATCGCGCATAACACCATAGCGCACTGCAGTTGTCCCGCTGGCATTAGTCGCTGCCATTCCACCAAGTGTAGCATCAGCACCAGGGTCAACTGTGAATTGAAGTCCATGTTTTTTTAACTCTTTATTCAATTGGGCACGTGTAACACCTGGTTGTACTTTCACAAGCAGGTCTTCTGGTCGAATTTCTAAAATAGTATTCATTTCAGAGAAATCGATAGAAATGCCATTTGCAATGGGAATTGCATTTCCTTCCAAGCTTGAGCCAACACCAAAAGGTACGACTGGTACGCGTTCCGCATGCGCAATTTTCAAGATGGCACTGACATCGGCCGTGGAACGAGGAAAGGCAACGATATCTGGTAAGCTCATTGTATGATGAGATTCGTCTCTTCCATGTAGCTGTCGCACCGTTTCGTTTGTTGACACCTGTTCTTCAGATAAAACTCTTTTTAGTTGATTTACTATTAATTCTACAGCAACAGTCATTCCAATTCCTCCTAATTTTCTGATAAATTAAACTTTATCATGCATTAATTGGAAATGGAATGAATTGACTATAAAAAATTAGTGCGCAAAGGCTTGTTCAAGCTTTTGTACAAATGCATCCTGCTCAGTAGGACTAGATTGCTGCCACCATTTTTCGAAAAACACACCAAGCCCTGGTAGTAAATGCTCTTCACCACGACTAATTGCATCCTCGACAATATCCTTAAATTCAGCCGCTGATTGACCATGTACGTTTGTCGTAATCGCATCTCTTATTTGAAAATTCATCTATTTCGCCTCCTTAGTAGTAATTTGTCCAACCTTTTAAGAAATATGTATAGAATGACAGTCAAAACATATGATTTTTAAAATGTCATACTGTTGTAATGTATAAATATAAAAAAAGGCTTATAAAAAATTTCTCATCATATAGACAAAAGGTCTGTTCGACAGCCTCAAAGTATCAATACTAAGATAGAGGCACCTAGGAATAACGGACTGTGCACAGTCGATAGGACAATAGCATGGATAGTAAACTAAAGTTATCACCTGAACAACCATTTGACGAAGTTTTAGAATTAGTCCAGCCGATGATCACATCAATTATAGTAAAGTGCCACATTTATAAGGATTTTGAGTATTATCGTCATATCGCATCCATAGCTGTGTGGGAGGCTTGGTGTAAAGCTGATCAAACAAAAGGGCAGTTTTCTGCTTATATTTATACAACCGTTAAAGGGAAAATTTTAAAAGAGCTCTCAAAGGAAAAGAGCTTTGAAAATAATAATACGCCTATGGATAATGACGCGATCAATTATATTCGAGAACATGAAATGAGTGAAAGAACTCCAGTTCTTACAGCATGTATTATGTCTTATTTAAAAGTTGAAGAAAGAAAAATATTATTACTTTTTTATGTAGAAGGTTATAGTTACTTGGAAATTGCAAAAGAACTAGGTTTATCTGTGGACGCAGTTAAAAAAAGACGCACAAGAATAATGAATAAGCTTCGCCACTTGTTAAATTCGAACGACGAATAGTGCTAACAAGATCAAAGGTATGCTAATATCAAAACCGAATATTGGCATACCTTATCAATTATGACTCGGCATAATTGCGTCCGGGATCGGTTTTTGTGCTTAGGGCTGCGGATGTTTTTTGCGCGAAAGCGAAGCGTCAGCAGCGGATATTTTTTCGCGAAAGCGAAGCGCCAGCAGTACGACGCAGGTCTGTTAGCCGTTATATCGCATGGATGCGATGATCTTAGTCCACCATCCTCTAATAACTCATTTCCGGTTCAGTGACGTCAGCCTTCCTTTTGCGGATGTGGTGGACACCCACTAAAAGAAGTTATAATTGCTTACAAAATCCAATAAAAATGCTATGATTTGTAAGAAGTCAAAGAAAAATACAATTTTTAATTTTATATCTCCTTTAGATAGATAATATTACCTATCTAATTTCGATATATTTTGGTACGGAGGGTTTCTGTTGGAGAATAGGATGAATCAATTAGAGATAGAAAAGAAAGAGATTTTGTATATAGTATTGCCGCTTTTACTAGTGTTGCCACTATTAGGATTAAGCAATTTAATATTTGGTACTTTTAAGGAAGAAAGCTATATTTGTTTGAATTTAATAATACAAGTACTAATTATTGTATTTACAATGGCAATTGCTATTCAATCTTGGCTCGTTTTTTCACACTTATTATCGAATCAAACATTATACATAGGTAATTTATTTTTTATCGTCGCTTTATTCGAAATCGTGAATTTGGTTATCACTCAATATCCAACGGCTGAAACGCAAAATTTGGAAATGTGGTTGCATTTAATCATGCGTTTCTGCTTATCAATCGGTTTTCTCTTTATTATTTTAAAGCCTACAAAGCGCTTAACAATGAATGATCGGATCTATACATATGGCAGTTCCTTATTATTTGTAGTATTGACCCTTGTTCTATTGTATATCTCTTCAAAATATTTTTTCTTTGAAAAACAATTGTTGTTTAAAGCTAGCGCTATTGTTCATTTGCTGTCTGCTGTCTTACAAGGTGTAACGATAGTGGTTTTAAATAAGTATAAAAAAAAGTTGCCCAAACGGGTTATGTGGCTTAATAGTGCAGCCATTTATTTGATTATTAGTGATATTTTATTTGCGGTCATCAAAGACGAGCAATCTATTTGGAGCTTTTCAGCATTAATTTATCAATTTTTAGCCTTCTACTTTTTACTAAAAGCAATTTACTATACAACTGTTGAAAAACCATATCAGCAACTTTTAAAAATAAAGAGTGATCTTGAGCAATCGCAGCAAGAACTTCAGTTTCAAGCTTATCACGATGATATTACAAAGCTTCCAAATGAACACTTATTATTAAAAACTTTAAAAGAGGAATTACATGACAATAGTCGTCAAAAAGCAATCATTGCAATTGAAATTGATCGCCTTACTGCGATTCGTTCATCTATCGGTATTAGCTATTCTAATACAATGATGAAGCTCGTAGCTGATAGAATTCAAGCTATATTACCACCTCATTATTTTGCGACAAAGCTACATGAGGGGCAGTTCATTATTTATATTAATCATGTGAAGACAAGAGAAGAGTTGCTACAGTTTTGTTTGAATTTGAAGTGTGCTATGAAAAAGCCATTACAAGTACAACTTTTTTCTCTCAACGGGAATCTGAATATTGGTGTTGCCCTGCATGAAGAAGATTGCTCAGGTGAAGAGCTTTTAATGCATGCTCAGTTAGCGATGAGGGAAGCGAGTCAAATCCCTCAAAGAGTTCTTTTTTATAAGCCATATATGTCAAATGGCATTGCTGATCGTATATTGATTGAGCAAGAGCTCCATAAAGCGTTAGCCAATGAAGAATTTTATTTGGATTTTCAGCCTCAAGTAAATTTAAAAACGGGTAAAATTGAATCGGTAGAAGCGCTAGTGCGTTGGCGTCATCCAACCCGTGGATTTGTCTCACCTGAGTTGTTTATCCCGATTGCTGAAGAATCAGGTCTTATTATTCCTTTAGGGAAATGGATCTTAGAGACGGCGTGCTCACAAGCAAAGACATGGAAGGAGCAAGGTTTACCTCCAATGAAGGTTGCCGTCAATTTATCAATTGGACAACTATTCCAGCAAGATTTAGTCCAGATGGTCAAAGAGATCCTACAACGTACAAATTTAGAACCAAAATATTTACAATTAGAAATTACGGAAAGTATGACGATGAACATTGATCAAATCACACAGCTACTTCATGAATTAAAGGAAATTGGTATCCAAATTGCTGTTGATGACTTTGGGACAGGGTATTCGTCGATTTCATATTTGAAAGATTTTCCGATTGATTGTTTAAAAATTGACCGGGCGTTCGTCCGAAATATACAGCATAATTCAAATGATGAAGCGCTAGTTTCTATGATTTTATCCATGGCGAAGCATTTAAGATTAAAGGTTGTTGCCGAAGGAATTGAAGAAGTGGAGCAGCTAGCTTTCCTTATTGAGGGTGATTGCGATTATATTCAGGGTTATTTATTTAGCAAACCGATTTCTGCTGAAGAGATTTCCAATACCTTTAACGAGTTAAACAATAGAGCAAGAGATATTTTAAAAGAGATTAAATATGAAGAGGATTTTATTATTTAATAAGGCAAAAGAGACGGATAGAAGAGCCGAAGCGACGGATAGAAAAGCCGAAGCGACGGAAAGAAGGGTCAAAATCGTGGATAGAGCAGCTGAAATCGCGGATAGAACCGAAATCGTGGATAGAGCAGGCAAAATCGTGGATAGAACAGTCGAAATCGTGGATAAAGCAGTCGAAATCATGGATAGAGCAGCCAAAATCATGAATAGAACCATCAAAGTGACTCGTTTTGCAGAAGCGATTTAATATGTCCGCCATAATAGTTAAAATCTGCTTACTTCATCACTGAAATAAGCAGATTTTTGTTTGATGATAAAATTGGGATAATTCCCGTTTTAATGTACGAGGTACTCTTCTTTTAATTCTCCTATGTCCACCTCGGATCGTTCTTCTAAAGAACGACGTAAATGGACAGTTGCTGTTTTACCATCTTCATGAAGTTTGTCAATCCAAATAGATACGCCATTATAACTTACTTCATATTCTTTTGGTGAGGCGACAATTTCTTGTGCACGTGTATAATCCACTTGAAGGCCCCCTTATTTTTTTGTTTTGCCTTCTTTAGTGACTGAATTAATCATGTTCATAAACTCTTGAGAAAATTCTTCACTAACTTTGTCAGGCGCAATTTTTTGGTTTTTTGGTGTTTGTGGCAATGACCCTTTGTTGGCGCTTTGACCTTGCTTATTGTCTCTTCCCATGTTTAGCGTCTCCTTTCGTTTTGATATTACTTAATATGGCTTTGAATTGATTTTTTATCATGGGAAAAACTAGGGAAAGGTAAGAATATATTGTAGAAATGTTTAGAACTTTTTGGGTTAATAGATCAGTCTTAAATGCGCATACTAAACAGACCTTTTATAATGAAACCTTTTTAATGGAAAAATCATTATTTAATAGTGCCCAGTTTTGTGGGAAAGGAAAACCTAACGCCCAATAGCTAATACCTCGGAGTTTATATTCCTTTGTCATATCAAACTTAGCTTGTGCACTTCTCGCATCTTCAAACCATACCTCATGATTTCTACCTTTTTCATCGACATAACGGAAATACGGTGACTGTGCGGTCCTATCATATTGAATGGTTGCGCCATATTTTATTGCTCGGTTAAGGGCTTCTTGAGAGCTGAATGTTTCTGCCTCCTGACCTTTAACATGCGGTAGCAGCCAATCGCGAGCATAAATTTCAAAGCCTAAAAATATTTTGTTAGCTGGCATAACAGATAATGCATATTCCACAACTTTTCTCATTTCGTTAATGGGTGAAATGGCTTGTGGTGGACCAAGTCGGTATCCCCATTCATATGTCATTAAAATGACAAAGTCTGCAATTCTTCCGTGCGCTTCATAATCATGTGCCTCATATAGAGTTCCTACCTGCGTTGAGCTCGTTTTTGGCGCAAGTGCCGTTGATACTAGGAATCCTTTTGGATGTAGACGATCAACAGCTAATTGGAGGAATGTGTTGTAATTCTCCCGATCTGCTGGAAGAACATTTTCAAAATCCACGTTTAGAACTTTATAGCCCTTTTCCTGCATCACTTGTAAAGTGTTGTTGATCACCTTTTCCCGTAATTCTGCACTAGATAAAATAACATGTGATAAGTTGGAACCTGCTTCTGTGGAAGAGAAGTTCGTAAGGGTCAACATAGGAGTAATGTTTTTGGCAACAGCTGCATCGATCATTTCTTTATCCTTTATTGGCTGAAGTGTTCCGTCCTCCTTCACCATATAAGCAAAGGGGCTAAAATAAGTTAATAGATGACCAATCGCTTTAATGGACGCCACGGCTTCTTTAGGTTCTTGATACGTATAAGCATTTACTTCAATGGAAGGCTTTGCTCTCGGAATAATCAAATGTGTACCAACATAAATCATATTTGGATTTGGAATTTCATTTTCTACAACAATTGCTTGCACAGTCGTTCCATATTGCGTGGCAATTTGCGATAGAGTTTCTCCTGGTAGCACAATATGTGTGGTTGGTGGAATAATTAGTTTAGTTCCAGGTGTTAAAACATCTGGATTTGTTAAATGGTTTTCTGTAATAATCGATTGCATAGTCACCCCGTATTGCTGGGAGATCGACCATAAGGTGTCACCCCCTTTTACAATATGAGTTGTGTAAGGAGAAGGAATAACGATGGATTGTCCGATTACTAATTGATCTGGATTAGATAATGCATTTAACTGGATGATGGAATTGATAGGAATAGAATAGCTGTTTGCAATTTGCCAAAGCGTTTCACCAGCGCTCACCACATGAATAATCATTAGGACACCTCCTTAGTGGTTTCAATATAGCATCATATGTATGAATAAAGAGAATGAGCATTTATCTTTCATTTTTTACATGATAAAAATTTCAATCTTCATATTCTTTCCAAGTGATCTGCATAGGATAAAACATATGCAATGCATCATTTGAGAGAGGAGCTGTAAATTGAAGAAAGTTAAGCTCACAGGAAGAATTGTTACCCCTAAAGATCCGGACTATGAGCAAGCGAGAACAAATAATAACTTACATGATCCAAAATTTCCGAGTATCATTGTATTTTGTCGACATACGAAAGACGTTATCAATGCATTAAGATGGGCGAGAGAAAATAATGAACCATTTCGAATCAGAAGTGGGAGACATAACTATGAAAATTATTCATTATTAAATGAAGGGCTTGTGATAGATGTTAGCGAAATGAATGAAATAACAATTAATCTGAAAGATAGGACAGCGAGAATTGAAGCAGGTGCTAATTTAGGAAAAGTATATCGGGTATTATGGGAAAATGGATTTACAATCCCTGCCGGAACTGAAGGCAGTGTAGGGGTTGTTGGTCTAACGCTTGGTGGAGGAATTGGAATGTTATCGCGTCCATTTGGACTAACATGTGACAGTCTACTAGAAGTTGAAATGGTTGTTGCAAGTGGCCATGAAGGTGCTGAGGTAATCCAAGCTAACAAGCAAAAAAATAGTGACTTATTTTGGGCAAGTTGTGGCGGGGGCGGAGGGAATTTTGGCATCGTTACAGCTTTTACATTTAAACTGCATCCTATTTCTAACGTATCGATTTTTTCCATTACATGGGGATGGGAAGATTTTGAACGAGCCTTTGATGTGTGGCAAAAATGGGCACCATACACAGATGAACGTTTGACTTCTCAGATCGAGCTTAAATCTAAGGAAGTTGGAGAGGTTGTTGCTCAAGGTGAGTTTATAGGTACAGCATCTGAACTAAAGAAACTACTCCGTCCTTTAAGGAAAACAGGTTCCCCAACGAATATATGGATAAAGGAAGTACCTTATATTAAAGCTGTAGAATTTTTTGACTTACCGAGTGGCAACAAACCTGCCCTTCGTAAAAGGTCAGGGTCCTTTGTTGAAAGACCATTCCCTCATGCTGCCATTGTAAAAATGAAAGAATTTTTAACGAATGCTCCAAATAGAGATGCGACCATTTGGCAGCAATCTCTTAGAGGGGCGGTAAGTCAAATTGCTTCAAGCCAAACAGCTTATTATTATAGAAATGCTTTAATTGCCCAGGAGTATAATACTTCGTGGAAAAAACCTAAAGATGCAGAAAAAAATATTCAGTGGGTGGAGAATTTAAGAAGGGCTTTATCACCATTCACTGCTGGTGATTATGTAAATTTCCCAGATCGTTTTATTAAAGATTGGCCAACTACCTACTACGGTCGTAATCTTAGAATGCTTCGAGAAGTAAAGGGAAAATACGATCCATTGAATGTGTTTCATTTTCCTCAAAGTATTCCGCCAAATAAAAAATGGCTTTAACTGAGGGACAAAGAAAAAAGAGCAGGCACTGCAGAGGGCAAACTGCTCTTTTCTTCTGCATTCACTGCTCATAGACTATTTTTCTGCAAGTATTTTATGGATCGCGGGAATATCAGCGGGAGCAAAATGAAGATTTAGCAGTTCATGTCGCGGAACCCATCTAATTTCAGTATGTTCTAGCAGGACCGGATCTCCCTCTACAATGGAAGCCTTAAATGTTTCTAAGCGTACTATAAATTTTTCGTATTCATAAATAGTATCCTCAACCTTTTCTCCAACGTCTATAGCGCAATTAAATTCCTCTAATATTTCACGTGATAAAGCTTGTTCAGGCGATTCGTCGTCCTCGATTTTACCACCAGGGAATTCCCAATAATTTGCTAGTACCATATTAGGATTTCTTAACGCACAAAAAATTTCATCTTTATCATTTTCGATAATTGCACCTACTACATGTACATTTTTTTTCATTCATTTTTCACCCTTTTTGTGCATTCTTAAAATATTGAAAATTATAACATATACTGATTTCCCCCGTTATCTAGTAGGGAATAATTTTGCTCATTTCCATAGTGTGGGGTTGATTTCCGTTCCAGCTGTGCGCTTTGTTGTTGCTGTCACTTCGCTTTCGCACAGATAATACATTTGCTGTCGCTACGCTTTCGCACAGAGCAAAGCTTCCTGGGGGCGTCCGATGAGCCGCTTTTGTTGCTGCCGCTGCGTTAGCACTACGCTTTCGCACAGAAAACATCCGCTACGCTCCAGGGTCTCGGGCCAACAGATGTTTATTGCGCGAAAGCGAAGCGGCAGCAAAGGGTTTTGTTTGTGCGAAAGCGCAGCGACAGCAACAGCACCGAGGTTGGTCACGAAGGCGTTATCACAGGACGTGATGCCTTTAGCCTTCGTTCCCCTAACTCTAATCCCCAAGGAGTCGCCCAGCCTTCACTCCAATCAACTTAATCCCATGGTATCGTTTTAACAAAATGTCATCCCGAAATTCCGAGGATGACAAAATTTTTTTGTATGGGTGGCTCATCATCATAGCGTGAAGGTAATTTACATTCCGTTTAGGAGCTATCTTGCCAATGATTGGTCAACAGAAAAATAATAATAAAACTGTTTTTTACATGACTATGTCATTTATCGTTTTCTACTGTATAATAATGAACATTATATAGGAAAAAGGCGGTACGAGGTACGATGAAAAGAATAGAATCTACGCAAAATGCGTTAGTGAAATACTGGAAGAAGCTTGCGACAACACGAAAAGAGCGTGAAAGATCTGGAGAATTCATAGTAGAGGGATTCCATTTGGTAGAGGAAGCATTAAAAAATAATGAACAAGTACAGCAACTAATTGTACGTGAAGGTGTAGAATTACCAATGCTTTGGCCGATTGATAGTGTATCTATCGTTGAAGTAACAGCGGCTGTTGCCAAGGAGTTTGCTGAAACGGAGACTTCTCAAGGTGTATTTGCAGTTTGTAAGCAACCTTTGTTAGATGATGATGTAATGGCTTCGTGGCGCAAGGTGCTACTTATCGATGCAGTCCAAGATCCAGGAAATATTGGAACAATGATTCGTACTGCGGATGCAGCAGGTTTAGATGCAGTTATACTTGGCAAAGGCTGCGCGGATTTATATAATCCTAAAACACTTCGTTCTGCACAAGGCTCACATTTCCATATTCCTGTCCTTCGTGGTGATTTAGAAGAATGGATTGAACAGCTTCAGGATAATGGTGTACCAGTATTTGGGACGGCTTTAGATGAGGATGCAGTTATCTATAGTGATATTGAACATACTGGTGCATTTGCGATCATGATGGGGAATGAAGGTAGTGGTATTCATCCACAATTACTTTCGATGACAGATCAAAATATTATTATTCCGATTTTAGGGCAAGCGGAGTCTCTAAATGTAGCAGTAGCAACAGGAATCGTTTTATATGGATTTGTTAAGTAGGTAATTAATTAAGGATATATTAAAATTGAGCTCATCACTAATCGTTATAGATAGCATTTTAAATATATGCACTGTATATTAGTTGATTGGAGTGGAGGCTGAGCGACTCCTTGGGGATTAGCGGTAGGGGAACGAAGGCTAAGAACATCACATCCTGTGGTAACGCCTTCGTGACCAACCTCGGTGCTGTTGCTGTCGCTGCGCTTTCGCACAAACAAAACCCTTTGCTGCCGCTTCGCTTTCGCGCAATAAACATCTGTTGGCCCGAGACCCTGCAGCGCAGCGGATGTTTTCTGTGCGAAAGCGTAGTGCTAACGCAGCGGCAGCAACAAAAGCGGCTCATCGGACGCCCCCAGGAAGCTCTGCTTTGCGCGAAAGCGAAGCGTCAGCGGCAAATGTTTTCTGTAGCGAAAGCAAAGCGGCAGCTACAAAGCGCTCAGCCGGAACGGAAATCAACTACACATTTTGGTGGTGAGCCTAAAATTGCCGATAGAACCATCAATATCGCTGGTAATGGGCACATGACTCTTGATTTGAATTGGTATTGTATTGTATAATCACTGTTAAAATGTAAACTTAAATGCTTTGACCGGGAAGTAGTAAAAATGGTGAATGGGCGACAGGGAGCACAGGCCGAAGATTGAGAGCCAGTGCCGTACCAATGCAATTTTGAATTCATCCCGCGAGCAGCTACCGGGACCAGCGAATGCTGTAAAGGTATGCCGGCTTTAATCTAGTCGTTATGTCAATGAAGTGATTGCTAGGGGTTTACCTTGCAATAACTAGGGTGGTACCGCGAAAATGTCCTCGTCCCTTTTTTAGGGGCGAGTTTTTTTATGCCATCAAAGAAGGCAATTATCTTCATTCAGTAGAAGACTCCCACCTTCGAAGGTGGTGAGATCAATACGGAAATGGTTCCTTTTCATCGGTGTCCAAAACATGCAGGATGAAGATAAAGTCTCTGGCGGATGTCACGGATTATTATCAAAGGAATGAATTGTGCTGGCATAATTCAAAATCCGGACGCATTGTTTATCTGCGCGGCAGCAGCAATGTTTGGATCTGTAGCGACAGCTACAATTACGCTAAGGCAAAATTGATTTAATCAAGGAGGGTTTATACATGGAAGAGCAATTAAAGCAATTAGAGCAAGAAGCACTTGCTAAAATTGAAGCGGCGGCAAATTTAAAAGAATTAAATGATGTGCGAGTAGCGTATCTAGGGAAAAAAGGACCTATCACTGATTTATTAAAGGGTATGGGGAAATTATCAGCAGAGGAACGCCCGAAAATGGGTGCTTTAGTCAATACGGTTCGTGAAAATGTAACGGCTGTATTAGAGGCAAAGGCGGCTGTACTAGAAGAAGCAGCAATTGCTGAAAAATTAGCGAGTGAGTCGATTGATGTCACTTTACCTGGCCGTGAAATTAAAGTGGGGAATCGTCATCCATTAACACGCGTTATTGAAGAAATTGAAGATTTGTTTATCGGTATGGGCTATGAAATTGCAGAAGGTCCAGAAGTGGAAAAGGATTATTATAACTTCGAGGCATTGAACTTACCAAAGGGACACCCTGCTCGTGATATGCAGGATTCGTTCTATATTTCCGAGGAAATATTATTACGTACGCATACTTCTCCTGTGCAAGCTCGCACAATGGAAGAGAAGAAAGGTGAATCCATTCGCATTATTTGTCCAGGGAAAGTATTCCGTCGTGACAACGATGATGCAACACATTCTCACCAATTCATGCAAATCGAAGGGTTAGTGATTGGTGAAAATATTCGCATGAGTGACCTTAAAGGGACGCTTGATACATTAGCGAAAAAAATGTTCGGTGCAGACCGCGAAATTCGACTTCGCCCAAGTTTCTTCCCATTCACAGAACCATCTGTTGAAATGGATATTTCTTGCTTCAAATGTGGTGGATCGGGCTGTAACGTATGTAAAGGTACAGGCTGGATTGAAATTTTAGGAGCTGGTATGGTGCATCCAAATGTACTTGAAATGGCTGGTTATGATCCGAAGAAAGTGTCAGGCTTTGCATTTGGTATTGGTGCTGAACGTATCGCAATGTTGAAATATGGTGTCGACGATATTCGTCATTTCTATACAAGTGACACACGTTTCTTATCACAATTCGAGCGAACAGAGGCGTAAGGGGGATAAAAAATGTTAGTATCATTAGAATGGTTAAAAGATTATGTAAATACACAGGATTTAGCGCCTGAGGAGTTAGCTGAAAAAATTACGCGCTCGGGAATTGAAGTAGATGCAGTAATTGACCGTGCTAACGCAATGGATAAAATTGTAGTCGGCTATATCGTATCAAAAGAGAAGCATCCTGAAGCGGATAAATTAAATATTTGCCAAGTGGATGTTGGTGAAGCTGAGCCACAACAAATTATTTGTGGTGCTCCAAACGTTGATGCTGGTCAAAAAGTTATTGTCGCACGTCCAGGTGCACATTTACCAGGCGGCATTAAAATAAAAAAAGCAAAACTTCGTGGACATGAATCAAACGGTATGATTTGCTCATTACAAGAGTTAGGAATCGAAGGGAAACTAGTTCCTAAAGCATATTCTGAAGGTATTTATGTGCTTCCTGAGAGTGCTGAGGTCGGCTCGGATGCCCTTGCTATTTTAGGTTTACGTGACACGGTATTAGAGCTTGGTTTAACACCAAATCGCTCGGACGCACTGTCAATGCTAGGTGTGGCGTATGAAGTTGGCGCAATTCTATCTGAAGAAGTGAAGTATCCAGAAATCGCCTACAGCACATCTTCTGAAAAAGCAGAAGACATGTTAAAGCTTCGAGTAGAAGATTCACAAGCAAACCCAATGTATGTAGCAAAAGTTGTGAAAAACGTAAAAATCGCGGAATCACCGATGTGGCTACAAAATCGCTTAATGGCAGCAGGCGTACGCCCACATAATAATGTTGTCGATGTAACGAACTACATTTTAATGGAATACGGTCAACCGCTTCATGCCTTTGACTACGATAGTCTTGCAACAGGTGAAATCGTAGTGCGTAAAGCAACAGAAGGCGAAAAAATTACTACTTTAGATGACCAAGAGCGTACATTAAAAGCAACGGATTTAGTCATTACAAATGGCAAGGAGCCAGTAGCAATCGCAGGTGTAATGGGTGGTGCAAACTCAGAAGTACATGATACTACAACAACGGTTGTCATCGAATCTGCTTACTTCGATGGTTTAACTGTACGTCAAACATCACGTCATCTTGGACTTCGCTCAGATGCTTCTGCTCGCTTTGAAAAGGGCGTTGACCCTAACCGTGTATTACCAGCTGCAGAACGTGCTGCAGCACTACTAGCTGAACTAGCTGGTGGTGAAGTGTTAGAGGGAACATGTATCGTGGATGAACTAGATAAATCACCAGCACGTGTTGTCGTTTCTCCAGATTTTATTAATGAACGTTTAGGTATGAAAATTTCGTTAGAAGAAATGTTGACTATTTTAGAGCGTCTTAAATTTGGTGTAGAAGCAGCAAATGGTTTACTAATCGTTGATGCACCAACACGTCGTCAAGATATTAAAATTGAAGAAGATATTGTAGAAGAAATTGCTCGTTTACACGGTTATGATGAAATCCCGATGACTTTACCAGAGGGAGCAAACCAAGTAGGACGTTTAACGCCCTATCAGGCAAAACGTCGTGTAGTTCGCAACTACATGGAAGGGGCAGGCCTTTACCAAGCTGTAACGTACTCATTAACTTCAGATGCATTGTCACAACGCTTTGCATTGAAAGCTGAGCCAGTAACACGTTTACTCATGCCGATGAGTGAGGACCGTTCAACACTACGTCAAAGTCTTATCCCTCATTTAATTGAAGCTGCTGCGTATAATATTGCACGTAAAGCTGATAATGTAGCATTGTATGAAATCGGTTCAGTATTCCTTGGTCAATCAGAAGAGGGGCTACCATATGAGGAAGAGCACGTGGCGGCAGTAGTAACAGGGAAATGGCTTGACCATGCTTGGCAAGGGGAGAAAAAGTCAGTAGATTTCTTCGTCTTAAAAGGCATTGTAGAAGGTGTTGTCGGTAAGCTTGGTTTAGAGGACCGTATTTCATTTGTGAAAGCTGAAGTAGATGGATTACACCCAGGACGTACTGCTAGCATTCTTTTAGACGGTGAACAAGTGGGTATTATCGGTGGATTACATCCAGCAGAGCAAAAAGCATGGGGTGTAAAAGACACATATGTAATGGAAATGAATCTAGTCACATTATTAAACGCTAATGCAAAAGAAGCGCCTCTTGGTTATTCACCAGTGCCTCGCTTCCCAGCAATGTCTCGTGATATTGCCCTGATCATGGACCGTACAACAACAGCTGGAGAGGTTATTGCTGCGATTCGCTCAGCAAGCGTGAAATTATTGAAAGATGTTCGTGTATTCGATGTATATGAAGGTGAAAAAATGGAGGCTGGTAAGAAATCAGTGGCATTCTCCCTAACATACTTCGATCCAGAACGTACTTTAACAGATGAAGAAGTTGTTGCAGCACATAATAAAGTGTTAAAAGCTATTGCAACAATTGAAGGCACGGAAGTACGCTAATTTATGCCAAGATATTTTTGATTACTATTATTTTGTGAGCTGTCTCGTAATGAGGCAGCTTTTTTAGTTGAAAAGTGCCATCGAGCAATTTGTATTTTTAATATTTCGAAATAATAAAAAATACATTCTAGGTATCTATTATGTGTATAGTGGAAATTGGATAGAAAAAAATAACAAGAGGAGATCATGATCTTGAAAGAACGAAAACGAAAAAGTTTATCTGTGCGTGCTCGGTTAATCTGGGCGTTGACAATGACGCTTTTAATTCCAAGTATTGCCATAGGTGCATTTTCATATATGAAGTCAGATGATCTATATTATAAAGAATTAAATGATAAATCACGTGAGAATGTCGATCTAATCAATTCGTTAGTGACAAAAGAAATTTCACCAATCATAAGTGATGCAGAATATTTGGCAGGCTATTTTAATAAGGATTGGCAAGATGAAAATGCATTAAAGGAATTAGATAAATACAATGCTTTACATAATAGTGTTTCAGTAGTTGCTTTAACATTAGAAGGTCATGGTTTTTTACGTAATCCATACCATAAAATGCCGTCTGATTATAATCCGTTTTTACGTCCATGGTATTTAGAGGCTATAGAGTCGCCAGGTAAAGGGGTCATGATAGATCCTTATAAATCAAATATCTCAGGGGATTTAACGTTAACTGTAGCGGCAGGATTACGTGACAAATCCGGGGTTGTTTCCATAGACTTGGATCTTACCGAAATTGCGGAGCTCGTTAATGCCGTAAAGATTGGGAAAAGTGGCTATGCTTCATTAGTGAATGCCAATAATCTTACAATAGCGGATCCGAATGTTGAAGTGGGAACTAAACTAAAAGACGCGTATATAGAAAAGATGCAAGGTAAAGAAGCAGGTAGCTTTAAAATTAAGGAAGATGGCAAGGAACATCAAATATTTTTCGCTACTAATAAACTTACTGGATGGAAAATTATCGGTATTATGGATGAATCAGATGTAACAGCTGTCACAGCCCCAATTTTAAAGTCAACAATAGCCGTCATTGTTATTGCTTTAATGATTTGTGGGATTATCGGTGGCATGATCATTGCCTCAATCACTCGCCCATTGAAAGAGCTATCTACAGTTGCTGAACAAGTAGGTGAAGGTGATTTACGTAACTTTATCGACATAAGAAGAAATGATGAGATCGGGAAACTAGCAAATATTTTTAATAAAATGATTTCCTCTTTACGTGAGGTAGTTGGTAATATAGGCGAGAAATCAAATTTATTGGCCAATTCTTCAGAGGAACTAACGGCAAGTACTGCAGAAAATAAGCGAGCAACATCGCAAATTGTTACTTCCATTCAAAGATTTGCTGAGACGGTTGATGTGCAGGCGGAAACCGTTAATGATGGTAATCGTGCTGTCCTTGAAATGTCATCATCTATTCAGCGTATTTCATCGAAAGCAGATGCAGTAAGTGGAATGTCCAATAAAGCTTTGAGCGCTGTTATGAGCGGTGATAAGACTATTCAAACAGCTGTTCAACAAATGACCATGATTCAAAATACTGTACAAACTCTGGAAAATACAGTGCAAACATTAGACAAGCGTTCTCACGAAATTGAGCATATTGTGGAAGCCATAACCCAAATTGCTGATCAAACGAACCTATTAGCTTTAAACGCAGCAATTGAAGCTGCCCGTGCAGGTGAACATGGAAAAGGCTTTGCGGTTGTAGCAGATGAGGTACGAAAGTTAGCTGAACAATCTGCACAATCCACGCTGCAAATTAAGGATATTATTTCACAAATTCAAGCTGATACACAACTAGCTGTTGTATCTATGGCTGCTGGTTCAACTGAGGTTGTGAAGGGGATTGATATAACAAATATGGCAGGGAATTCATTTGAAGAGATTCGTACGAATGTACAAAGTGTTACTTATGAAATAGGACAAATTTCAGAGGCATCAAAAGTTATTTCTCAAAACGCAAATGAAGTGGCGATGGGGATTGAAAGTGTGCTTGAACAAACCAATGAAAATACAGCAAGTGCACAAAATATTTCCGCTGCAACCGAAGAACAGCTTGCTTCTATGGAAGAAATTGCTGCGTCGGCAGCAGCTCTTGCCAGTATGTCTGAAAATCTTCAACAAACGATCCGACAGTTCAAATATTAAGTTGGAAGAAAATTTGTCTATATGATAAGTTTTTGATATAAAGAATTTCGCTAACTACAGTAAAGAGCAAGTTATGAACTGGAGTATAGCGAAATTTTTTTGTCGTCAATAAGACCAATTTTATTTCAATTTTTTAGCTTTTTCAGTATTCGCAAAATGCCATTTCGTAATGGAACGTAAAAATTCCTCCCCTTGTTTTCGCCAAATGCGTGCTGCTAACGCATCTACTTTCGCTGAAGCGCCCTTCAACAATTCTATCCCAGCAATCTCACTCAGGCGGTCCATTTCTTTTAAAAATGCAGCACGAGCTAATATCGATGCAGTTGCTACTGAGACATGTAATTGTTCAGCTTTCGTAGAAAATAGCACATCATCTCGAACAATATCTCGTTCATTTTTTAAGTAATTGTAATACACGCCACGTTCCGCAAACTGATCTATCAATATATGCTCTGGTTTTTCGGGAGCCATTTTTGACAGTGCTTTGTTAAGTGCCCTATTGTGCATCATAGCTTTCATCTTACCTTGTGAGTATCCTCGTGACTGTAATTCGTTATATTTTTCGTTGCGAAGTACCAGTACACTATGAACACAAGCTGCACGTAAATCTGGCGCTATTTTACGCATGTAGTCATCCGTTAGCATTTTTGAATCTTTGACACCAAGCTCGTTGATAAGTGCAATTTTTGATGAAGGGACATATACGGCCGCAACTGTTATTGGACCGAAATAATCACCAGTACCAGTTTCGTCTGAGCCTAACACCGACATCGTGGCAAAACCTTCTGGCAGAACGTCGCCCTTTGCTCCTATCGAGGATGTTTTCTGTGTATTTGTTACTTCTACATTTCCCCAACGTGCTGCTTCTCGTTCTGCTCCTCCCCCTTGGAACATTAATTTACCCGATTTGTACATTGTAATTGCTGTATCTGGAAGCTTTGCGGCAAAGATTACACCAGGGGCTTTACGTTCTACAAAATGGTTTGCATAGTAAGACATTACTTCTTTTTGTATAGTTGTTGATATGGAAAGTACAATATTTGACATTTACTCGTTCCTTTCTATCCTCGTTGTTCACAATTTTATACCTTTCATGGTATGATAATAAATAGCTTTTTTGTGTAAGTTGCTCATCATCGAAAAATTCGTGAGCGTAAAAATTATAAAGGAGGGTGCGACTATGGAAAATCAAGAAAAGAATAAAATTTCTGTGGAAATCTACGGTCATACATATAAAATGGTCGGCTCTGAATCCATTGGACATATGCGACTTGTCGCTTCGATTGTTGATGACCGTATGCGCGAAATGAATGTACATAATCCCTCTCTTGATAGCACAAAGCTTGCAGTTCTTACAGCAGTAAATACTGTTCACGATTATTTACTATTAAAAGAACAAATGGAGCAATTAGAAGAAGAATTGAAAAAATTAAAGGGTTGAAGTGAATGTTAGATTTAATCATATTAGTGGTGCTATTAGCCGGGATCATCGTCGGAGGAAAACGCGGTTTCATTGTACAGATGATGCATATCGTTAGCTTTATAGTCGCCCTAATTGTTGCGTATATCTATTATAAACCATTAGCGCAAAAATTTGTGTTTTGGGTGCCGTATCCAGGTGTAACCGATTCAGGTAGTCTTGGAGTAGTTATTGATAGCCTGGATTTAGACCGCACCTTTTACCGTGTCATTGCCTTTGCTGTTATTTTCTTTGCGGTGAAAATTACATTGCAAATTGTAGCATCGATTTTTGATTTTATAGCGTATTTACCTGTGTTAGGTACAGTGAATCGTTGGCTTGGAGCATTGTTTGGCATGATTGAAAACTATTTAATTATGTTTATTTTGTTATACATTCTTGCTTTATTGCCAGTTGATTCTATCCAAAGTTTAATGTCGAAGTCGTTGTTAAGTGGTCTCATTTTGGAGCATACCCCAATTATTACAAGTATGTTCCAAAACTGGTGGTATATTTATATGCAATAGCAAACTATGCACTTCTCTCGGTTTTGAGGGAAGTGTTTTTACGATAGGAGGAATTCCGAATGAACAAAAAAACAATTATTCGCACACTTGAAAAAATTGCCTTGTATATGGAATTACAAGGGGAAAATCCCTTCAAAGTGTCTGCCTTTCGAAAAGCTGCCGCTGCACTTGAGGGGGACGAGCGCTCATTAAGTGAGATGGAGGATGTTACAAAGCTAAAAGGTATAGGTAAAGGTACAGCTGCTGTTATTGAGGATTTAATGACAAATGGTGAATCAAGCTTATTAAAAGAATTAGAAGAAATTGTACCAAAAGGATTACTCCCATTATTAAAACTTCCAGGCTTAGGCGGTAAAAAAATTGCTAAGCTTCATCAAGAGTTAGGGGTTGATTCTGCGGAAAGTTTAAAGGCTGCTTGCGAGGCATGTAAAGTTCGTGAGCTGGCAGGCTTTGCAGCAAAAACTGAAGAGAAAATTTTAAAGGAACTTGAAAATTTAGCCAATCGATCGGAACGTTTACCAATTTGGCAGCTAGAGCCTGTTGTTTTACAAATTGAAGCTCTACTAGGTAGTATGGAAGAAGTGGAACGTTTTTCTGTTGCAGGAAGTTTCCGTCGTGCCGCTGAAACAAGTAAAGATATTGATTTTATTGTTGTAACTGAAGCAGTTGAAACTGTACGTGAAAAGCTATTGAATGAGCTCTCTATCCAAGAGGTAGTAGCGGCAGGTGATACGAAAATTTCAGTTATTTTAGATTTAGAGGAGCCTGTAAGTGTAGATTTCCGATTAGTGAGAGATGCTGAATATGCAACGGCCTTGCATCATTTCACAGGCTCAAAAGACCACAATGTTCGCATGCGACAAATTGCTAAAGCACGTGGTGAAAAGATTAGCGAATATGGCGTAGAGCAGGCTGATGGCACCGTATTAACGTTTAAAGATGAAAAAGAATTTTTTGCGTATTTTGATTTACCATTTATCCCGCCTAGTTTGCGTACAGGAACAACGGAATTTAACCAAACGGATGACATTAATAGTTTAGTAAAATTAGAAGATGTTAAAGCGGATTTGCATATGCATACGACATGGTCTGATGGTGCGTATTCTGTAGCTGAAATGGGCGCCGCATTAATGGCGCGTGGCTATCAATATAGCGTTATTACTGACCATTCACAATTTTTAAAAGTGGCGAATGGTCTTACGCCAGAACGCTTAACAAAGCAACGTGCTGAGATTAAGGCATTTAATGAAGCACATCCAGATTTCCATTTATATGCGGGGACAGAAATGGATATTCTGCCGGATGGTTCTCTTGATTTTGCAGATGATGTGCTTAGAGAGTTAGATTTCGTCATAGCCTCTATTCACTCTAGCTTTACGCAATCGCAAGACAAAATTATGTCGCGTTTACTAACGGCGATGCAAAATCCATATGTTCATATGATTGCTCATCCAACTGGTCGCATTATTGAGGATCGTAATGGCTATAATCCTGATATGGGGCAATTAATTGCTTGGGCAAAGGAGTATGGTAAAATTTTAGAGTTAAATGCGAATCCATATCGTCTTGATTTATGTGTGGAGCATTTAGAAATGGCTGTGGCAGCTGGTGTGCCTGTAGCGATCAATACAGATGCTCATGATATTGCTCATTTACGCTTTATGGATATTGGAGTGCGCTATGCAAACAGAGCATGGTTGAAAAAGGATATGATTGTGAATACATGGACGCGAGAACAATTTGAAGCGTTTATTCGACGAAATAAATAGGTTGAGGAGGTGTTCTCAGTGATCGCAGAACGCGCATTGAAAACACTAGAATATGATAAAGTACGTCAGCAAGTGGCTACATACTGTACTTCTTCAATCGGTAAATCAGCGGTTGATGAGCTTGTACCACAGACTGATTATGAAAAAGTTGTGCAATTATTAGAAGAAATGGATGAAGGACTATCCATTTTACGTGTTAAAGGCAATGTGCCAATGGGTGGAATTTTTGATGTGCGACCAGCTGCAAGGCGTGCACAAATCGGTGGCATGCTGTCAGCGATGGAACTAATGGAAGTTTCAAGTACAATTCGAGCTAGTAGAATTCTTCGCAATTTTATTGAAGATATAGAATCAGAAGAAGTGATTGAAATTCCCCATTTCATCGACAAAAAGGAGGCAATGCCTGTTTTGACAGGCTTGCAGCATGAAATTAATAACTGTATTGATGACAATGGCTCAGTGCTAGACTCTGCAAGCCAAACATTGCGTTCGATTCGCCAATCTTTGCGCGCAGAAGAGGCCAAAGTACGTTCGAAGCTGGAAAGCCTTATACGGGGAAGTAATGCTTCAAAAATGCTATCAGATACACTTGTAACGATTCGTAATGATCGTTTTGTTATCCCCGTTAAACAAGAGTATCGTCATCATTATGGTGGAATTGTGCATGACCAATCATCTTCTGGCCAAACATTATTTATCGAGCCAGATTCAATTGTACAAGCAAATAATGAAATTCATCGATTAAAAATGAAGGAGCAAGCTGAAATTGAACGTATCTTACTAGCCTTAAGTGCAATGGTAGAGGAAGTAGCTCCGGATTTGTTTAACTTAGTAAAAGTACTAGGTGAGATTGACGTCATTTTAGCCAAAGGTAAGTACGGTCAGGCGAACAAATGTACAATGCCTAAAATGAATAACGACGGCTATATTAGACTTGTGCGTGCACGTCATCCACTGTTACCAATTGAAACGGCAGTTCCTAACGATATTGAATTTGGGAAAGACATTACGGCTATTGTTATTACAGGACCAAACACTGGTGGTAAAACCGTCACTTTAAAAACAGTTGGACTGTGTACATTAATGGCGCAGGCGGGGTTACCAGTGCCTGCACTTGATGGTTCAGAGCTAGCTGTTTTCAAGCAGCTTTTTGCGGATATTGGAGATGAACAGTCCATTGAGCAATCACTGTCAACATTCTCCTCTCATATGGTCAACATAGTAGACATCTTACAAAAGTTTGATGACGAGTCACTCGTTCTATTTGACGAATTAGGTGCTGGGACGGATCCTCAGGAAGGAGCAGCTCTGGCCATCTCCATTTTAGATGAAGTACATGGTCGTGGTGCTCGCGTTATGGCAACGACGCACTATCCTGAGCTAAAAGCATATGGCTATAATCGTCCAGGAGTTGCCAATGCAAGTGTAGAGTTTGATATTGAGACATTGAGCCCAACATATCGCCTACTTATCGGTGTGCCAGGTCGCTCCAATGCATTTGAAATTTCAAATCGCCTAGGCTTACCAGAGTCGATTATTGACCGTGCGAAAAGCTTTACAGGTACAGATCGCCATGAGGTGGAGTCAATGATTGCTTCATTGGAAGAGACTCGTCGTAAATCCGAAGATGATGCAGAACGCTCGCATGATTTACTAATGGAGTCTGAGGAACTGCGTAAAGAGCTACAAGGAAAGTTACAAGCTTACGAGGAACGTAAAGAAGCACTCGATAAAAAAGCGAAAGAAAAGGCTCGTAAAATTGTTGATGAAGCAAAAAGAGAAGCAGAATCCATCATTGCGGAGCTTCGAGAAATGCGTAAAAATGCAGACCAGGTTGTCAAGGAGCATGAGCTCATCGAAGCTCGTAAACGATTGGAAGAAGCTACACCGCTTGACAACAATAAAGTGCTGAAAAAAGCGGCACAAGTAAAAGCCCGTGCACAAAACTTAGTTGTCGGAGACGAGGTAAAGGTGTTAAGCTATGGACAACGGGGTACATTGCTTGAAAAAGTATCGAATTCCGAATGGGTTGTCCAAATGGGTATTTTGAAAATGAAAATCGCGGATAGTGATCTAGAGTACATTAAACCAGAAAAAGAACCTGTACAACGTATTGCTGGTGTAAAAAATCGTACTAGCCATGTGAAATTAGAATTAGATTTACGTGGTGAACGATATGAAGATGCCATCATACGTACGGAAAAATATATTGATGATGCCTTACTTGCTAACTATGGACGTGTATCAATTATTCATGGTGTCGGTACAGGTGCATTACGTCAAGGAATTCAAAGCTATTTGAAAAAGCATAAGCGTGTAAAATCCTTCCGTTTCGGTGAAGCCGGCGAGGGAGGCTTAGGCGTCACGGTTGTGGAATTGAAATAAGCAGTAAAGGGGACGGAGAAAATGCTGAATTCTAGCTTTTGGCGATATCCAATTATCGAAACGGCAGGATATTTTAGTGTTGTTGTGTTATGTTTAGTCGTCTCGATGGCATTGTTCGAAGTCGTTACGAAATATAAAAATTGGGAAGAAATTAAAAATGGTAATATCGCTGTGGCACTCGCGACAGGCGGGAAAATACTAGGGATTTGTAATATTTTTCGTTTCTCCATCGCACGCCATAGTACGTTAAGTGAAATGATTGGCTGGGGTCTTTTTGGTTTTACATTACTGATTGTAGCGTATTTCTTATTTGAATTTATGACACCACGTTTTAATGTCGATCAAGAAATCGCAAATGATAATCGCTCAGTCGGCTTTATTTCCTTTACTATTTCAGTCGGTCTATCGTTTGTTATTGGGGCAAGTATTGCATAGGAGTGTAATGACATGGAAAAATTAGCAAAAATACTAATCGTTGTCTGCATCGCATTTTTGGCAGTCGGTGTCTATTATATGATGACCCTTTAAACTTAGAAACGCATCCTTTTGTGGGGATGCGTTTTTTTATATTAAGGGGTAAAGAGAAGAAGGAAAGAAAAGCTAAAGTGACGGAAAGGAGAGTCAGAGCGACGGAAAGAAGAGCCGAAGCGACGGAAAGAAGAGCCGAAGTGACGGAAAGCAGGCAGGGCGACGGAAAGAAGAGTCAAAGCGACGGAAAGAAGAGTCGAAGTGACGGAAAGAAGGCAGGGCGACGGAAAGAAGAGCCGAAGCGACGGAAAGGAGAGTCAGAGCGACGGAAAGAAAGGCCGAAGCGATGGAAAGGAGAGTTAGAGTGACGGAAAGAAGAGCCGAAGCGACGCAAAGAAGCCAAAGAGACGGTAAAGAGTAAAAAACTGTTCTTGCCTGGAGAGAGCGTTCAGGTTGAGAATGTAATCGCCCCAACCCCAATAGATAAAAAACTTCAATTCCCTCGAAAATATCTTAAGTTACACCATTCTCCTATCAACCACATCTAAAAAAACTACTAAATTCTATTAATATTCCTTCATCTATCTAAAAAGTTATTATTAATAAATATTTTTCGAATATAGAATTATTAACTCAATATTTTGATTGAAAAAAGAAAGAATGAATTAGTATTCATCGGATATATGGTTTGGAATCCAAGGAAATACAGTACTATAAATGTTGCAGAATGCATAATAATTAATCGAAAATACATTTATTTTCTATTTTGTGTTTGAAAGAGTATTCCTTTTTCATTATAATTAAAATTAGAGTTTACAAAGTTTGGAACAAAGGGGAGAGGACGTATGACAACAAAACCATGGCTAAAAAATTATCCTGAAGAAGTACCATCGTCTTTAACGTTTGAGGAAATTCCAGTGCAAGAATTTTTGACCCGCGCCTATAAAAAGAATCCGTCTAAAGTTGCGATTCATTTTATGGGAAAGGATTTAACGTATGCCGAGCTATATGAGTCAGCGCTAAAGTTCGCAAACTATTTACAAACACTTGGGGTAGAAAAGGGAGATCGAGTAGCTATTATGCTTCCGAACTCACCACAAAGTGTAATCGCTTACTACGGGGCAATGTATGCCGGGGCGATTGTCGTACAAACGAATCCACTTTATACTGAGCGTGAACTTCAATATCAAATGGCTGATTCAGGTGCAAAAGTTATTTTATTAATGGATATTTTGTATCCACGTGTCATGAAAATCATAAAAGAAACTGCACTTGAAAATGTAATTGTCACGGCGATTAAAGATTATTTACCGTTCCCTAAAAATTTAGTGTATCCCTATATTCAAAAAAAGCAGTACGGTTTTAGTGTCAAGGTTGAACATAGTGGTCAAAATCATTTGTTTACAGAAATTATGCGCTCTGCGCCCATCAAAATGATTGATATTCCATTTGATTTTGAAGAGGATATCGCACTGCTTCAATATACAGGTGGAACGACGGGGTTCCCTAAGGGTGTGATGCTGACCCATAAAAATTTAATTGCTAATACAACAATGTGTGATGCATGGATGTATAAATGTGTACATGGTGAGGAAACCATTATGGGCATACTGCCATTCTTCCATGTTTATGGTATGACTGCTGTTATTTTATTATCCGTATTCACGCAAAATAAGATGGTGTTATTACCAAAGTTTGATGCAGAGACGGCGTTGAAAACGATTGATAAGCAAAAACCAACACTATTCCCGGGTGCACCGACTTTATATATTGGTTTATTAAATCATCCGGATATTGCAAAGTACGACTTATCGTCCATAAAAGCATGTATAAGTGGATCCGCTTCATTACCAGTAGAAGTGCAGGAGAAATTTGAAGCGGTAACAGGGGGGAAACTTGTAGAAGGATATGGATTAACAGAAACTTCTCCTGTCACACATTCTACACCTATTTGGGGGAAACGTGTCATGGGCTCGATTGGTTTACCTTGGCCAAATACGGATTCAATCATTTTGCGTACAGGGGATACAGAGGCGCTTCCAGTCGGTGAGGTTGGTGAAATAGCTGTAAAGGGTCCACAGGTTATGAAAGGCTATTGGAATCGCCCTGAGGATACAGCAGCAACGTTCGTAGATGGTTGGTTTTTAACAGGCGATTTGGGCTATATGGACGAAGAAGGCTATTTCTATGTAGTGGATCGTAAAAAAGATATAATTATCGCAGGTGGTTTTAATATTTACCCTCGTGAGGTAGAGGAAGTACTATATGAGCGAGAGGAAATTCAAGAATGTGTAGTTGCGGGCATACCCGATCCGTATCGGGGAGAAACAGTAAAAGCTTATATTGTTTTAAAAGAAGGATATTCGGTTACAGAAGACGAATTAAATAAATATTGCCGTCAAAACTTGGCTGCTTTCAAGGTTCCCCGCTATTATGAGTTTAGAGATGAACTACCGAAAACAGCTGTTGGGAAAATTTTGCGTCGCTCGTTAGTAGACGAAGAAAAAACAAAATTGGCGAATAAAGAAGCAAAATAAATACGTGGTAAAGTATTGACAAGCAAAGATGTAAATTATAATATGAAAATATGAATGAATGACCATTCATATTTTCATATTTTTTTAGGTTCCCACGTCACATCTTTAAAATAATCAGCTTAAGATTGCTGGTCATTTTGGGATGACATTTGGTAAATCATGAATGTAGACGTGTGCAAGTTTTTTTTAGGTGGTGATGTAAAGGTGAAACGTGATAAGCCAAAATATAAGCAAATTATTGATGCAGCTGTCATCGTTATTGCAGAAAATGGGTATCACCAAGCACAGGTATCGAAGATTGCTAAACAGGCAGGGGTGGCCGATGGAACAATCTATTTATATTTTAAAAATAAAGAAGATATATTAATTTCTGTCTTTAATGAAAAAATGGCTGTTTTTGTAGAGTCATTACAAGATATAATAGAAAATGGAAGTACGTCAAAGGACAAACTTTCACGAATGATAGAAAATCATTTTAATGTTCTAGCGACAGATCGATACCTAGCAACCGTCACACAATTGGAACTACGACAATCGAATAAAGATTTACGACTAAAGATTAATTCGGTGTTAAGAGAGTATTTACAATTACTAGATCAAATTTTGATCGAAGGTATGCTATCAGGGGAGTTCAATCAAACGATGGATGTACGCTTGGCACGTCAAATGGTATTTGGAACTATTGACGAAACTATTACGTCTTGGGTTATGAATGAATATCGATATGATTTGATAGAACAGGTTCCAAAAGTTCAGGCATTAATTCTGAACGGCATTAAAGCTTAAAAGGATGTGGAGAAATGGAGTTTCTAAGTTGGAAAGTAGAGGATGGAGTAGCGATTATTACAATTGCACGCCCGCCAGCAAACGCATTATCTCGCGGTATTATTGCCGAAGTAAATGCTGTGCTAGATGAAGTCGAGCATGATGACACTGTTCGTGTTCTTGTCATTCATGGCGATGGTCGTTTCTTCTCAGCAGGTGCAGACATAAAAGAGTTTACAGAGGTTGAGTCTGGTAATGAATTTTCAAAGCTAGCGAGCAATGGTCAGCAAGTTTTTGAGCGAGTTGAATCGTTCTCGAAACCTATCATTGCTGCAATTCATGGCGCTGCACTTGGTGGGGGCCTTGAGCTTGCGATGAGTTGTCATCTGCGCTTTGTGACGGAATCTGCGAAATTAGGACTACCGGAATTACAATTAGGTCTTATCCCAGGTTTCGGGGGTACACAACGTCTACCACGATATGTAGGGGTTGCCAAAGCTGCAGAAATGATGTTTACAAGTGAGCCGATTTCTGGTACAGAGGCTGTACAATGGGGTTTAGCGAATCGTGCATTTACAGATGAAGCATTACTAGAAGAAACGCTAAAGGTAGCGAAGAAAATTGCGAAGAAGAGCCCAGTTGCTTTAAAAGCAGCTATTCAAACATTGCAATATGCAAAACATGCTTCATTCTATGAAGGTATTGAGGTAGAAGCAAAATCCTTTGGTACCGTATTCATTTCGGAAGATGCAAAAGAAGGAATTCAAGCATTTATTGAAAAACGCGAGCCTGTGTTTACTGGTAAATAATATTCCATCAGTGTCGATAGCGACTTGAAAGAGTGTTATCGACGTTATCGACACTGAAAATATATAATATTTATAAGTTTACTTAGAAATTAAAAACGTTCCAGGAGGTATGGATATATGAATATTTTTGCATTAATTAAACGTACGTTTGATACAGAAGAAAAAATCGTCGTGTCAGGTGGTAAAATTCAAGAGGATGGCGCAGAATTCATCATCAATCCTTACGATGAATATGCCATTGAAGAAGCAATCCAAGTACGTGACGCTGCTGGCGGTAAAGTAACGGTTGTTTCAATCGGTGGCGAAGATACAGAGAAGCAATTACGCACAGCTCTTGCAATGGGAGCGGATGAGGCGGTTCTTATTAACACAGAAGACGATCTAGATGAACTAGATCAAAATGCAGCAGCTTATATTTTAGCTGAATATTTAAAAGATAAAGAAGCAGATTTAATTTTAACAGGAAACGTTGCAATAGATGGAGGCTCTGGTCAAGTAGGACCTCGTGTAGCAGATTTACTAGGTATTAACTATGTTACAACAATTACAAAGCTTGAAATTGATGGGACATCTGCAAAAATTGTACGCGATATTGAGGGTGACTCAGAAGTGATCGAGACATCTTTACCACTTTTAGTAACAGCTCAGCAAGGGTTAAATGAGCCACGTTACCCATCTTTACCAGGGATCATGAAAGCGAAGAAGAAACCGCTTGCGGAACTGGAGTTAGATGATTTAGATATCGATGAAGATGATGTGGAAGTGAAGGTAGAAACAGTTGATATTTACTTACCGGCTCAAAAGGCAGCAGGTCGTATTCTTGAAGGCGAACTTTCTGCTCAAGTAAAAGAGCTAGTAAACCTACTTCATACAGAGGCAAAAGTAGTTTAAGTCATCTGATGACACAAATCGAATCTTAAAGGGTAACGGAGGGAATATACTATGACAAAAAAAGTATTAGTATTAGGTGAAGTTCGTGAAGGAAGCTTACGTAACGTTTCTTTCGAAGCAATTGCAGCTGCAAAGCAAATCGCAGATGGTGGTGAGGTTGTTGGTGTTCTTTTAGGGGATGCCGTAGCAGGCTTAACAGGTCCATTATTTGAATATGGTGCTGACCGTGTTGTAACGGTGGAGCATCCACATTTAAAACAATATACATCTGATGGTTATGGTCAAGCATTATTAGCAGTAATTGAGGAAGAAAAACCAACTGGTATTGTATTTGGTCATACTGCAAATGGTAAAGATTTATCACCAAAAATTGCAAGTAAATTACAAGCAGGTCTTGTATCTGATGTAACGGCTATTGAAGGTTCTGGCGATGATGTTGTATTCATCCGTCCAATTTACTCTGGTAAAGCTTTTGAAAAAGTTAAAGTAAAAGACGGCTTAGTTTTAGCTTCAGTCCGTCCAAACAATATTGCGCCATTAGAAAAAGTAGCGGGCAAATCAGGTGATATCACTTCTATTTCTGTGGATATTACGAACCTTCGTACAATCATTAAAGAAGTTGTCCGTAAATCTTCTGAGGGTGTAGATCTTTCAGAGGCAAAAGTAGTTGTAGCAGGTGGTCGTGGCGTAAAATCGGAGGACGGCTTTGAACCATTAAAAGAACTAGCGGATTTACTTGGCGGTGCAGTTGGTGCTTCACGTGGTGCATGTGATGCTGAATATTGTGATTACTCACTTCAAATCGGTCAAACAGGTAAAGTAGTAACACCAGACCTTTACATTGCAGCGGGTATTTCTGGAGCAATTCAACACTTAGCAGGTATGTCGAACTCAAAAGTAATCGTTGCGATTAATAAAGATCCAGAAGCAAATATTTTCAAAGTTGCGGACTATGGTATCGTAGGTGACTTATTTGAGGTGGTACCTCTTCTAATCGAAGAATTTAAAGCGTTAAAAGTGAATGCCTAATAAATGAGCGGGGAGAATGTGTCTTCCCCGCTTTTTTTTGTTCAAATTTTTTGATTTTTAAAAGTTATTGCAAAATAAAATGTTGACATAATTAATTTTAGAACGTATAGTGATGAATATTAATTTAACTTCTTGCAGCGGATCAAATATCTGTACCTGTTGCTACGCTTTGGGTACAAAAAACATCCGCTGAAATAGAGTTGGCTAAAAGCCTCAGAACGCAATATAATTGATTATTTAATAGTGTTTTAAACGCAAAGATTAGGAGTAGTAAAAGCTCATTATTTGGTGAAGAGAGCTGCGGGTTGGTGCAACGCAGTCCAATAAGACTTTGAACTTGCCTAGGAGCGGTAAGATAAATAGAAATTACAGAATATTCTATTTGTTGGACGGTTAACCTTCGTTATTAGGTTTTTAAGCAGGGTTCTTAAAGAACCAATTAGAGTGGTACCGCGGTTTGCTTATGGCATATCGTCTCTTCTTTCATCTGATCATGAAGGAACAGACGATATGCCTTTTTTGCGTCTAGGCTAAAGCGCTACATCCTCGAGGTCGCTTCGATCCCTCGGGCGAAAGTAGAGGAGCGCTTAAGCGCATTTGTTCATTTTAGGAGGTAAGGAAATGGAAAACGACAATCAGAAATTAAAGAGAACGATGACCTCACGGCATATTACGATGATGGCTTTAGGTGGAGCTATTGGTGCAGGGTTGTTTAAAGGAAGCAGTACAGCCATTGATATGGCAGGACCATCAGTGCTTTTTGCGTACTTAATTGGTGGTATTATTTTGTTATTTGTTATGCAAGGTTTAGCAGAAATGGCAGTCCGTAATAGCGAAGCCAGAACATTTAGAGATTTAGTGGAGGCTATTTTAGGGAAGTACCCAGCGTATTTCCTTGATTGGATCTATTGGAAAATGTGGGTGTTAAATATTGCGGCAGAATCTATCGTGGCAGCAATTTTTATTCAATATTGGTTGCCAGATTATCCAATTTGGATACTTGCGTTATCTGTTTCGATTTTAGTTACAGCCATTAACTTGCTATCAGTGAAAGTTTTTGCTGAAACTGAATATTGGCTAGCGTTAATTAAAATTACGGTTATTGTGGTGTTCATCATAGCGGGATTAATCTTATTGCTAGTTACTTTTGGTAATCATACAGCTGTTGGTTTTTCTAATTTAACGGAGCATGGTGGTTTCTTCCCGAATGGATCAATGGGGTTGATTGCTGCAATGCTTGTAGTTATTTACTCTTATGGAGGCACTGAAATTATTGGTATTACATTAGCTGAAACGAAAAATCCTGAGAAAGTAGTGCCAAAAGCTGTTCGCAGTACATTAGTACGAATTGTGACTTTTTATTTAGTGCCTTTCTTTATTATCGTCAGCTTGATTCCTTGGAATGAAGTAAATGGGGTGCCGGAAAGTCCGTTTGTAATGGTTTTTAAAATGGTTGGGATTCCTGGCGCTGATCATATTATGAATGCTGTTGTTTTACTTGCCATTATTTCATCAATGAACTCAGGACTATACGGTTCATCCCGCGTTTTGTATACACAAGCTGTGGACGGTCGTGTTCCTAAAATCTTTGCCCATTTATCGAAAAGAAAAGTTCCGGTATATGCCATATTAATGTGTACTTTAGCTTTATATATGGCCGTAATATTTTCTTTATTTGCAGGAAGTAAAACCTTTGATTTCCTAATGGGCTCACTTGGTTATACCGTGTTATTTATTTGGTTAATTATCGCGATTGCGCATCTGAAATCGCGTAAAAAACAGCCGGAAAAAACAAGTACCTATGCAGTAAAATGGTACCCTTATACGACTTGGATAGCTATTATTGCGTTAAGTGCCATACTGATTGGGATAATTTTTACAACATCTATTATCGTAACAGGTATTACACTAGCCATTTATCTCTTTATTACGTTAACTTATGTCTATAAAGGTCGTTCTCAAGAAAATGAAGCTAAATAATAAAACAACTTGTTGCCTTTTTCGACCTTATTTTTCATAAATTTTGCATACTAGGCAGATTGTTCGCTCAACAGAATTTATCCATGCTATACTACAAGCATAGTAAGTTTAAGGAGGATTTCAAATGGCAATTGTACATGCAACAGATGCAACTTTCCAAGACGATATTAAAGAAGGGTTAGTACTAGTTGACTTTTGGGCAGCTTGGTGCGGACCTTGTAAAATGATTGGACCAGTTCTTGAAGAAATGGATGCTGCTGGTAGCGCAGCTAAAATTGTAAAAGTAGATGTAGATAACAACCAAGGTACTGCAGCGCAATACCAAATTATGTCTATTCCATCATTACTATTATTTAAAGATGGTGAATTAGTAGACAAAACTGTTGGTTTCCAACCAAAAGAAGCGTTAGAAGCATTTATCGCAAAACATGCTTAACTTCTTTCAATAGAAGTCTCCCACCTCTACATATGGTGAGATGAATGCGAATTTAAGTTACTTTTCAGGGGTCCAAAAACTCGCTGAAAGAAGTTAAAGCCTCCGGCGGATGTCACAGAATCGGAAAGGAGTGCTTTGTTTAGCATAAAGCCGATTCCGGACGCAATTATGCCGAGGCATAATTGATTCTGTAAGAAAAAAAGAGTCAAGCCATCAATATGATGTGCTTGGCTTTTTTTCGTTATATAATAAAAGAAAAAGGAGGCAGGTAGGCGATGAATGATTTAATGAAACGAAAGCTTGAAATTTTACCAGATCAGCCTGGCTGCTATTTGATGAAAGATCGACAAGGAACAATTATTTATGTCGGGAAAGCAAAAGTGCTGAAAAATCGAGTACGCTCTTATTTTACGGGTACGCATGAAGGGAAAACACAGAGACTTGTAGGCGAAATTGAAGATTTTGAGTACATTGTGACATCCTCCAATATTGAAGCTTTAATTTTAGAGCTTAATCTAATAAAACTACATGATCCGAAGTACAATATTATGCTGACGGATGATAAAACGTATCCGTATTTAAAAATTACAAATGAAAAACACCCACGACTTATTACAACACGAAAAGTGAAAAAGGATAAGGCAAAATATTTTGGCCCGTATCCAAACGCGTATGCAGCAAGTGAGACGAAAAAGTTGCTAGATCGTTTATATCCTCTACGAAAATGTGTACAACTTCCTTCAAAGGTTTGTTTGTATTATCACATGGGGCAATGTCTAGCTCCTTGTGTGAAAGAGATTGATGTTGAAACTTACAACGATATGATTGAGGATATGACAAAATTTTTAAATGGTGGGGTTGAGGAAGTTAAAAAAGAGCTAGAGGTAAAAATGCTAGCGGCCGCGGAAAACTTAGAGTTTGAGCGTGCAAAGGAATTTCGTGATCAAATTGCATATATCGATACGGTCATGCAAAAGCAAAAAATCGTATCAAGTGATACAACTAACCGCGATGTATTTGGCTATGCAGTCGAGAAGGGCTGGATGTGTGTTCAAGTTTTCTTTGTCCGTCAAGGAAAGCTCATTGAGCGAGATGTCTCGATTTTCCCGATTTATCAAGAGGCAGAAGAGGAGTTTTTAACGTTCGTTGGACGATTTTATGACAAGCTTGAGCACATTAAGCCTAAAGAAATCTTTATCCCACAATCTATTGATGCGGAGATTTTAACGGAACTATTAGAAGTGAAAGTACTGACACCAAAACGTGGGCAAAAAAAAGAGCTAGTTGAATTAGCAACAAAAAATGCTGAAATTGCTGTAGCAGCGAAGTTCCAGCTTATTGAACGTCAGGAAGAACGGACAATAGGAGCATGTGAGGCGCTCGGTGAAGCTATGGGTATTTCTGCGCCTTTACGGATTGAAGCTTTCGATAACAGTCATATGCATGGGACAGATGCTGTTTCTGCAATGGTTGTATTTATTGATGGAAAACCTGCTAAGAAGGAGTATCGAAAATATAAAACACGCACAGCTGCCAAGCACGATGATTATGGGGCAATGCAGGAAGTTATCCGTCGTCGTTACACACGCGTATTAAAGGAAGGTCTACCTTTACCAGATTTAGTACTAATTGATGGTGGGAAGGGGCAAATGGAGGTCGCGCGTGAAGTATTAGAAGATGAGCTCGGTCTTGTCATTCCAATTGCCGGATTAGCAAAAGATGACAAGCATAATACGTCACAGCTCCTTTTTGGTGATCCACCTGAAGTAATTGCGTTAAAGCGCACAAGCGATGGATTCTATTTACTACAACGAATTCAGGATGAAGTACACCGCTTTGCGATCACCTTCTTACGACAGCAACACGAAAAGCATGCTATACAGTCTGTCCTTGATCAGATAGAGGGCGTTGGTCCAAAGCGAAAACAGCAATTGCTCAAGCATTTTGGCTCTGTCAAAAAAATACGTGAGGCAAGCATACAGGCATTAGAAGAAGCAGGGATACCTACTAATCTAGCTAACAATATCTATGCTTACTTTCATTCAGCAGATAGTTCTTTGTAGCAAAAATGAAGCTGTAGCTACAAAGAATTACTGAAATAAAGCAAAGCGATAGTGTCAATTACGCGAAGGAAAAAATTTCAATAAGAGACATTGTCAAAGGATTAGACATATGCTAAGGTTGTATATAACATTGATTTAGCAATGTTATATACAACACCTTAGTTTTTTAGTTACTTCTATATATAAAATGGGAATTTTTCCACTAAGGTTCAATTAAATACGTTCACTATTTAGTGATGATAGAGGTGCAAGGTTCAAGAGTAGTGCATTAGAGGACGGACAAGTCCATTGAAAATGTATAAAAGGGGAGCTTGCCGAAGTAGAGCATCGTTGTTTCCGATGCTGTGCTGGTTTTACATTTAAGAGATGTAAGACTGTCGATTCTAAACCGTTTCGGAGGGCTATCACACATGCGCAAGTTACTTTTATTGTACATGTTATAAGCAGCTTTCACGTTATGTGAGGGTTGCTTTTTTTAGTTTTCTAGAGACAACTTTTCGTACTGTTAAGGAATGATGCCGGAAGATTTCCCTTATTATCAAGGCACTATATTGGGCTTATAGAAGTAGCGTCAATGCCAAAGATCCATACTAAAATCTGTTCTTGATAATAAGGGACGGAAGTATTAGGAACTGAGAAATGTGAGTGCTCATGATGCTTTGCTTTTACAGTGCTATTTTTGTGAAGATCCGCAAAGGTCTAGCTACTTTAAACGCAATGAAATGATGGATGACAAAGGAGAATGATACAGATGGTGAGAATTGTGATGAAATTTGGAGGTGCGGCATTCGCTTCAACAGAGCACATTCAAAATGTTGTGAAAAAGGCGATTGCAGAAAAGGAAAAAGGTTTCGATGTTGTCGTTGTTACGTCAACAATGAGGAGTGTGGCTGAAGAAATAGCGAAAATGGTCCGTAATCTATCGGACAATGCTTCTAAACGTGAACTAGACGCACTATTTTCAACAAGCGCTCAATTGGCAAGTTCGTTAGTGGCACTTGCTTTGCAGGAAGAAGGATATAATGCAGTGTCATTAACAGGCTGGCAGGCTGGTATTCAAACCGATGCTCTGTATGGTCATGCACGTATTGATGAGATTGATGTTAGTCGACTAGAAGAGCATTTTGCACAGGGACAAATCGTCATCGTAGCTGGGGAACAGGGGATCGATAATTTACGGAATATTACGACGCTTGGTAAAGGTGGAGCGGAAACGGCGGCTATAGCGATAGCAGCAAAATTGAAGGCAGAGCGCGTAGATATTTACACGAATGTGGACGGAGTCTATACTGCTGATCCAAGTCATGTCGCTGGGGCGCAAAAGTTAAAAGAAATTTCCTATGATGAGATGCTGGAGCTTTCAAACTTAGGGTCACAAATTATGCACCCACGAGCTGTAGAGTTAGCAAAGAAGTTTCAAATCCCAGTTATCATTCGGGCGAGCGAGAGAGATACAGTAGGTACTTTATTGAAGGAGGAAGTTGAAATGGAGAAAAATTTAATGGTACGTGGTGTTGCCTATGAGTCAGACGTTATTCGCTTAACGGTTGGTTATGATGCTTATTCCAATGCTTCGTTAGCAGATATGTTCACAAAACTTGCTGAAAATCACATAAATGTTGATATAATCGTACAAGCAATAATTGATGGCTTAAAGCCGACTGTATCATTTACGATTTTGAAAGAGGAGTTTGCAGAAGCTTTACGTGTCCTAGAAGATAGCAAATTATCGCTAGGGTTCAGTTTTGCTGATTTTGAAATCGGTTTGGCAAAAGTCTCTATTATTGGTTCGGGGATGGCATCTAATCCAGGGGTGGCTGCGCGCATGTTTGATCGTCTACGTCGAGAAAATATCCCTGTAAAAATGGTAAGTACATCGGAAATAAAAGTGTCTGTAGTTGTACCCCAGGACGACATGATTCGTGCAGCAAATGCATTACATGATGAATTTAACCTCTTTCAGGAGATGCTTTTGTAGCGAATTTCAACCAATGTTTTATGTACCGAAAGCCCCACCACTATGGCGTTTTACATAATATTGAAGAGGGTGTGTCAGTAAATGGCACATTCTTTTTTTGTTCACATCAAATTTACTATTTTATGCAATTCTATTGTTATATAATAAAATGTGACATGTTTTACCAAGGGGAAGGTGGGAGTTTGTATGGTATTATTCGGTTTATTTCAAAAGTCAGTGGATGAAAGCGTTGAAACAAACAATGATTTAGAAATACAAATATTAAAAAAGCGAATTCTAGAATTGGAACTTGAACAGGAAAGTATTGATGTGAAAAATGCGATTTTAGACTTTGTTCTAGCACATATGGAGTTAATTAATTTTCAAACGGCTTTAAAGGTTCAGAATGTTTCAATGAGTGTAGGGGAAATTTCAGCAATGAGTGAAGAAATGTCGTCAAATACAGAAGAGATGCTTTCGTCTGAGCAAAATGTAAATGCAAACATTCAAGAAATAAAACAGCATTCGTTATTACTTGTAGAAGAAATGGAATCGTCCATTACTAAAGGTGAAATGGTTCAGGAGTTGCTGACTAAAGGAACTCATTCAACAGAGCAGTTGTATGATGAAATGACCAAAATGGATGATATCGGTAAAAGTGTAACTGGGATTGCTGATCAAACACAACTTCTATCGTTAAATGCATCTATTGAAGCCGCACGTGCTGGTGAACATGGTAAGGGCTTTAATGTTGTCGCGATGGAGGTAGGAAAGTTAGCAAGCAGCTCGAAAGGTTCATTGCATGAAATGACGAAGATTAGGTCAGTCATTGATAAGAAACTACATAATACAATAACCAATATCAAACAAGTCGAACATTATTTAACTGACTTTTTAAGTATTATGAAGGACAATATTGCTAACTTGACTGTCACAAGTCAAAATATTGAGGAAGCTGCAGATGGCATCCATCAAATAACAGCCGCATCAGAAGAAAATGTAATTGCTGTAGGCCGATTAGCGGAAACAACGACGGAATTATTACATACTAGTGATTTCTCAGAAATCATACAAAATCAAGTATCTGAAATGTTAAGAGCTATTGCACCAACAATCCGAAAGCCTTCAGAGCAAACGGTAGTTAGCCAATTGGCAGCAAGGTTAATGGATCATGCTAGCTTTTTACGTAATGCTATTCAAAAGGCTGGTCATAAAGAAACAATAAAAACGCATCATCAGTGTCTATTTGGGAAATGGTATTATGGTCATTTTGAGGAATTTCAACATTTACCGGAATATCGGCATATAGAGCAACCTCATGAATTAGTACACATGGCCGCACAAAAATTAGTGAATGAACTATCAATCATTAACTTAGAGGAAATGATTCAACACTCGTTAAATATTTTAGAAGCATTTATTTCGTTAATAGATGTGCTTTTAAAAGAAAGACATGCACAACTATGAATAGAAAAAAGGATTGTCATCCACGATTTGGAATGACAATCCTTTTTGTTTTATTCTGCGGGAACGGTGTTCATGATTCGTTCTTTGACGTCCCATTTTACTGTAAACATAACGTTTTGGTGCTTTTCACGTTTTTCATCATAGCATTCTGTTAAATAACCTTTTGCTTGCTGGATTTGTTCAGCTATAAATCCTGCTTCAAGTCTAAAACTACGAAGACCGATTTGTAACAGGTCTGGATCATTTGTTAGCTGGAATATACGTCCATCCTTCGATTCTTTGATGAGCTCTAAATTACCCCAACAGGCATCTGCGAAAAATGCGATAAGCTCTTCTTGATTTTTACAAGGGAACTTCCGAGCAAGGTCTTTTCCTGCCCAATAAAGGACATCTCCTTCATGCTTACCAAGAATGGAAGATAAAATATAATCGCGAATTATCTCATAGCCAAATGCTGAGATTGTAGGAGATGAAGTGTTTAACATTGAAATCCTTCTTTCTTAGAATTTTCTTGAAATTTGACACTGATAAAGTAAAGATAGATTTTTCGAGAAAAAACGACGCGTCATGTACTAGAATGTTACTTTAATAAGGAATATGAAAAACTCTAAGTTGCCTTGACGCTCGTAGATCTTGAGAGTACAATAAACATGTCATAATATTGTACCATGATGAAATACACAGTCAATGAAGTATCAGTTACAAAATGATGACTTCTTTTGTTGTGCTATTTTAAGTACTAAGGGGGGTAACAGTCTTGTCGAAAGATCGAGAGTTTTTATGGCGTCGCTTACATTCTCTACTTGGTATCATTCCAGTAGGTCTGTTTTTAACGATGCACCTGTTAATTAACTTTACAGCAACAGGCGGAGCAGAAAATTATAACGCAGCTACCGCAAATATGGAAAAGATTCCATTCCTTATCCTAGTTGAATGGATTGTCATCTATATTCCATTAATGTTCCACGCATTCTATGGTGTCTACATTGCATTCACTGCTACACCAAATACAGGACGTTTCAGCACATACCGTAACTGGATGTACTCATTACAACGTTTCACAGGTGTATTCCTAGTGATCTTCATTGCATGGCATATTTTCCAAACTCGTATTCAAAAAGCACTTGGTACAGAAGTTGATTACGACATGATGGCGAATATTGTTTCTAATCCATTCATGCTTGGATTCTACATTGTTGGTATTATATCAGCAACTTTCCACTTATCAAACGGTTTATGGGCATTCCTAGTAAGCTGGGGTATTACACAATCTCCTCAGTCTCAAAAGATTGCTACTTATGTAACAAACATTATTTTCGTAATTCTAAGTGTAGTTGGTGTGGCTGCTATTTTAGCTTTCGTTTAATGTAATAGAAGCTACTATAGAGCACATGACAATCATTGCAATTTTTTAAGAGGAGTGAGAAATAATCATGGCGAAAAGCAAAATAATTGTTGTCGGCGGCGGTCTAGCTGGTCTGATGGCAACGATTAAAGCAGCTGAAGTTGGTACTGAAGTTGATTTATTCTCATTAGTTCCTGTAAAACGCTCACACTCTGTATGTGCGCAGGGCGGAATTAATGGTGCAGTAAATACTAAAGGTGAAGGGGATTCTCCTTGGATCCACTTTGACGATACAGTATACGGTGGGGACTTCTTAGCGAACCAACCACCAGTTAAGGGTATGTGTGATGCAGCCCCTGGTATTATTCATTTAATGGACCGTATGGGTGTAATGTTCAACCGTACTCCAGAAGGTCTTCTTGATTTCCGTCGTTTTGGTGGTACATTACACCACCGTACAGCATTTTCTGGTGCTACAACTGGTCAACAATTACTATACGCACTAGACGAGCAAGTTCGTTCTCACGAAGTAGCTGGTTTAGTTAACAAATATGAGCACTGGGAATTCCTTGGTGCAGTAGTCGATCCTGACGGCGTTTGTCGTGGTATCGTAGCGCAAGATATGCGTACAGAAGAAATTAAATCATTCCGTGCAGACGCTGTTATTATGGCGACTGGTGGCCCTGGTATTATCTTCGGTAAAACAACAAACTCTGTTATTAATACAGGTTCTGCTGCTTCTATCGTTTATCAACAAGGTGCTTCATACGCGAATGGTGAGTTCATTCAAATTCACCCAACAGCTATTCCTGGAGATGACAAAAACCGTCTAATGTCAGAATCAGCTCGTGGTGAAGGTGGCCGTATTTGGACTTATAAAGATGGTAAGCCTTGGTACTTCTTAGAAGAAAAATACCCAGCTTACGGTAACTTAGTACCACGTGATATTGCAACACGTGAAATTTTCGATGTTTGTGTGAACCAAAAACTAGGTATCAACGGTGAAAACATGGTATACCTAGATCTTTCTCATAAAGATCCACATGAATTAGATGTAAAACTTGGTGGTATTATTGAAATCTACGAAAAATTCGTAGGTGATGATCCACGTAAATTACCAATGAAAATTTTCCCAGCAGTTCACTACTCAATGGGTGGATTATGGGTTGACTACAACCAAATGACTGAAATTCCTGGTTTATTTGCAGCAGGTGAGTGTGATTACTCTCAACATGGTGCAAACCGACTTGGAGCAAACTCATTATTATCTGCTATTTATGGTGGTATGGTTGCTGGTCCAAACGCAGTAGATTATGTTAAACATCTTAAAAAGCATGCTGAAGATCTTCCACAAGAAATCTTTGATGCTCGCGTTAAAGAAGAACAAGCTAAGTGGGATGCTATCATGAAAATGGATGGCACAGAAAACGCTTACTTACTTCATAAAGAGCTTGGTGAAATGATGACTGCTACTATGACTGTAGTACGTTACAACGACCAACTTGAAGATACATTAAACAAACTTGATGAATTCCAAAAACGTTGGGAAAACATTAACATCAACGATACACAAAAATGGAGTAACCAAGGTGCTCACTTTACACGTCAGTTGAAAAATATGATTTACCTTGCGAAAGTGATGACAAAAGGTGCATTATTACGTAACGAATCTCGTGGTGCTCACTATAAACCAGACTTCCCGAACCGTGATGATGAGAACTTCTTAAAAACAACAATGGCGAAGTTTGACCCAACTACTGGTAATCCAATCATTACGTACCAAGAAGTTGACGTTTCATTAATTCCACCACGTAAACGCGACTACTCTGCGAAAGGAGACTAAAAGTTATGATCGCAGCTAATACTGGAAGAATGGTTAAAGTGGAAATTTTACGTCAAGATACAAAAGGCGGCAATAGCTACTGGCAAAAATTCCAAGTACCTTACCGCCATGGTATGAACGTAATTTCTATTTTAATGGAAATTCAAAAAAATCCTGTTACTGAAAATGGTGAAAACACTACTCCAGTAACGTGGGATATGAACTGTCTTGAAGAAGTTTGTGGTGCATGTTCAATGGTTATCAATGGTCGCCCACGTCAATCATGTTCAACACTTGTTGACCAATTGACTGAGCCAATTAAACTTGAGCCTATGAAAACTTTCCCAGTTATTCGTGACTTACAAGTTGACCGTGAACGTATGTTCAACGCTCTTAAAAAAGTTAAAGCATGGGTTCCGATCGATGGTACTTATGATTTAGGTGAAGGTCCACGTATGCCAGAAGGTAAACGTCAATGGGCTTATGAATTATCTAAATGTATGACTTGTGGTGTATGTATGGAAGCATGTCCAAACGTGTCTGAAAAAGCTTCATTCATCGGACCAGCTCCACTATCACAAGTACGTCTATTCAACACTCACCCAACTGGTGCAATGATTAAAGACGAACGTTTAAATGCAATTATGGGTGATGGAGGCCTTGCAAACTGCGGTAACTCACAAAACTGTGTAGCGGCTTGTCCAAAAGGTATTCCTTTAACAACATCTATCGCATCATTAAACCGTGCAACGACAGTGCAAATGTTCCGTAACTTCTTCGGTTCTGACCACTACGTTGACTAATAGTACAAGCTTTACTCCCAACTCCCTTACACTTAATGTGTGAGGGGTTTTTTTCTATGAAAAATATTAAATAATATTGTAGAATAACTGCTCGTAAATACCTGATTGATTCTACTCGCTTGTTTAATGTTTCGCATTATTGGGGGTTCGGATAGGAGCATTTTCAAGGAAGTGTAATAAACTAAATATGATGACTTTAAAACAAATAGACTTGATTACGTAAGAACATGACAGGGATTACCTTTAAATCGATAGAAAAGAAGTTTTAAAGAGTAAAAAAGTGAATTTTCTATGATAATATAGCGTTTTCCTTTATAATGAATGTATATTCATTTATGACTGCTAATTCCATTTGTTGTTTTTGGAAAAAGCGAATAATCAGGGGGATGGCTAAGATGAAAGCAAATTATATCGGAGATTTTCAGGAATGGGCAAAGGATTTTGAATTTTTTATAGAGGTCCGTGTACGTTTTTCAGAAACGGATATGTACGGTCATATGAACAATACAGTTAGCTTTACATATTTTGAACAGGCACGAATCGATTATTTTCATCATCTCGGTGTTCTAATGCCATCAGCAATTGATGAACATGTAGAGGGGATTCCGATTGTTGCCGACTTACAGTGTGATTACGTGAAGCAGGTATTCTTTGATGATGTGCTAAAAATTTATACAAAGGTAGCGACAGTGGGGAACTCGTCAATGGATATTCATTATTTAGCGAAAAATCAGCATGATGAGGTTTGCTTTACGGGTCGTGGAACAGTAGTGCAAATGGACCCTCGAACTGGAAAGAGTGTACCTATATCTGAAGAAGCAAAAACGCAGTTAGCAAGATTGGCGTTCGTATAGTATGGAGACTGGCTACCGCTTCGCTCCAATGTCACAGATGTGGCCATGGAGCAAAGGAAAGGGAAGCGGGAAGAGGAACGAAGGCTAAGAGCATCACGTCCTGTGATAACGCCTTCGTGACCAACATCCTGCTGTCGCTGCGCTTTCGCACAAACAAAACCCTCTGCTGACGCTTCGTTAGCACTACGCTTTCGCGCAAAAGACATCTGTTGCCCCGACGGTCACAGGTAGCTCTGCTCTGCGCGAAAGCGAAGCGTCAGCAACAAATGTTTTCTGTAGCGAAAGTGAAGCGACAGCAACAAATGTTTTATCTGTGCGAAAGCGAAGCGACAGCAACAAATGTTTTCTGTAGCGAAAGCAAAAGCGTCAGCTATAAAGCGGCTAGTTGGAATGAAATCAACCGCTTGTTAGATCCACTTTTACATAAAATCCAATTAATAGTGGAAGTTGCTAATTTTTTTAGGAAACAAGAGATATTCATGAAAATAGCCGTCACCGCTCCTCATTCCTTAACATAAGTTACAATACGTGCGGGGGAGGAGGGTGTAACTGAAAATGAATGGCTCTCATCATCGTTCTCTATTAACAAACCGAGAACGTGAAATATTTGCGCTTTTATTAGCTGAAAAAACAACGAGGGATATTGCAGAGCAACTTGGTATTAGTGAAAAAACAGTGCGAAATCACATTTCCAATACAATTCAAAAGTTAGGTGTAACGAATCGATCTCAGGCGTTAATTGAGCTGTTACGCTTAGAAGAATTTAAATTAGACTAAATGGACACTTGCTATTTCAGAAAAAAAACGACAAAATAGAACTATTCAACGTATTTTTAGGAGTGAAATAGTTATATGTCGGATGAAGTAACAAAACACTCACCTGAAACCGTTGCAACGGTTGAAAAGGAATTACGCTATATAGCGGCGATTGTGAAGCAAAAGGGAAGAGAGATTGTTTCACAATATGCAATTACGCCGCCACAATTTGTTGCATTACAGTGGTTAGAAGAGCTTGGAGATATAACAATTGGCGACCTGTCAAATCGATTATACTTAGCTTTTAGTACAACAACAGATTTAGTGGATCGAATGGAGAAAAATGAACTAGTCAAGCGAGTACGTGACGAAAATGATCGCCGTGTCGTTGTTGTTCATCTTCTCGAAAAGGGCGAACGTATTATTCAAGAGGTTATTGAAAAAAGACAGCAATATTTGCAAGAGAAGCTTGTTGGTTTTAACGAACAAGAAGTCGCGCAATTATCAAGCTATTTAGAAAAACTACATGTACACATGAAACAGGATTGAGGCGGAAAGTATGAATGCCCCGATAGGCGTTATTGATTCAGGAGTAGGCGGTTTAACCGTAGCAAAAGAAATTATGAAGCTATTACCAAACGAAACGATTTATTATATTGGTGATACAGCAAGATGTCCGTATGGTCCCAGAAGTCGTCAAGAAGTACGAAATTTCACTTGGCAAATGGCAAAAGCACTAGAAAAAATGAATATCAAAATGCTCGTCATTGCTTGTAATACAGCGACTGCAGTAGCACTCGAAAGTTTACAAAGAAATATGCCTTTTCCGGTACTAGGCGTTATTAATGCTGGCGCACGTGCAGCTGTAAAGAAAACGAAGCGACATGAAGTCGTTGTGCTTGCAACAGAAGGAACAATTAAAAGTGGGGCGTATGAGGAAGCCTTACTATCACTAAATACGTCAACTCATATAATTCCGTTGGCTTGTCCAACATTTGTACCACTTGTAGAGAGTGGTGAATATAAAGGTGAATTTGCAAATAAATTAATTGCGGAAGGCTTAAAGCCGTTGAAAAATGAACAATTTGATACGGTTATACTAGGGTGTACGCACTATCCAATTTTACAAAAACAAATTGAAGGTGTTGTAGGAGAAGAAGTTTTTGTATTATCTTCCGCAGAGGAAACAGCAAAGGATGTTCAAGAAATGCTTGCGTATAATGGCACTTTAGCTGACCCAGATGCTGTGCCTGCTCATAAATTTTATGCAACTGGTTCTGTTCCAATTTTCCGTTCAATTGCTGAAAATTGGCTTGAGCAAGGTACTCTCCAAATAAAACGTATTACATTAAAATAAAAAATCAGCTTAGCTAGGGGCTAGGCTGATTTTTGCCTTTTTGAGCATTGTACATAAGGGACCGAGCACTTTTTTGAAGGTGAAAATTATGTTAAGATGAGTGCGCGAAAGATTTTAGGAGGAACGAAAAATATGACAAGATTTGATGGAAGAAATATTGATGCACTGCGTCCTGTGAAAATAGATAGTGAGTATCTATTGCACCCCGAAGGCTCAGTATTAATTCAAGTAGGCAATACAAAAGTAATTTGCACAGCAACGATTGAGGATAAGGTTCCTGGTTTTTTACGTGGACAAGGCAAAGGATGGATTACAGCAGAATATTCAATGTTACCTCGTGCAACAGCACAGCGTACAGCACGTGAATCTTCTCGTGGCAAAGTCAATGGCCGCACAATGGAAATCCAACGATTAATCGGTCGTGCATTACGTGCTGTCGTTGATTTAGAAGCTCTTGGTGAGCGTACTGTGTGGATTGACTGCGACGTCATTCAAGCAGACGGAGGGACACGTACAGCTTCCATTACAGGAGCGTTTGTATCGATGACACAGGCAATTGCTAAGCTTGCAGAAGAGAAGCAATTAGCAAAATTCCCGGTGACAGACTATTTAGCTGCAACGAGTGTTGGTATTGTTGAGGATCACGGGGCAATTTTAGACTTAAACTATGTTGAAGATGTCGCTGCTGCTGTAGATATGAATATTGTCATGACAGGCGCAGGACGATTTGTTGAGCTGCAAGGGACAGGTGAAGAAGCAACCTTTTCTCGTGAAGAGTTAAATGAACTACTGGGCTTAGGTGAAGAAGGTATTCAACAATTGATTGCCCTTCAAAAAGAGGCACTAGGTGAATTGGCTAACAAAGTGGGAGGAAATGAATAACATGAAACAAGTAGTCATTGCAACGAAAAATAAAGGAAAAGCAAAAGATTTCGAAGCGTTATTTGGTCCACTTGGCTATGAAGTAGTCACGATGTTTGATGTTGCCCCAGAGATGGAAATAGAAGAAACAGGCACTACTTTTAAGGAAAATGCAATCTTAAAGGCAGAGGCCTTGGCAAAAGAGTTAAACTCAATTGTTATTGCTGATGATAGTGGCTTAGCTGTTGATGCATTAAATGGTGAACCTGGTGTTTATTCCGCACGCTATGCTGGTGACCATGATGATGAAGCAAACATGGTGAAGTTATTAGAAAACCTGAAAAATGTCGAGGATGAAAAGCGTACAGCACGCTTCTGCTGTTGCATTGCAATTGCAGGGCCTGATTTTGAAACGACAACAGTTTTTGGTACTTGTGAAGGTGTTATTGCTCACGAAAAACGTGGTACAAACGGATTTGGGTATGATCCAATCTTCTTTGTCCCAAGTTTAAACCGTATGATGGCAGAGCTAACAGCCGATGAAAAGGGGGAAATTTCCCACCGCGGGAATGCTATTCGTAAGTTGAAGGAACAATTACCTAATCTTATAAAATAAGAGGTGATATCCATGCAAATACTGGTCATGAGTGATACACATGGCGATAGTAATGTGATTGAAAAAGTTCGTAGCTTTTACCCTAATGCTGATGCTTTCATTCATTGTGGAGATAGTGAGCTTCCTTTCTCCCATAAAGCATTGGATGGTATGAAGAAAGTTCGAGGAAATTGTGATATCGATAAAGCTTTTCCGAATGAAGAGGTATTCGATTTAGCGGACATCACAGTCTTTGTAACACATGGTCATTTATTCAATGTGAAAACCTCGATCTTGTCATTATCCTATCGCGCCAAAGAGGTAGACGCACAAATTGCTTGCTTTGGTCACTCTCATATTCTTGGGGCCGAAATGATTGATGATGTGTTATTTTTAAATCCGGGAAGCTTATTAAAACCGCGTGGTCGTATAGAAAAAAGCTTTGCCCTTGTAGAGACTAAAGACACGTATTTTGAAGTTAAGTTCTTTACGGATGATAATAGCCCTATTTCAACCCATAAGTTTATGCGAAAATGATAAAACAAAAACGCTTAAGTTTTAAAAACTCTAAGCGTTTTTTGTTTTTCTAGCGTAATCGGTGAAGAGTAAATGGTAAAAATGGCTATGAATTGTTTAGGATGAAGGAGAAAAAATAAATATAAACGTTACAAAGGAGAAAACATGGAACATACAATAGGATGGAATTTTGATAATAGCTATACCCACCTACCAAACATTTTTTACACATCAATTCAGTTAAACCCAGTTCGTTCGCCAAAGTTAATCATATTAAATGAATCAGTTGCAAAGTCACTTGGATTAAACAGTAATGCTCTGAAAAGCGAGGAAGCGGTAGCAATTTTTGCGGGAAACAACACCCCAACTGGTGGTAAACCCATTGCACAAGCTTATGCAGGGCATCAATTTGGTCATTTTAATATGCTAGGAGACGGCAGAGCATTATTGTTAGGTGAACAACTAACACCAAATCATGAACGTTTTGACATCGCGCTTAAAGGCTCAGGAAGAACGCCGTATTCTCGCGGCGGAGATGGCAGAGCAACACTTGGTCCAATGCTACGTGAATATATTATTAGCGAAGCTATGTACGCACTTGGCATTCCAACTACACGAAGTTTAGCTGTAGTGACTACAGGCGAAACGATCCTCCGTGAAACAGAGCTCCCTGGTGCAGTGTTAACACGTATTGCAAGCAGTCATTTACGAGTAGGAACTTTTCAGTATGCAGCGAACTTTGGATCAGATGAGGAGCTAAAAGCATTGGCGGATTATGCTTTTGAACGTCATTTTACTAATGCTGATGAAGCACAAAATCGTTATGTAACCCTACTACAGGAAGTGATAAAGAAACAAGCATCTCTCATTGCAAAATGGCAGCTAGTTGGTTTTATTCATGGAGTCATGAACACAGATAATATGACGATTAGCGGTGAGACGATTGATTATGGTCCTTGCGCTTTCATGGATACTTATGATCCAGCGACTGTGTTTAGCTCGATTGATCGACAAGGCCGTTATGCATTTGGCAACCAACCTAATATCGGAGGATGGAATTTAACGCGATTTGCTGAATCATTAATACCGTTAATCCATGAAGATCAAGAAGAGGCTATCCACATAGCTCAAGAGACTCTAAAGCAATATCCTCAGCTGTATTATGCAAACTGGCTAGAAGGTATGCGAGCAAAGCTTGGGCTATTTAACGCAGAAGAGCAGGACGGGGAACTCATTGAAGAACTGCTACAGTTAATGCAGCAACATCAAGCAGACTACACGAATACTTTTATCGCATTAACCTTCAATAAATTTGAAGACTCAACGTTCTTTAGTACAAATGAATTTAAAGAATGGCATAAGAATTGGCTTGCAAGATTAGAAAGACAGCAGGAAACAAAAGATATGTCCCAACAATTGATGCGTGACCATAATCCAGCTATTATTCCACGGAATCATCGGGTAGAAGAAGCATTAGAGGCAGCAGTTGAACACGGAGACTATAGCGTAATGGAGCGATTATTAGAAGCTCTTGCTCAACCTTTTGCACATTGTAAGGAGCAGCAGGAATATGCAACATTACCAACACCATCTAACCAACCATATCGAACATTTTGTGGCACATAAGTTAAAAAATATTGTGTCAATGAAATTAATGCGCTAGTATAGCCCTTCAGCAAAAATGAAGGGTTGATTTCCGTTCCGACTGAGCGCTTTGTTGCTGTCGCTTCGCTTTCGCACAGATAAAACATTGCCGCTGACGCTTCGCTTTCGCGCAGAGCAGAGCTTCCTGGGGGCGTCGGGGCAACAGATGTCTTTTGCGCGAAAGCGTAGTGTTAACGCAGCGGCAGCAGAGGGTTTTGCTTGTGCGAAAGCGCAGCGACAGCAACAGCACGATGTTGGTCACGAAGGCGTTATCACAGGACGTGATGCCTTTAGCCTTCGTCCCCCTCCCGCTTCATTCGCGTTGCTCGCTGCAGGGTCTTATCTGTGACGCTAATCCCCAAGGAGTCGCTCAGTCTCCCACTACAATCAACCATTTCACATAGCGTGCATAGGACATTCTCTAATTTATGGCTATAAAAGAAGGAATTTTGGAATAGAGGTTTTTGTGCGAAAGGTAGTTCTAACGTAGTGGCAGCAATTTATATGCGGGAGCAAAGCGTTAGAATTAACAGGTGTACAATTGCGTAATAAGTCTTTTCTGTTGATTATGGAGAGAAGTAATAGGGTTCACTTTTGAAATGTATAAAGTTTATAAAAGTTCTACAGTATTGCTGATTGGAGTGGAAGGCTACTCGACTCCCGTGGGAAAGCGAGACAGGCGAGACCCTGCACGCAGCGTAAGCGTAGGAAGCGGCTCGACGCTCGCCCACAGGAAAGCGAGTAGCCTGGAACGGAAATCACTCTTATTAAAGGAATAACATTCACCAAAATTACCTAGACCCATTTTGATTATTTAACAGTATGAAAACGAAGGATAATTTCTTCGTTTTTTTATTTTGAAAAATTGTCACTACACAAATTCCTGAGCATACGCTATGTATGAAGATTAGAGAAGGAGAATGTGTACAATGCATAAGTATTCAAAAGGTTGGTTTGTGAAGCAACTTCGAGATCATGGTATGTTGGTGCATCCACAATATAAAAGTCATTTAGGCAATTATAAAGAATCGGAATTGCGCAATCTGTATTACCGATATGTGGAAAAAGAAATGTTAGATTCAGAACAAAAATAGTCATGTTCGTTTGAATAACTCCTTTGTAGGAAAGAATTTAACTACAGAAAGGAGTTATTTTATGTGGAGTAAATCGTGGATTTTGACGCAAATTTGGCAGGATGTGTTGTTTCTACATTGGCCAGTATCACCGAAGGATTTAGAGCAGCACATTCCGCAAGAGTTACAACTGGACCTCTATGAAAATAACGCTTGGCTTAGTGCTGTCCTTTTTAAAGTGAAAGGACAACGACTAAGATGTCTGCCACCATTACCTGGAGTAGATTCCTATTTGCAGCTAAATGTCCGGACATATGTTACATATAACGGCATGAAAGGAGTCTATTTCATAAATTCAGATGTAACGAATCGTTTTATAGTACAACTAGCTACAAAGGGCGGTTTATCATATCGCTATTCTAAAATATCTATAAAGCAAAAAGAGAACTATTTTTCGTCTTCAAGTTTATATCACGGTGCACGGGCAGAAAGGTTCAAAATTTCATATCAACCGATTGCCGGTGAAATAATTAGTTCTACCTTTGATAAATGGTTAGTGGAACGTTATCATTCTTGGTCGAAATGGAAAAATTCTTTATTTCGCATTGATATAGATCATTTGCCATGGCAGCTACAACGAGTCCACATTAACATTGAAAGCAATACACTAGCTCCATTTGTGAAGGAATCTATACAAGGCATTCAACCTATTGCCCATTATTCGAAGAGGAAACAGGCTAGAATTTTCTCGCCAATTTTGGAACAGAAGTAACCGATTCATTTACGTTAATAAAAGAGATAATAAAATTGCATGACAATGGCGCTTGCAATCATATCCGACATTGCAAGTGCCTCTGCCTCAATGTCGTCAAAAACTTGAACATCCTCTTGATAGTTTTTCTGAATCATAGTCACGGCTTCTTGTTTTGTTAAAGCTAAATGTGTGTAGAACATTTTTTGTACTGCCTCCATACTCAAGTATGGATTTATTTGATTTAAAAATATGGCAATGTCGTCAGCGTTACGATACCATTCCTTTTCCTTTGCATCCGCTGTTGCTGTATCTCCTTTGGCAGCTGCAGTTACTAACTGCGCAGCAATAAGAAGATGTTCTTTAATCAGCTCAGCATAACGATCAGCAATTTGGTCACCGTAAAATGGACGTAAACAATTGCCTAAGTCCGTCGCATTCCGTAACAGTCGTTCCTGCACAAAGGGCAAATCAGGTAAGCCAAAGACAATACTAATAATCGTCATTCTCGTCCAATTGACATGCTCCATCCATAACAAACGATTCATTGCCATAAAATCTGCTTCAGCTCTACTGATAAAGCGACGATGATCGTGCTGCGGCAATAAAAAATGGCGAACTGGTGCAGTATATTGTGTGGAAGTATCTTTATATAACGCACTTAAAGGACTAGCGTAATATCCAGTTGAATTTGGGTACAATGTATATCCACTCCCTTTAGTTTTTCATTCTACTGTAGAATACTCTTAGGTATTTCCATATATGAAAGAACAATTTTTTGAAAGGAGTGAAGATGGCTATTTTTCATCCATCATTTTCTTCGATATCCCTCCAGCAGCAGTTAGATAAATAAAAAGATTTATGTTGAAATTTCCCCGCATTATTAATTAAAATATGAATAGTACCAAAATGATTAACAACTTTTAAAGAAACGATGTCCTGTTCTTTCGTAACATCGGTTTGAACAAAAAAACTAATAACCTTGCGCGAGTAAATATTTTTTTATTTGCTTTGCCTAATTCTTTATTTATATTGGTAATAACAACATTGGCACCATTTCGTGCATACTCAAGTTTAATGCCATTGCCAATCCCTTGTGCAACCAGTTACGACGACTACTAAGTCATTCAACATATTCCTTCCTTCAGTTTTTTGCTTTTCATTAGCAAAAGTAGAGTCGAAAGAGGGCATAATGGGGTACAGGAAATCATATAATAATAATAATGAGGCAAACCTTGCCTTCATAGTAAAATTAATGTTGACTTTATGATAAAAAGCACATATAATAAATATTGTCCTTCATATGGATTACATAAAAAATAACATCATGTCTCAGTAGCTCAGCTGGATAGAGCAACGGCCTTCTAAGCCGTCGGTCGGGGGTTCGAATCCCTCCTGGGACGTCCAGTTTTACAACGTTATATCTAGAGAAATAAGCACTTTCGCTTATGATTCAATTTTACAGTACTCGGTCAGTCGAGTTTCTGTACTAATGAATTATAGGTGGAGGTGCTTTTTTCATTTGACTAAAAAGAAGGGGATATTTGATATCCAAATTGAACAACCGTTAATTCAAGTTAGAAAAGGTGAAGAAAAACGTAATGATGTGGCAATTGAACAAGCGTTGTCAGTCATTCTGAAACAACTTGAAGTCAGTGGCTGTCGTGAAAGAACGCTATACGATTATAGTACAATTGTTCATTATTTTATCAGAGATACAAATGTTGTGTATCTGATAGATATAACTAGCGATGTAATTTATTCTTGGCTGGAACAGATGAACGTCAAAAATACAACTAAATTAACACGTTTAAAGTGTTTTAAAGCATTTCTGGGACGTTGTTTTGATAATGGATGGTTCACTAATAAGTTTTGGCGGTCAGTAAATATAAAAGTGGATACTGAAATTAAAGAAGGTGCAACAGATGAAGATGTGAATTTACTTTTGTCTGTTCTTGACTATACAAAATTTCTTGATTTAAGAAATGCCACTGCAATTTTATTGATGTATCGTTGCGGATTAAGGATTGGAACTATTGCACGAATGAAAGAAAAGCACGTAGATTTTGTGAATGAAAGGTTAGTACTCGATGGAGAAGTTATGAAAAATCATAAAGGTTTAATTTTACCTTTAGACGAACAATTAATTTATTTATTACAAGTTATGAAAAAACAGAATTTCCATATTAGAAATGAATACAAGGAAGATAATGATAATCTGTTCATAACGATTAAGGGAAAACCAACAACTACTTCTATAACATCTAACTCGATTCAGAAACAACTTAGAAAGTACACTTTAAAGTATGGAATAAGGAATATTAATCCCCATGCCTTAAGACGTGGGTTTGCAAAAAATTTATATTCAAAATCTAATGATTTACTCTTAGTGTCGAAAGCATTAGGACATAACGATTTATCTGTAACTACAAAGTATTTACATACAGAATTAAATGATATAGCAGATAAATTGAAGGATTATATGTAATAACCAAAGTTAGTATATTGGTGAAACTGAAAAGGTTAGAGGTGTGTACCAGTGGAGAGAAGATATAAAATTTTTGACATACAAGACAGCGATTTATTTGTTTCAATAGAAAGTCATTATTTTACACGTACTGATGCTAAACAAGCTTATATTGATTCAAAAACTTCAAAAGATAAAAATGATGATTCACTACTAATCACAATCGCAAAAAATGATTATTCTGAAATACAATCAGTGGTTACCTTTGGAGTTGAAGAAGGGGAACGGTTTGCATTAGCACTGTTAAACCTTTGCCAAGCAATAAAATACTAGTTTTTATGTAGAAGAAAAGCCACCTACTCGCAATAGGTGACTTAATAGTAAATCGAACTTCTAGTTCACGCAAATAAACCGAATACGATATACCTTATCTTGCTTAATTTTATCGAAAAAAATTAGAATTAGCAAGGCTTATTAAGTGCACACTTTTTTGGTATATCCAACGTGGAAAGCCTAGTAACACGTTGAGAAACTAAACTTGACAGGTTATGGCGTTCCCACTGCAAACAAACGTTTAGCACTCTGTATATGCGTTCCTTGTTTCGCTTTGAGTGTGAATGGTGTTAGCGACCATTAACGGCTAGGAGTGGAAGGTCTGAATGATTAAGGTCATGCAGAATACATAATACATTGTAATTGTTGTTGAGTTTCTCATAACAGTAGAATAAGCATTTACGATACACGCAGAAGGCATGTAGACGGATTACAAGACGTTTCGGGGGCAGAAGTAGAAACTATATGTATTGATTTGAAAGAATCACATTTAACAAGGGCATACATATACGGATACCTCAAATGACGGATTCATGGAAATACATAATGCAATGGCTGTCTATGTTTCAGATTCTATTAATTTAGTTTCAGAAATGTAGGCAGTCATTTTTGCACCAAGCCGTTGTCCTCAACTCTGGCTTCATGATAGGGGTAGCACTGAAATAATGCAAGTAAACATGAAGAAATAAATAAAAAGAGAACCACTGTTATATTAGTAGGTTCTCTAACTTCTTCAATTAATCAATTAACTGAAAGATGAAATACATTGTCATTATCCAAGCCTTCTACAGGAAGTTCTTGTATTAAGTTATTGATGTAGCTGAATAATATACATTCAAGTTCAGGAGTTATTTCATATTCAAGTCCTAAATAACCTAAATGAAGAATGTAACGAATTTTTAATTGGTTGAAGTATTTATATTTGCCTTGTTGGTATATTTGACGCAGTTCTATTATTTCTTTTACTGTAATTCCGTTTATTGATTTAAAAGCTATGTCTTGTAATAAATCCATGTGTATATTCAATTGCATATTTAGTTCTTTTTTCATTTTTTATTCCCACCATTATTTTATTTTTTTCTATTGTTGCTTACACCCCTTAAAACAACTAAAGTAGATTTTTCAGACGTACTCAATAATGATTTTTTAAAATAAAGGGTTGTTATTTTAGTTTTACAACGTACTAGTGAAAAACACCGATTTCATTTAAAAGATAGGCGTTCAGATAGTTAGCTTTTCTTTAAGTTGTAGCTGATAATGGTTATAAGCCACTCTAATTGAAAGGTAGTGTTCGAATGGGAAAGAAAAAGCATAAATGCACATGTAGACCACAAGACCCTAATATTGAAAAGCGTAATGTGTACTTCAATTTGTACTTCAATCCTTACTACAAAGAAACCTTTACCCGAATATATGATGTATTGATAGATACTCATAATCGTACATATGAATCAATGTATAAAGACTTAAAGGAGAATCCTGAAAAAATTGCTGAATCTTATTTTAAAGAAGCTAATGAAACCATTCCCAGCAATTACAATTATGAATACGATGATGGTAGCGAATACTATGAACAAATTGAAAGTTATGTAGTTGACCGTATGCAAGAACAATCACTTATGCATTATCAATTTGAATTAATGTCATTGAGTAATCTGTACCAGGTATTTGAACAGCAGTTGCGGAAATGGTTGTTTGAAGAAATGACAAATCATCATAACGAATACATAAATCAAATTGAATTCACTTTAATCAATGAAGAAAAAGATTACGGTGAGTTTTACAGTCAGTTTGGGGCTTTACGGAGTGTACTGCAAGAAATGAAATTAACCTTTACTATGCCGTCACCTATCGCAAGTGACCTTCCTGAATGGGCTGATTTGTTTGGCGTTATAGAGGACAGTGGGATTGAAGTACCTATCGTGGAAACGGAAATATGGGAAACAATTCGTGAATGTAATTTATTATCGAATACATTTAAGCATGGTAGTGGACCATCAGCGATATCATTATACAAGATACGTCCGGAATACTTTGAAAAAGTAAATAAAACTAAACTTATGAACTTGTACCGCACGACCAATATGGAAGAAGTATTAAGTGTCGATAAAATATCTTTTGAAAAATACGCTAATGCTATGAAAAACTTTTGGGAAAAGCTAAAAACAAATCAAGGCGGTTCTGTTAAGCTAGATATCGATATTTCAACTGAACAGGAAGCCTAAGAAGAGAATATTTAGTCGGTGCTTAAAAGTTTTTATGGCACGTTTGCAAAAAAGGCTAGTGAAAGAAGGGGATATTTATGTACTGGAATTATAGAGTTGTTGAATTTACCAATAAACAGAACAAACCTTACTTTGAGATATGCGAAGTTCATTATGATGAAAACGATAAACCTCATATGTGGGGTGAAATAATGCCTGCAGAATCATTAGATGAATTAAAAGATGATTACGAGTATATGCGTAAAGCATTTGAAAGTCCTGTATTGAAGGTGGTTGGAAATAAATTAGAACAAGTGACAGAATAATGTGCAGCACGTATATAATGTGTAATAAAAGAGAAGCGTCTGCCTGTAAGGGTATTTTTTTCTTATTGAACTAACGGTGCAGGTTAGTTGAGAAAATAAATGTTTATTTTTGAAAGGTGAATGTGTTTAGATTGAAGAATATATTAAGGGTATAGTTTGTAATGGGGGAGAGAGAATAGAAAACTATTAATGAAAGGGTGATGAAATATAAAAAACAGGACAAAAAACATTCTTATTTTTCTTCTAGGATTTGTGACGTTCTTCATTTTATCAACCATTTTCAGATATTTCTTTTAGGCTGTTTTCGAAAAGATTGTTGTTATTCAACTAACGGTGCAGTTTAGTTGAATAAGGTTCAAAAAGAAAAGTCGATTCCTTAACATACAGGGAGTCGACTTTGTTCTTTAAAAACATCATGTCGATTAAACATCACCATTCGTTTTCTAAATAATCTTTAAGAAGCGTTCTCATACGCTTTGATGGGATATATACGTTTATTTGTTGCCCGTGTCTGATACGGCTTCTAAATAGCCACTGAAGCAATTCAGAAAGGGCAAAAGTATCTTCATCAACCTGAACGCCATGCTTAAAGAAGAAATTCTTTGTTACTGGATTCATAAAACGATTTGCTAAATAAATACATACAGATTTATCTTGATATTGATTGGTAGCCCTACAATTCACGGAAACAAAGGAATTTTTCAGTCCAGTTGGTGTTAATGTGTCTTGAAATTCTTTGAATGTAGTCCACATGACTTCATCCGTTGAAACCTTGCATTTATTGCGATAGAAATTATAAGCGTTATCTTTGAGTACTTTTTTTATTGCTGTTTGTTTGGTTCTAGTTCGCAAATTACCCATGCTGAAATCTATACGCTTATCGCCAACTTTGTTCATATCCTTTTTATCAGCTGGTGAAGGTGTGTAAATATTAATGTTGTCTCTGATATGTGCAAGCTGTTCGTTGTGATATTGGTTGTATTTAGTAAGTTGATATGTGCCTTCAATGTTGGCAACAGAATAATAATTATATTGAACTCTGAACAGGTCAAAATATGCCCGTTGAATTTGTCCATCAAATAAATATGTCAGTAAATAAATTTCATCAAAATAATGGAAGGATTCTGCTGGGAATGCCCAATACAAGACAACTGGTTGTCCTTCATCATCTTCATACATCATCAAGTTTCCAGCGTTAGCAAGGTTGCGTATTTTAGTGAAATATCCTTCATCGCTATCGTATTCAGGCTTATTCCAGTGTACAAAACCTCTATCATCCACTTTTATTATTCCTTCACTGTATAACAGCCGTAAATCAGATTTAGTGTATTCTTCCAATGGTGTAATTACATTCATTACTTCATCCAAAATAAGGGTATAGTTTTCGCTTGATAATAAGTCTAATAGTTCCGCATCCACACGCTGGAATAATGAATGAGTTGAAGCAATATCAGCACCTTCAGAAATCAGGCGTTTAATATCTTCAAGTTTTGTGCCATCTTCATTTGATGGCTGAACAAATTCTCTACTGGTACAATCTGAAATGATACGTTCCACTTCATCCGTGAATGGTGTTATGTAGATGAATTTTTGCCGTGCTGGTGCATTGTTCATATGATGGATAGCCCAGCTGGATTTCCCACTTCCCATAATTGAATCAATTACTTTGATTGTTGGTGTGTTTAGTTGTCGTACTGGATTGATTAGATTCATGGTGATATTCCCCCGATTTCTTAAATGTTTCTTCATCCCTTTAAACAAGGAAATGGGGAAATTCAGACAAGTAATTTGATGTTGAAAAAAACCTTTACTTTCATTGCTTAGTAAACGATTGCTGAAAGCATTGATATGACTGGGTTTGTAGCAGATTCCCTTTAAAAGAGAAGAGTATAAAAAAGAAAAAAGAAGATGCTTTGCATGTGGAAGAAAAGCACTTCCACCTATAATGAAAAAATGCTATCTGAAAAGTAGCACGTATAATTCTTCAGCTAACAATGAAAAGACATACAGTGATGATTTAGTGCAGACGAAACTTGTTTCGACTGATGTTTTGACTTTGAACTATTACGCTTTTAAAGGTGGGTGATTGTTCAGACACAAAGTAGAGTGATTATGTGGTGTCGCATGTATAAAAAATTTTAACGTGTATGCCGATTGTGTCTAATGTGTGTCTACGTGTACAGTGAATATCGGGGTGAATCTACCATATATCGTGCCTTGCGTGTGGAAAAGGAAATAAGGTGTAAAGTGTTTTCCTTACTGTATTAAGCCGTATCAGCTTAGACTCAACGCTGGTGTCGTTATACGGATGCTGAAATCAACCTAAAACAAAGAGAGAACCAGCAAAAGCTGATTCCCGTATATCACTATTCAATTCACTGCTTTTTCTTGTGTCTGATTAAAGTGCTTTTGCTGATTCCAGTCATAACTTCTACCTGTTTATACGAGTTGGATTCAAGAAGCTTCAATGCGTGTTCCATCTGTTGCTTGTTGAACTTGTTGGGGCGACCTTCTTTAAATTCAGGATTCTGTTTTGCAATGGCTTTTCCTTCCTGTGTCCTTTCAACAATCATATCCCTTTCAAATTCTGCAAATGAACTCATGATGTTAAATATCAGCCGACCAGTGGGTGTATCTTCTACAATGCCCATATTCAGTACATGCACCTTTACACCTCTGTTAAACAATTCCTTAACGGTTTCAATAGCCCCTGAAGCAGAACGTGCAAACCTATCAAGTTTAGTGACAACAAGGGTATCTCCTTTATCTAGATGCTTTAATAGTTGCTGAAATTGAGGTCTATCTGTTTTCGTACCAGTGTATTTTTCAGAATAGATTTCTTCGCATCCTTCAGCTTTCAATGCATGTAATTGTACTTCTAAATCTTGTGTAGCAGTTGATACCCTTGCGTAACCGTATTTCATTATGTAAAAACCCCTTTTTAGTATTTCATTTATGAATCTATGTTATGACACCTTTTGATACCTTGATAATACAGGGGATAGCTAGTGGTGTCAATTCTTTTAAGTTTTGACACTCAAATCGATACGAGACGAATCGAAGTGTAGTTAAGTAGGGAAGGCATCGTCCAATTATTCTCACAGCGATTTTGATGTTTTTTTGCTATAATAATAGGAAAGCAATTTACATAAACATTTTGCGAAATTTTCTTTATATCATTAGGGGGTGCACCACGACTGACATAGAGTTTGAAAAAATAGTAATAAACCGGAAATGATAAAAATAAATGTAAAAGAGTGATTCTACCATGCCGAATAAACCTAATGATTCTCAAGTCCCGAATGAAATTGTGTTAGACCAGTTTTATCAAAAGGAAAAGCAAGTTGAAAAGAAACAGGTTTCTATTTACTTAGACACTGATGTTATCGTTGCTTTGAATAAGTTCGGTAAGCAAAAGGGCAAGGGTGCAAAGAGTGACCTTGTAAACAACTTTTTAAAGCAAGCTTTCGGTATTACACAGGGGCAACAAGTAGTTACGGCTAAGACAGCTGAACAAATGATTTCAATGATTAAAGATATGGAGAATGGAGAACGTAATAAATTTTTAGAATACCTTTTCCATGAAGTGCTAACGGTATACTCTAAGAAATAGGGTTATTCCAATTCCACTAAGCCCCTGTTCAATCAAATTGAAAGCCCGCCAACTTCTACTGGTGGGTCTTTCTTTTGGCTTAGCAATTTAAAAGGGGCACTACTTTTTAGGGGGTGTCCTTTAACCGCCCTAGCCTTTTAGATACCCCGACTATTCCACCACCTACCTACCAGCAACCAATGCACAACAACCAGCCGATACAATCCACACTGATTCATACCTTAAATACTATTGCGTATTCCATTACGGAACAAGAAACTATTTCACCTATCTGTATCACCGAACCCTTATTGTTCCGTTAAATTCTTTCGTGTTTCCTTTGCTGAACTTACATATAATCCTTTCGTGTTCCCTTTGAAAGAATGAATTCCTTTTCAGCTGAAGAACGATTTCATCCATGAAGTGAATTAATAATTGAAGATTAATATTCAATAATCAATGAAGGGGGCAACGGGGTGGCTAGGGGCTGTTTCTTTAGGTTTTGGTGTTTCGAGAATATACACACTATTTTTTTCACTGTTTGCTTTTCTGAAATCCAACAGAACATCATGATTTCTTTTAGGGGGTTACCCTATATCTCTATATCAATTCTTAAAATAAACTACAAAATTTTTTTCTGAATTTTTCACATAGAATTCTTACCCAGGCAGAAGCATAAAAAGGCTGATACACCGAATACCAAACATATTCTTTATCGTTCCATAAAAATTTTTATAAACGTCTTACTTTGGGCACTAACCAAGTACCTATTAGTAGGATTTAATAAGGTGAAATGTTTCCCCTAGTAATTGGTGTGGTCGAAAGACTGCACCTTTTCTTTTTAAGTTGTACTGCCAATTTGAACAGTAAAGGAAGTGAAATGAAAGACATGATGTCAGTTGAATTATTAAAACAAATGCGGATGTTTGTGGGCTATTCCCAGCAAGACTTAGCGAAAGCCACGAATTACAGTCGCAGTTATATAAGCAAAATTGAACAGGGTACAGTTGAAGCTTCTTCAATTGTGCAGTGGCATATTTTACAGGCCTGTAGACGTGCTGGAATGGAAGATTTCCAATTTGCGATTTTAAAAATCATTGTAGACGGTAGCGAACAAGAAATGGAGGAACTATTGAATGGAATTAGTCGAGAAGCTGAAAAAGTGTGAAAAGATGCTAAGTGAAAACTTACATGGAAGCAAGCCAATCATAATTCACTGGTTGTCTGAAATTTATAAGTAAGTTGCAGATACAACTTTTACATATCAAGTGGGCTATAAACTTCCACACGTTCAAAACCACATTCCAACCTATAGAAAATACGCTATGAAGCATAAAGCGAAATCACTCGCTGCTATTCAGGAAATCATGTGTGAATTAAGAAGCCGGCACACTAATTTTAATCGAGTAAGCCGAATTATTACGGTATTAATTGCAACTAACCTCTACAGTGCCAATGCACAAAGGAAGCTAAACAACTTCAAATTAACAATTGGAAAGATGTAGTACACAGAAATAACGATTTAAGGAGGATAAAAAACATGGACAAAATTAACGAGATAAAACCATCACCTTCCCTTTCTGAAAACATGGTCAAATTTGCAAAATCATATGTGAAGCTTCGAATTGTTGACGGGCTAAGCGTGGGTGACATCTGCAAAACGTTAGGAGTATCAACAAAGACTTTTTATTCATGGAAAGAAAATGAAGCGTTCAATTCTTATTTGAAGGCACTTGAAGCAAGTTATGTTACGGAAGATGAGGTACATGCGTACAACCACGTGCGGAAACACATTCTTAAAATGGTGTCAAAGGAAAATCCCACCGATAAGCACGTTGAGATGTTTCTGAAGCACTTCTCACATGTAGCCGAATCAGAAAGCCAAAAACACATGAATGAGTTGGGAATTAGTACAAACACAAGGTCTAGTAGATTGAAAGAAATTGAAGAACGTAGGGCTAGTTTAGCAAAGTATGGTTTTAAAGTTAACGATGAAGGTTTTATTTATAGGGATTAAATCTACTGGAACGATTGAAAATTAATATTCAAAAAGGGGAGTATACATTATGAAAAATATAAAAAAAGTCATAACCGGTCTTTTAAATAAAGCATCTGATGCATCTACAAGCTATGAACTTGCACTGGAACGTAAGCAAGAAGAGTTGGTTCAGCTACAGCTACACCTTCAGGATGAACAGGTAAAGCTGAAAGATTACCACAAGCTTGCATTGCTTCAGCAAATTTCAGAACAAACATATGAGGAACAGAAACAAGTTGTGGCATCTATGACTAATAAAATTCAATCTATTCAGCTTGAGATGCAACAAATATCCATTTACCGTACTGAAGATGTAAATGCCGTGATTGCCGAGATTCAGGCAAATAAGGCTGAAATGAACATGGCACAACAAGTCGAAATACAAGTAATTAAAGAGGGCATTGCAGAAGCAAAACGTGAATATCTGCAAAAGCTTTCAGAGTTGGGTGAACAGTATGATTCGGCAATTAAAGAAGAAGGACTACTGCAAAGCTTCTTAGTGGATATAGGGAAGCAACCTAACGTCTACCTACCTTACAAAATGGAGATTTTAGGTGCTGGTGCAACAGTCTCGATTCATGAAGTAGAAAACAACCTTTAAAAAATTTAATAGCAGTGCAAAACAAGCACACCCACAAAGCTAACTGATGAACTTCAGTTGGCTTTTTTATTGCAAAAAATTAACGAACAGAAGGAGATTTTTATATGTCAGGAATTACACTTACAGAAGCTAACAAATTAACAGGCAACGCAATGCAGAAAGGTATCGTACAGACAATTGCACGAGAATCAGCCGTATTAGAGGTATTGCCTTTTGAAACTATTTTTGGTGCTACATACGGCTTTATCCGTGAAGAATCTGATGGTGGTGCAACTTTTCGGGCAGTAAATGAAGAATACATTGTTGAGAACCCTACCAACTCACAACACTTCGAGGAACTACGCAGACTAGGTTCTAAGGTTGAAGTTGACCGTTATATTGAATTAACGCAAAACATTCACAATGCCCGTGCGGAAGCTACAGCAAGCAAGGCAAAGGCTATAGCCAATCATTTTACCCAAACTTTCTTCCACGGTGATTCATCTGTAAACCCTATGGAGTTCGATGGGTTAAACAAGCGAATGGACATTGGTCAGGTGGTTGATGCGAGTGGATTCCCTTTGCACACAGGACTGATTCACCAGCTATTAGATAAGGTTCAGGGCAATGCTAACGTAATTTTTATGAACAAAAAAACACGCCGTAAAGTAAATGAATTATTCATGGCACAGAAAGCCTTCATTGAACCTTCACAAGATGCCTTTGGGCGACCTGTTCAACGCTTCGGTGAAGTTCGTATTGCAGTTGTAGAGGACATGTATATACCTGACAACGCTATCTATGCAATGTCACTTGGTCCTGACGCAGTAACTGGAATCCAAGCTGGTGAAATTACAGCAGTAGATAACGGGCTTAGAGGAACAATCTACGAAACACTTATCGAATGGTACGTGTCAATCGTTGTAGGCAATCCATACAGCGTTGCAAAGTTAACAGGCTTTACAATCTAGTAGCAATCTGAAGGCTTCAGCCACCTTCAGGTTGTTTTATTACCAGCTATGCCCCCATAGTTGTGTTGTCACCTCCATTAGTTCGTTATGAACCTTTGGGGGTGAATTTTTTTTGTATTCTTTTTGGTCTGAAGTGGGCCAATACGTTGTTAATGGTATGTAAGGGATAGAGTTATTCCTTGTAATTGTTCAGCCATTCCTTTCTATGTTGAATTCCTTTACACAAGATGATGCTGGTATTGATGCTTTTAAAGCTGATGTATTGGCATCTTTTTTTATGTCAGCTGTTCCGTACCAACGTGCTACAATAAGAACACAGCAATGGAGAAACCGAGAAATGGAGAAATGAACAATGGATGATAATGAAGCTAAAAAAAAGATTATGGATATGCTGGTGGATATGCAAGGCAACCTGAATGAACTGCATAAAGGCACGGATGGTATACTTGCAGACATGAAAGAAATGCGTACAAATATGAACACACGCTTTGATGCATTAGATGCACAATTTGATTCAGTAGATACACACTTTGATAGAATTGATAATAAGCTGGGTTCAATCGAAAGTAACCTTGATAGAATCAGTCAACTAGCTGAAGAAGAAATACAACGTGAAAAGAACCGAACCGCACAGTATAAAGAACTGTTAGATAGATTGAAGAATGGCACTCAATAGAGTGTATTAATCTGAAGGGGCTGAAAGTATGAACGCTGATAGAGAATATTTTTATGAGTTGGTAGATAAGATACCTGAAGAAAAGCTTTCAGAATTACGAATGGTTTTATTGAAAATGGCGATTCCTGAAGTCGAACCAACTGAAGAAGAACGTGAAGCAATCAAACGTGGTAAAGAACAGTATGAGAAAGGTGAGTTCGTTTCCTTTAAAAATTTAGAGGAAATGGAAAGATATTTCATGTCAGAGGACGACACGGAAGACTGAACGGGCTTCTTTTTTGGAGAAAGAGAGAAAGAATCTTATTAGATTATCCAATCAACAAAATAAAAACTATTTAATCGTTATACTTTTTTGATATAAAGGTTGTGGGATTAGACTGCCTTATATTATACTATATTTAATTCGGTCTTATTTCGAGAACTGTAATATTGAATTAGCTTAAAATATAACGATTGTTTAAATAAAATTTAACTAGGTCGGGGGTTCGAATCCCTCCTGGGACGCTAACTTAAGCCTTACAGCCACAACGGTTGTAAGGCTTTTTATTTTTATACATAAATGTATATTTTGTTATTTGGTGCCCAGAAGGTCCCTGGGCAGCAGAATTTAAATGAACTGATACAAGAAGAATACCTAGAAGGACAGATATTAACCAATAGTGATGTTACCACTATTCAAAATAATTTTTGGGGCATTACGATGGATGCTCGTATTACTGATATTAAGGAAATTCACGAAACTGGTGGATTTAGTATTGAAGCTACATTCGAGAATAATCGTCCTACGTTAATACAGAAAATTAAACAAGAGCTATCCCAAATTAGTGGGGAAGTTAGAAGATAAAGTTGGTCTTCCACAATAATCTGTGGAGGGCTTTTATATTGGAAATGAAGGTGAGAACAGTGGTGGAAACAATTAATAATTGGATGCCGATTGTATCAGCATTAATTGCAGGTCTTTTATTCATTTGGCGCATTACTAACAATCTGAATAAAACGCTACTCAGTTTAACTAATGGCATAGATAGATTAAATCAACATTTAAATGAGGTAGACGAAACCTCAAAAGATTCTGCAAAGCGTATCAATAATCATGAAGTGCGAATTGTTGTGCTGGAAAAAGTAGCAGGTATTCAAAAGAATAAAAAGGAGAGTGTGCAACATGAAGATTAATTGGAAAGCGCGTTTACAACACATACAGTTTTGGATGTCATTAATTGCATTACTACTAGTGCTCGCTAATCAAATAGCGGGCATTTTTAATGTCGATATTACGATTTACAACGACCAAATTACAGCTATTTCAGAAACGATTCTGAGCATTTTAGGTCTGCTTGGTATTATTATCGACCCAACAACAAAAGGTGTTTCAGATAGTCGACTAGCAATGGATTATGACAAACCAAAGGATGGTGAAATTAAATGAGTACAAGCGTAACAACTACATGTCGAGATTTAGCCGAACTATTACCAGTTGCACAAACAGCTTGTAGATTACTATTCCAAGAGTGTTATAAGGCAGGTATTAAGAACATCTTCATCACTGAAACGTACCGGAGCCAAGAACGACAAAATTACTTATATGCTCAAGGGAGAACACGACCAGGGCAAATTGTTACTTGGACACTAAACAGTAATCATAAATCACGTCTAGCATGGGACATCGCTGTTGGCCCTCCACAATCATTATATGATTTGACAACGCTGAATCGAATTGGAGCTATTGCTAAAAAGCTAAGCATTGAATGGGGAGGCACATGGACAGGTAGTATTGATCGACCGCACTTTGAAGTTAAGTCATCTTGGAAGATACCGAAAGGCTATAAATTAGAAGGACAAGTAATTGTTCCAAGTAATAGTAAAATGCAAGTTCAATTAATTGTGAAAGACAAACCAAAGGAGGAAATTAAAATGACAAATTGGAATCCAGGTTCACCAACTATGAAAACAGAGGCTGAAAATTATATCGCCAAGGCAGTTAAAGACGGTATTATTCAAGCTTCGCATTTGAAAGATTTACAAAGTGGAGCGATGACTACAGACCGTTTGATTGGATTGTACATTACTATTCAGCAAAGACGTAATAAATAAGCAATGAGGACTAGCAAAGCTAATTTAGCCGAGCTAGTCTTTTTTTATTGAATGATACTAAAATTGACAGCTTTTTGAAAGTTATTACTAAAATGTGTGGACAAAAATAAATTAAGATTTCAAGTGTTCTAGTGATAAGTTCACAAAAAACCTTACTTTCTTATTAAATAAAATTACGAGTGCGCCAAAAAATGGCGTGATAAGTGGCGTGACTTGGCGTGAATCAAGAAAAATAGTCGAATACCGTCAAAAAATGGCGTTTATAACGACACTTATTGGCGTGAATATTCGATTGAATTCCCTCTTTAAGTAATGTTAAGGTAATGGTAACTCGAGGTAGTACAGTTATGTTATAACATTTCAAAGTAAGACCGCATTAAAATTCACATGAAAATTTTAATTACAGTGATGATTAATGAATACAATAAATACATGGGAGAGTTAGCAAAATGACGAAAAAAAATATTCTAAGAAGTTTAATATTAGCAGTCTTTAGTTTTATTTTAGTAATGCCATCTGCATTCGCTGCTACAGCAATTGTAGATAATGATGCTACATCTAGTCAACCAGGATGGAACCAATCAGAAGGTCCTTGGAAGTGGAGTTCTGGTTCTGGCTATAATAATGACTATAGATCAATACCTGCTAATACATCTAGCATTGGTGCCTATTATTTATGGCATTACAACGTTCAGTCGGTAAATGCATCTTATTATGTATATTTAGCTAATCCTTCGTTCAATTGTCCAAGTGCTGCATATCAAATAGGAGAATATGGAGGATGGGTTAATGTAAATCAAAATACAGCACCTACTGGTTGGACTTATTTGAAACAATATAAAGGGACTCATCATTTTATCAATTTATCTCCTGGTCAATCTACTAAATCAGGAACTATTGGTGCAGATGCAACGAAACTTGTTTATTAATATAAAATTAGGAGGCTTAATAATGAAAAAAAGAATTGTTTATCCACTAATGATGGCATCTATTATTGGTTCTGGGGCATTATTAGTTAGTTCCAATAATAGCGAAAAATATTCTGGAAGTATAACAGCTGAAGCTGCAACTTATGATTCTGCAGATGTTATAAAAAATATAGATTCAGAAAAAATAAATGTTCAAAACTTGATGTTAAATTCTATAGATAATTTTAAAACTGCAAAAGGTTCATTTACTTATTATAGTAATTCAGGGAAATATAATTTGAATGTTGAATACAACGTTAATCTAACAGAAAATCCTAAATCATATGAAAAAGTACAAAGTCTCGAATTTAATTCAAAAGATAATTCTTTTAAAAAAGCATCTTTTGAGCCTGGATATGAAGAAAGTTTATATGATGGGAATTCTTTTACTAAAAGTAGATCAGCCGATAACCAAATAAATGGTTTAGCAAGAAGTGCTGATGCTCAAACTTCAACTGTAGAAGCGAGACCAGCTACTAAGGAAGAACGTGAGTTTAAAAAAGGTACAACAATGGAAGAACGTATTGAAAAAATGCCAGGTGGAGAAAAAGCATATATAAAAAGGGTTGATCCATCTTTAATGGGAATAGCAAAAACTTCTTTATTCCCTGAAGACATAGCTATGGGGTTATTAGAGAATACTGATTCTTGGAATATCACTGGTGAAGGAAATATTTCAGGGATTAAGACTTTTGTAATTCAAGGAAAGTTGAATAATGATTATGCGACACGTTACAATGCTCAAGATTTCGAATTAGAAGTTGATCAAAAAACAGGCATATTATTAGTGTTTAAAGCAATTGATTCAAATGGAAATGTTAAAGAATCAATAATAACTAATGAAATTGAACTTAATTCAGTATTAGATTCAAGCTCATTTAAACTTTCTAATAACTAAGGTAAGCAGTTCATCAAAAGCCCAGGTACTCAATTAATTTTGAGCCTGGGCTTTTTTTATTTATATGATTGGTATATTTGGTAATTCAAAGTATACTCTAATTAAAGACGTATTTTTCATATACATAATTAGGAGCGATGAAGCAATGGTTAAAGCTTTAAATTGTCCAAACTGTGCTGCAACATTTGATCCAACTGAAAATATTTGTGAGTACTGTGGTAGTTATATTATTACATCAGAAGCAAAACAAATTACTTATGATTCTAATGATTTCAAACTCACAAATAAAAAAATCTTCTTCCATGAGATTGAAATGAATAAAAATGAATTTCCTATACGCTCAGGTGTAGCGAATATGTATTATAGCGCAACTAAATCGGATGGTGGGCGACTATTATTAACAAATCAACGTTTAATTTTTTGCGCCCATGCTATAAATTTAAATCCTAATTTATATTGGGAAGTAAATTTAGATGAAGTAGATCAGGCTAAACTCGGTTTAAATCTTCTTATAACGCAAAGAATTCATATTCTTGATGAAGAAGATAATGAAACAATTTTTGTCGTTTATGGCGGGAAACACTGGCTAAATGAATTAGATCATGCTTTAAGCATGGTTAAATAGGACACATAATAGAAAAAACCAGGTACTCATTATTATGAGCGCCTGGTTTTTGGAATGTTTTAAACAACTTCTCCACTATCCCGTGTGCTAATAAACTTCCATGTAATCCCTATGCTATATTCCGAACGGTCGCTAAACTCTCCTTAATGATGCTATTCTTTGGTTTTGAAGAATTCAATATTCTCTTTCATCAAAATACATATCAATTAGATACAGCGTTCTTTCTTTTGTTAAGGAAGTACGAATTTCTAGTGCTGTCATAACGCCCACTTCCTCCGGATCTCCTACCTCTCTATCCCGTGATTTAATCCAAGCTAGTTCCTCCTTTTTTAGCGCATCCATATTTTCTGGTGAAAGTTTTTTTCTTAATAGACCATAGATTCTGTTAAGCTCATAATCCCAAGCTTCATCTGCTTCCCGCATGGATATTGTATCGGATGCATTATTCATTAGATCAAAAGCATATAGGATGGATTTCGAATAACTAGAACTTCTTGATATATCATTTGCTGAAGTGGTATCTGTTTGCATAGGAGTATCTTCGTTTATAGATTCTGTTTGTGATGAAGCATCCTCTTTTTCAGTTACTTCTGAGTTAGCTGCCATGTCCATTATAGGAGTACTATCTCCAATCTGAATGCCAGATGTACCGTTTGCATCTGTAATGTCAGTCTTTAAATCGGCAAGATTACCATATTTGATTGTGCCCCATGTAGGCTCATTGTCGTTTTCTTGAGGTTCATAGTCGTTTTCTGCATTTTCTTGAGGTTCAGCTGATGCTTTATCTTTTAGTTTTGCTTCCTCACCACATGCAGCGAGTAATAATGCTGATAATGCACCAACATAAATTAGTTTTTTCATTACACAAAATCCCCCTTTTACTTCCGTAATTACCATTCTAGGTAATTTGGTGGAAAAAGTACATATAAAAAAACAGACAACTGTGATTAGTTATCTGTTTGTAAAACATTCAACATTAATTCCTTAGCCTTTTCAGCTACTTCTTTCCCGAAAAGCATTTCAACTACCATTTCTTGAGTACCGGTCATTTTGGCACATTCCATTAAAAAATCTAAATACATTGTGGTTTCATTTCTTTCTATTTTAGAAATTGTAGATTGACCTGTATTTAATTTATGAGCTAGTTCTTCTTGTGTTAATCCAGCGTGTTTTCGAATAGTTTTTAGAATTTTACCTGTATCAATTTCATTAAAATTCAAATCACTCCACCTCATTTTCTACTATTGTGAATAGTTCATTCATGTCTTTAATATCAAAAACATTCACTAGCTCATTGATCGCGTGCTTTGTATAACTTTTAGTCTTATTGTTGTACAACTCGCTGATTGTACGAGCTGAAAGTGTAGTTCGCTCCGCTAAATCTTTTTGTTCCCATTCACGTTCTGCAAGTAAAACCCTCAATTTTAACTTAACTATCTTCGCCATCTACTCACCACCTTATTCTTATTTATCCGTAATTAAATAATAAAATACATAATACATTTACGCAATTTTTATTTGACTTACGAAATTCGTAAATGTAATATGTGTTTAAAGAGTTTATTCGTAATTTAAAACCGAATTGCGAAATTAAAAAACGAAAGACGGAATTATAATAAACAATTATTTCAAACTAGAGCAAGAACGTTCTAACTATTTTTAGAACAAATGCTCGTAATTATCAACGGTGAAGGGGTGTAGGGTCATTTGAAAGGAACTATCAAGCACAATGAATCCAATGAAGTTGTTGAGTTCGCAACTATGTTACTAGGGATTATAAACGAGGATTTAGCAGCTGTAGAAGAAGAGTTTAAGTAGTAGGAAGCTGGAATGAAAGTGAGGTGAAAAACGATGGCATTTGAATACTTAGCAACTTATAAAACATTTGAATCAATAGCAGATATGGACACAGCTGTAGAAAATCACATGGCAGCACATTACTATGATTTGACTGAATCAGAGCGTGCCATCGTTTTCAAACTTGCTAGTCACAGCTTAGAGTATCCAGGGGCTTGTCATTTGAAAGCTGCAACAATTGCTGCATCATTGGAGATCAGTACAAAGACAGTTTACCGTTCAATTAAGAAATTAGTTGAGAAGGGCATCATCGAAAAAGTACCAGGTACGAAATTAAACGGTATCAAAGGGGCTAGTATTTATCGCATTTTACCTTATGTCCCATCGAGCGTGTCCCAACGAGAGATAGCCGACAAAGCTAGTAATGACGAGGTTTGTTGTACACAATCTGAAAACCAACCATCTAATTCTTTTAATCTTTTAAGTTCTAAACAAGCAAATAATATTATGAGTCTTGAAAATGAATTAGCTTTGCAAGCTGAAAAGAAAAAAGAATACATGAATGAGTACCAAGTGATGTTATTCGACTTCATGCACTCGTTGCCTTTACGTGACGATTTAAAAGACCAACTGCATAAGTGCATATTGGCTACTCAAATTGATACGGTACAAGCCTTCCACACTGCTAAAAATGTACTGTTTAAAATTACGAGAGATATTGCGAACGGTACATTAACAATTGCTAGTACATTAAGAGCTATATTTGTAGGGGCATATAGTAAGGCTGTGGAGCGAATAAAAAGCATGTCTAATAAATCACCATCTATAGATGAAACTCCATCTAAAGAACGTCCAGTGCCTTTCTATAATTGGTTAAATGAACGTGATGTCATTCCACAATCAACAAATAATAGACCAGCGATTGATAATTGGTTGGAGTGGTAGAGAGGGTAATATTATATGTCTCATTTTAAATATATGGAGCATCAGGTCCAACTAACAATATTTGATTTATTAGGTCAATATGAAGAAATTTAAAATTAGAAAGCCTCCTCAACTGTGAATAAAATTAATGATAAATAAAGGAATTAACAATGGAAATAGTTATCCAAATAAAATTGCTATGAGGTATTATTATACTATAGGAGCTGGTTAGTTGAAGAAAAAATAGTTCTATAAACTTAGAAAAAGGAGTAGTGACTATAAGATTAAGATAAAAATGAAATAATATTAAATAACAAGATTGATTGATTTACTTTAGTTTGTTGAGATGTAAAAATGATAAATTTAACAAATGAACAGCTAATAACATCACGAGAAATTTTATTAATCAAGTGCTAATTCGTAAAACATAAAACAAATATCATAGGGAGAAAAACATGAAAATTAAATCCATTAACATAGTAAATAATCCAATATTAGGGAATTTGAATTTAAATTTTTGTGATACAAATGGTATGCCATTTAATACTATTTTACTAGCTGGAGAAAATGGCACAGGGAAGTCAACAATATTAAATATTATTTATAATATTATAAACTTAGAACCACCAAGAATAGTAACTGATGAAAAACAAACATTCGTCTTTGAATTGAACGAAGATGAAATAAAAGGACTTTGTGCTTCTGAGCAGCTAAAAAACATAATCGGAAGAAACAGTAGTAAAAATGAACTCACTATTACTAAAGACTTTTCTTTTGGTAATAATTGGTACGGTTTAATATCAAGTATTTCTCAAGAAGATGGAGATCCAATTCCATTTGACGGTACTGTTTTTATGGATTTAGAAGTGAAAAGCATCTTTAAAGGTATTTTTTCAGATGTCGAAGTAAATTATAATCCAAATGATATTAGATCAATATCTTCTTTAGATGTTGATTTATTAGCTCAAAGAAATATTAGATCTTCAGAAAATTTAGCAACTGAAATTACTCAACTATTAATTGATATTGAAGCATTAGATAGTAGCGAATTTTCTGAGTGGGCTGGAAATAATCAGGATAGATTGGTCTCAGAGGGTATTAGAGATAAACGAATGAGTAGGTTTAAAAATGCATTTCATTCTATGTTTCCTACGAAAAAATTTAAAAAGATTGTTAATACTCAAGAAGGGAAGAAAATAATATTTGATGAGCATGGTAAAGAAATATCATTAAATAATCTAAGTTCGGGTGAGAAACAAATAGTATTTCGTGGAAGCTTTCTTCTTAAAAATAAATTTTCGACGCAAGGTGCAGTTGTTCTTATAGATGAACCTGAAATAAGTTTACACCCTAACTGGCAAATAAAAATTTTAGATTTTTATAAATCACTCTTTAAAAATAATAGTGAGATACAAACTTCACAACTTATTGTAGCAACACATTCTCCGTTCGTAATTCATAATGAGAAGCAAGAAAAAGATAAAATTATTGTTTTAGGAAAAAGTGAGGGTGGTGTTTATGTAGAACCAGAACCTAGCTTTTTTGGTTGGACACCCAAACAAGCGGTGACTCAAGCTTTTGATATCAAATTGAATTATGATAAAGATAAATTAATAGTTTTAGTTGAAGGACCTACAGATGAGAAATATATTAATAAAGCATTAGAAGTCTTTGGTATAAATCACCTACCTGTTATTGTCCAATGGATAGGTAGAAAAGAAGCAGCTGGTGACAAATTCACAGGTGATACAGCTTTAAATCAAACAAAAGAATATTTATTGTCGAATAATAATGTCTATGACAATAAATTTTTACTTTTATATGATTCGGACACTAAAGCTAAAGATGAAGATTTTGATTATGCAAATTTATTTATTCGTAAGTCACCCAAAAATGAAGAAAATGAACTTTTCAAGATAGGTGTTGAAAACTTATTAACTCTGCCTCAAGATTTTGAAAAGGATAAGTTTTATAAAACGACTACGAGAAAAGATAATTATGGAGGAGAGATAGTAAATAGAAGTCTTGATAAGATGGCTTTATGTGATTATATATGTAACGAATTAGATGAGTATAAACAAAAATTGTTTTTAAGTAAAATAGAAACAGAAATATTATCAATAATCAAAGAAATAAATGAAAAAGAACTAGTCAATATTTAATAAACCATGCAAAAAAAGACCACTCCATGATGGGTGGTCTAAAAAGTAAGGTAAACAAAAGGTAAACATTATAGCTGTTAACTATTGATGTATCAGCATTGTGGTATGTCCTCCTGGGACGTCCTAAAATTAGTCACAAACCTTTGATACAATTGGATTTGTGAGAAACTAGGGATTCGGTCAGGGCTTCGGTCACTGTTACTGAATCCCTTTTTTATTACCCTAAGAAATTACGTGAATATAGTACCGAAATTATCTTCCAATTCAATTGAATGGAGGATTTTTTTATGACCAAAAAGTCGGGATTATTTGATGTAGATTTCTCACTGACAACTAAAGAGCTTACCGCTTCTATCAAAGGGGAGAAGTCAACGGCTGCACGTTACAAGCTCTTTTCAGAAGCGGTGAGAACTATTATAAGCCAGGAGGTTAGTGGCTATAGACTACGTACCATCAAGGATTATGATACAGTACTGATGAATTTCTCAAGGAGTACAGGAGTTACCTATTTAGAAAAAATCACAGTAGACACTATTTACTCAAGGCTTGATAGTATGCATGTAGTGAATCAAACAAAGCTAACACGCCTAAAGGTTCTGAAATCGTTCTTAGGCAAATGTTTCACCAATGGTTGGTTGAGCTTGAACTTTTGGCAATTAATGTGAAGGTAGATAAGAAGTTTAAAAAGGGAGCAAAGCCGAATGATATTGCAATCTTAGTGTCATTAATTGATAAAAGTACATTCATTGGTCTGAGAGATGTAAACAGCTATTTTAACGATGTACAAGACAGGGATTCGCATTAACACTCTAGGACAATTCAACGAGCGACATATTGATTGGGGAAGCTAATTGGAATCCTAACAACTATTTCCTTAACTACCTCTTAGGAGAGTTTAACGAGCCTATAGCACCTGTGAGCGTTAATAGTGGAGCAGAGGAATCATTTCACACAGGTTATCTAGTCGTTGCTGTACAGCCCATGCGTGGAGTTACAGGGTTAGTTGTGAGAGCATAACAAAAGGATTTGCGTGTAATGAATTGTTATCACGCAAGCCCTAGATTGTTGGAGTTAAAAATTTATTATTGTTTCGGAAATTAAATCTTTGGAATTGCGCCCGATTCTAAATTTTCATAAACAAACCTTGAACAAAGACCCCAATAAGAGGAATGGTAATATTCAGGATATTCAATGAGAAGTTGAGAACGTTCAATCCACAATTGAAGTTCTTTTGATTCAGCTGTATTTTCCATCGTACCTAGTAATTGAGATAACTTTTGAATTTTTCCTCTGTCCTCTCCCCGAACCGTATCTCCTGTGAAAACATATAAGGTATTAAGGAAATAAGAAGTATGTTTACATTGCTCATCCTCAACAAATGTACAAATCATCGGTATATTTTCAAATTTATAGATGGCGAGTTCCCAATCTTGCACAGGTTCCATTTCATCACTATATGCCCATTTTTTTATTTCTTTTTGTGTAGGATTCCAAGGGTCTTTAAACATCATTTTGTGCTCCTTTAAATGTAAACTAGTATAAATTTCCTTCAAAATTATAACATGGAAGATTGTTCATTGGTAGGGAAATGGTAAATGTGTAATGAATGAGATTGTCTGTTACTAAACAACGACACGATAAGGGCTAATTGCTTTAGAAGTCTATTCATCGATAAAGCACAACGATTCATGGGGAATTTCCTATATGATAGTCAAATTAAATAGTGAGCCGTATCGAAGTAGAACATAAGGGGAAATGTATCTTCATCTAGAGTCTATGAAAGTGTACAGTTATTTCGTAGAGATGCTAGGGTGTCAACGAGTTCGATTACATTAAACGACTATTTAGCAAGCGCATATTTTAAGTATTGGGAGCATATGAGGTGTTGGGCAAATAAAGGTTGATGCTCATTCGTTTAGATGAAAGAGATGTTATTTTTAAACAATATTAATTCCTGCACTTGCGTAACCAGCCATAGCGACTCCTGCTTCCAATACATGAAATACCATAATTAAACTATCACCTACAGCTACCGACACAGGTGGGATATTAGCTGTTCCAAAAGATATTTCTCCTATTCCTGAAAGTGCTGTTATTGATGGAGCCAAATCAACACTTGCACTTGTAGCAGTGAAACTATTACTACCTACAGGTGCACGGAATATCTGAGCTCGAACTGTCGCAGTTTCTAAGTCCAATACCCCTCCTAAATAGGTGAATGACGCCGAAATAGATGTAATATTACCGCCACGTGAAACAGTGAAGGCTTCATTAGGAAGTCCAATTAAGTTAATTGTATTACCAATAAGAGGAACTAAAGATACAGAACTACCAAAACCTATAAGACCGACATTGTTAGTACCATTGCCAAAATTGTCACCGATTAAAATAAATTCAAATCCAGAGGAAAATGGAATTATGGATCCGCCAATAGGAATGGAAGTACTGATGCAATTAATATCATTAGCCGTAAATGTTCCGAAATTATCGCATTTTTTAATAGTTAATGATTCATTATTACTCCCACAATTATTCATGTAATGGTTATCTCCTTTTTGTCTTTATAATATGCGTTAAAGGGGAGGAGGACAAAGGCTATCATGCTATTGATTGAAAACAATTTACATATGATTTATCCGCCTAAAGAAAAAAACGTCACAGCGGTTAAGCAATGACGTTTAGCGATGTTACTGATCTCGTGATTTATTTTTAGTTATGTGTAACAGGTCCTTATTAAAGTTCAGGTGTCTCAGTGAAGACGTATATTTGGTACTTTGGATTATGGCGATTAAAAACCTCCACCGATTTTTTTGTATCTTAGTAATTGGAGGTTTTATGTAATTGATATTAAGATATCAAAACGAAAAATAGCTTACAAATAAAAAATCCGCCTATTTTTTGTCTGTGAAAAATTGTTCTATATACTGCTCTTCTTCCTCGGGGCTTAACAAACGAGTTGCTCTCCCTGAATTTGTTGAGTCATCGCCACCTTGCATCTCCCAAATTGCGTTATGATCTTCTACAGCATGAGAAAAATCACCTTTCGACCATCTTTCCAATATTGAAACGTAAAGTTCTTTAAATTTATAATTGCTTTCTTTGGAAATTTCCAATAATCGGTCAACTTTGGCCTGTGTTATTTGCTCACGACCCCATTGTGATTCAGCTTTCACTTTTTGGTGAGACATGCTATGAATGGCTTCGTTTACTTTGTGCTCTATTAAGTTGTCAGGATAAAGCAATTCTTCTTTTGTAACAATTTTATTTTCAAGCGGTACTCCAGCATTTTCAACAATTGCTTTTTCTTTTTTGGGAGCAGGTTTTTCTATTTGTTCGGTGAATTTGATGTAACCAAAAATTCCACCAAAAGTGAACAATATTCCAATGATAACGATAGTCGCCTTTGTTTTTCTTTTCATGTTATCACCCTTCTATAATTCTGTATCATTATGCAATGTTGTGTTGGTTTATATTGTGTAATTAGGATAATAATAACACAATATTGAAATAACCTGTAGTTATGGCAATGAAAAGTTGAAACGTACAGTATAAGTGACAGGTACTCTCCGATATACAGAGTACCTACATAATTGCATTTAACGAACGCAAAATGGCGTTGGTTGATTTAATGAGCGCATAATTAGTAAACAATGCTGAAGCCTATTTTGAAAGTTTATCAGTGACTGAAGTAGAGCAGATGAATAATGAGATTGGTTTTGACAAAAGCTTAAAAATGCAAAATAGTGAAATAACACCTAGTTTCATTCCTGCAATTTTAATCTCTATCACAAAATATTTGATAGGAACGGCAGGTGCAGTTATTTTTTATCATGTAATTACTTATGGTATTATTAAAGCGTGCAAAAATTTAAAAGGTGATATTGGTTCTTTACAGATTTTTGTGAAACAAATGGATGGCTTTAATAAAAAATAAAAACTGAGGAGGGTTTACTTATGAAATTTTTAGATAGTAATTTTTTTATTTTTATTTTGGCTTTTGTAATTGCTATTGCGTTTGTCAACCCACCTGTAATATATGATTTTAAAAGTATAATTTATTTTTCTATTTATATTATGATTTTAATTTCAGCTGGATTTGTTACATTAAAGTTTTTATTTAAGATGTTTGATTTGGCTGTTTTGAAATTTAGTAAGAACTGAAAATTGCGTTTTCATGTCTAATATAGCTGTAAACCATTGATGTATTAGCATTTGTAGTATGTCTCCTGGGACGTCCAAAAAGCAGGTTTCAGGCCGTTAGGGATAAGGGTTTGAGAGAAATTAGGGATATGGTCAGGGATTCGGTCCGGATGACTTTATCCCTTTTTTTGTACCCTTAAAATTATATTACGAGACCAGAATCATCCTCCAATCAATTCTTGAATGGAGGACTTTTTGAAGTGGATGTTGATTTAAACCGTTTAAAGTGTTTTAAAATGAGGCAACTGTCATGAAAAACGAGAAAAACCTCCTATCTTACTTTTCAAAGTTTTGAGGGCTATTTTAATGTAATGATTGTATAAAATTTAAATTCATATGTACTTTTTTTATAAAAAATCTTGAATTGAATCTTCAAATTTAAAAATTTCGAGTAAAGAATAGTTTCTTTTAGATATGTTTATTCCGTACTCTGGAAAGCTTTTTTGTCCAGGTTTATCATAATTTCTGTCAACAAATATTTCATTCGGTACTTCCCAAGCTTGAGATGGAATAAGGAAAATATCTGGTAGCTTTCCAGCTTCAAATATAAGCAAAGCAAGATAAAGATTTTTATTTGTTATATCAAACTTGCTTTTTTGCATAAATACGTAGCCTGTACCTCTTAGGGATTTCACTTGTATCTCACAGAAACGGTTATTCTTATCTTTCACTACAAAATCTATTCCGTGGTCATCCACCTCCGAAGTATAAACATCGCATCCGTAAGAGGCAAACTCCATTTTAGTATAATATTCTGCATATCTCCCCAATTGTTGGGGCTTAAGTTGTGTCCAATTAGTATTTGGCATAATTCTTCCTCCGAGTTATTCTAATTTGTTAGTGTTCTTATTATTGGTATCTATTTACCAAATAATAATATGCGGTGATAAACTTATGTTGATAGCTTCGTGGTAAACCAGAGACTAAGATAGCTTAATTGCCATCTTGGTCTTCCTTATAATGCATTTTAAAATACTTTAACTTTCATTAGAGGAAGGTGACGGTCAGGGAATACTGTAGATGGAGTAGAGCCAATGTTCTTTGCACCCATTTTTAAATAAAAACCTTCTGCATTAGGTTCACTATCAAGAGTAAATTCGTTTATTCCTAACTCCTTTGCTTTATTTAATAAATGGTCCCAAATCATTCTACCTAACCCTTTACCGATATAATTAGGATCTATGAATAATGCATCTAATTTTCGTTCATTAATTGTAAAGCTATAAAATGCTACTATCTTGTTGTCACTCTCCATTAAATAAACTGGATTTTCTTCTATGTACTCTTTAGTTACAGTCAGATCATCTTTACATTGTTGTAGAAAATCTTCTGTATATCCCCAGTAGGCTTTTGACTTATAGGCTAAATTGCTTAAAATGTTACAATCTTTAACTTTTGCACTTCTAATTAGCATAAAAAAATTCCCCCCCGATAAATCATTTTTTGTTTGCCGTTTTGCTTGGTAATATAATATAAATTCCATAATTTAATTATGCCATAAATCTTAATCGCCCAAGCCGCTTTTCGAGAAATTGGATCTTAAAACGTTCTACTCGCTACCGACACCAAAAAGTATCTATTTCTACCAAGATAACGCATTGCCACAAGGAAGGAACTACGGTTGGCATCCGAATATGTCCAGACGGCGCGGCCTAGTTCCGCCTGATTGTAGGCGACGGTGATCACTTTACGGATACGCGTTTCAGACCGGCAATGGTGGCACAGAAATTTTACGAAGCAGGTCCTGTCTGATTATTGGAAGCAGGATTAAGTTAATAATTAGCCTTTATCAACCATAAAAAGACCTCTCTGTGATGAACCGCGCCTCTCCGGTTATTAGACATATCTAATAATTGGATGTGGGGTTCAAGTGAGGGTGTTTTTTTGTATTAGACTGCTTTAAATATGAAGGACAAAGCATTATAGAGAACGGCTAAAGCCTTTCTATAATCAATTGGGGACCGAATTAACACTAACATTATTATACAGTGGATGGTAGAATATAGATTATTAGTAAATCATACTGAATCTAAGATAAAACGGTGTAGGGGGAAATAATGAAAAAATTATTGATTGTGTTACTGGCAGCATTTGTATTTGCGGTAGTAAATCCAACGAAATCAGAAGCAAAAGTGATGTATGATGGAGCAGAAGTTGTAAAAGGGCAAACGGGAAAAATGACCTTTAAAAAAGATATCAAGGTGTACAAGAAAAATCCAAATGGCACATTTGATTCGTTAATGGTTAAGCGAAATAAATTCTTTAGAACGTATGATATCGAAAAATATGATGGCAAAATATTTTACCAGATGGGGGAATACCGCGTTCAAGCAACGGATTTAGTAGTTTTCAAAGAAGTACCAATAGAAATTCGTTCATCTTTCTATAACAATCCAACTTATATTGTTAGTACTCGTGATGGTATTAATAATAGCAAATATTACGGATCGTACTTCAAACTAGAAGGACCATGGGGTATTTATTTCGAGAATACAAAGAATGGACAACTACTGAAGTATTGTGACAGTGGTGATGGCAGTGAGGAATCTTGTCTTGAGTATCCTGGTACAGACCTTAAAATCGTTGAGACAATATCGAGAGAAAGAGGTGTACGTTATGAACTAACAAGAGATGCAGAGGGGAAGAGCGTACCATTAAAAGAATCTAAAACTGAAAGAATGATGAAAAAGGGAAGTACTGTTTTTTCAAGGTATGATCGTGAAATTAATGGTTATATATATGTAACTGATGACTTAGAAGGAAAACTCGATAATGCTGTTTATCTTCCAATGAATTCACTAAAGCCAGTTAAAGATAAGTAATAGATTAGAAATTATAGAATGCCCTCTTATTTATTTGATAAGGGGGCTATTTTGTTGTATTTATTCTTCTTTTTGACCAAAAACGATATAAGAAAGTACCTTCTTTGTCGTAGATTTCCCTTCATCCAGCCGATTTCCGTACATGCATCATATACAAAGCTTCATTTTCATGCTATTTCACCCCGTTAAAGATTCCTTATTAGAATAATTTACATAAAAAACGGAAAGAAATATGTGTAAAAATGTTGGAGTTGATCGTGATGGAATTTGATAAAGAGAAAGAAATTTACTGCTACAGCTGTCGTAAAAAAACTATATTTACGCGTATAGATATGCAAAATAAAAGTGGGGTAGACAGTCACTGTAGTGAATGTTCCGGTTTTTGGTTTGAATGGCAGAATCGAGCCGTAGAGAGAGAAGTGGAAAAGTGGATTGACTATAATAAAGGGCTTGTAAATTAGCATAAGGATCAATTTAGATCTACATGAGAAGAGCGAAAACTTATAAAAAGAGTTATAATATAGGAAGAAACTCAATGTAAGAGAGATGGATATTAACATGAACGAACAATTAGTAGATTGGATTACACGATTTCAAAAGGAGAAAGATATAGAGGCCCTCGCAAACTTAAAAGACTATTGCTACTATATGATTGAACCTTTAATTGAGGAATTTACGGAAAAATACGGTGAAGATGCTGGGGAATTATTACGGTTAAAATGGGATAAGCGTTTTTATTTTATTTTTACTAAGTATCAATTAAATGTTGGGCTGCCTTTAGATTCTTTCGTTAAAAATACGTACCGTTTTTATTTTATGCAGGTTTTAAAGAAGGCAGGCTATTGAATTAAATAGTAGGGGAGTGTTTGGCTCCATGAAAAAAACCCTTGTCTCGTATAAGAACGAGCCAAGGGTTTACTTGTTTTATCCTGCATTTTTATTGATACATCAAATCTTCTGCAAGGTGAGTAAATACCTCGCCGATAATGGAGTCTTCATCATAAACGGAAGAACCTGTATTTTCCTCAGGTTGCGCAAATGGAATTTGAGCAATGATACTTGTCTGAAGCTCATCTGCTAGTTTTTCTGCGCCACCTTGACCGAATAAATAGTTCTTTTCACCATTTGAATTTTCAAAGTAAGCCATGTTTTCAATAACACCAAGAATCGTATGGTTCGTATGTTGAGCCATCAGACCTGCACGGGAAGCAACATGAGAAGCTGCAAGGTGTGGTGTTGTGACAATAATCTCCTGTGCTTGTGGAATCATTGCCGCCATATCAATGGCTACATCTCCTGTACCAGGTGGTAAATCGATAAGGAGATAATCTAATTCATCCCAATGTGTATTGACAAGGAAATTGCGAATCCATTTGTTGAGCATTGGACCACGCCACATGACAGGTTGGTTTTCGTTTGTGAAAAAGCCCATCGACATGATTTTTACACCATGACTTATTACTGGAATAGCTGTTTGGTCAATCATTGTTGGTTTTTGATGAACCTTCATCATGGCCGGAATACTGAATCCATATATGTCGGCGTCTAAAATACCTACACGCTTTCCAAGACGGGCAAGAGCTACTGCTAGGTTAATTGTCACGGTAGATTTACCGACGCCACCTTTACCACTAGTAACTGCTATAAATTTGACACCAGAATCAGGTAGCAGCATCTTAGGCATACCTTTATCCGTAACTTTTTCTGATTTTAAAGAAGCTGTTAAACTACGACGTTCGTCATCTGTCATAGAACCAAATGTAATGGAGACTTTTGATGCACCGATCGCCTTCAACGCTTCCTCAACATCTTGTTGGATTTTAGCTTTCAAAGGACATCCAGGAATAGTCAAGATAATATCAAGTGAGATATCAGTACCGTTGACTTGAATATTGCGTACCATATTCAAGTCAACGATGCTTTTATGAAGCTCTGGATCATCGATTTTCTGTAAAGTTTTTAAAATGTGTTCGTTCGTTAGCATGTAAGAAATTACCCTCCTATTTTAGGCCTTTGCCAAGCCCTTTTAAGAAGTGAACGCCAAAGTTTACGGCACGATTAACATCTGGATCGTTTAACATTTTGAACAACTTAAAGGCACTAACTTTTTCGTCAGATTCAGCGGCTTTGTTCGCTTCATCTAAGCCAGTATTTAAGCTCTCAATAAGCTTTGTTGTTGTTTCTGGATTCAGTTCAGTTAATGCTCCTGCAACACCCATTAAGTTGTTGATGATATTCGTAACAGGCTTACGCGTTAATTGGCCTAGAGCAATATGTGCTACATCTTCTTTAGCTTCAAGTAGTTTCGTAGCTGCTTCTAGCGCGCCAATGTCATTTAATTCGGCCATGATCGTAAAGACCTGATTCACCATTTCTTCATTCTCAGAAAGAAGCTGCTTTAAATTGTCTAACTTTTCTTCCTTTAGTTGTTCTTCTGTTACTTGTGCTTTCTTAATTGTCGTAATTGGTGCAGCCATGAAATCACTCCCTTTCGTTAGTTGTTAAGTGAACGTAACCAGGACGATTCCATTTACGTTGTACCTCAACACCATTTTGTGGATGACGTTTTTTATAACGTGGGTTTGTTCTAGGAAGTGGCGATTTTCCTTTTTGTTTCAATACTTCTACACGTACTTTTGTTTGTTTGTACGCTGGTGTCGATGTATTGATGTCTCCAGCCGGTCCTGTTAAGAAATTAATCGCTGAATCTTTGCTAACAGAGTTCATTGGTAAGAATAGTTCATTTCCTTGTACTCGATCTGTCACTAGGGCATTTAATTTTAATGCGCCTTGTGGAGACACTAAGCGAAGAAGAGCTCCATCTTCAATGCCACGCTCTTTTGCTAGTTCTGGTGATACTTCAACAAAAATTTCAGGTACTTTCGATTGAATCCCTTTTGATTTATTTGTCATATTACCTTCATGGAAGTGTTCAAGCATACGACCATTGTTAATATGGCAATCATATTGTGCTTCATATTCAACCGGTCTAATCCAATCATTTAAAGCAAAACGAGCTTTTTTGTCAGGGAAGTTAAAGCCATCCTTATACAGTAAAGGTGTGTCTTTACCATCATGGCTACCCCAACAGAAGCTACCCCAATTTTCTAATACATCATAGTTCGCTTGCGAGAAGAATGGAGCAAGACTAGCCATTTCAGCAAAGATTTCACTTGGGTGACTGTAATTCCAGTCAGCACCTAGGCGACGTGCTACTAATTGAAGGATTTCCCAATCGGCTTTTGATTCACCAAGTGTTGGTAATACTTGATATAGTCGTTGCACACGACGCTCTGTATTCGTGAACGTACCTTCTTTTTCAAGAGAAGGTGCTGCTGGTAAAATAACATCCGCATATTGTGCTGTACGTGAAAGGAAGCAATCTTGGACAACAAAGAAGTCTAATTGTGAAAGTACTTTATCTACATGGTTAGCATCGCAATCTACAAGTGCCATATCTTCCCCAACTAAATACATGGCTTTCATTTTACCTTCCATGATCGCATCTAACATTGCCATATTCGTACGACCTGGTTCAGGTTTGATTTTCACACCATATGCTTCTTCAAATTTCTTACGTGCTTCGTCATCTATTACTTTTTGATTACCTGGTAATAGATTTGGTAGTGTACCCATATCACAAGCACCTTGAACATTGTTGTGACCACGAAGAGGGTAGGCACCTGCACCTGGACGACGATAGTTACCAGTAGCTAGAAGTAGGTTAGAAATTGCAGCTGATGTATATGAGCCACCTGTATTTTGTGTAACGCCCATACCCCAAAGTACACATGTACCGTCAGCATCACGAATCATTTCAGCAACATTTATCAATGTTTCTTTTGAAATGCCCGTTTCTTTTTCTGCATATTCTAGTGTGTATGTTTCAAGTACATCTTTAAAATCGTCAAAGAAGTGCACGTTTTCTTTAATGAAGGCTTCATCATGCCAACCTTGATCGATCATGTATTTTGTAACGGCCATTAACCATACTTGGTCTGTACCTTGCTTTGGACGCATGAAGATATCAGAGCGCTCAGCCATTTCATGTTTACGAACGTCGGCAACAATTAATTTTTGACCGTGTAATTTATGGGCACGTTTTACACGAGTAGCTAAAACAGGGTGACCTTCTGCAGGGTTTGCCCCAACAATAATAACAAGGCCAGCTTTTGCAATATCTTTGATCGTTCCAGCATCGCCACCTATACCAACTGTGCGTAGTAGGCCATCTGTAGCTGGAGATTGGCAATAGCGTGAACAGTTATCGACATCGTTTGTTTCGAATAATTGACGTGCCATTTTTTGAATTAAGTAGTTTTCTTCGTTTGTAATTTTTGAAGAAGAAATAAAGCCGACAGAACCAGAACCAAATTCTTTTTGAATGCCACCTAGTTTAGAAGCGATTAAGTCAAGCGCTTCATCCCATGAAGATTCAACAAATGCATCATTTTTTCGAATTAATGGTTTTGTAATTCGTTCTTCAGAGTTGATGAAGTCCCAGCCGAATTTTCCTTTTACACAAGTAGAAATAGCATTTACAGGACCATCAGAAGGTTGCACTTTTAAAATTTTGCGGTCTTTTGTCCAAACTTCGAATGAACAACCTACCCCACAGAAAGTACAAACTGTTTTTGTTTTTTTCGTACGTTTACTACGCATAGCAGCTTCGACTTCAGAAACAGCAAAGATACCGCTATAACCTGGCTCAACTTCTTTAATTAAACTAATCATCGGATCTAATGTTTCTTGTTTAAGCCCCGTCATAAAACCAGCTTCGCCAAGCATTGATTTTTCCATTAAGGCATTACATGGACAAACGGTAACACATTGACCACAGCCTACACATGAAGAATCGTTAATGGCAACGCCTTCATCCCAAACTACTTTTGGTCTTTCCGCTTCCCAATCAAGAGATAATGTTTCATTAACTTGTAAATTTTGACAAACCTCTACACATTGACCACATGCGATACATTGGTTCGGATCATATCGATAAAACGGGTGTGACATGTCTACTTCATGCGGTTCAACTTTTGGTTGATAAGGATATTTTTGATGTTCGATTTCCATTAATTCTGCAGTGTTGTGTAATGTACAATTTCCGTTGTTATTATCACAAACTGTACAGTACAGCAAATGATTTTCTAGTAAACGATCCATCGCTTCTGTTTGTGCAGCTTTCGCTTTATCAGAAGTAAGTTGGATATCCATGCCGTTTACTGCCTTTGTTGAACAAGAGCGAACTAATTGTCCATTCACTTCGACGATACATGTATCACAAGTTTCGATAGGATCAACAGATGGTACATGACAAATTTGTGGATGGGCGATGCCATTTTGATTAATGGTATCAAGTATTGTAGCTCCCTCTGCTACATCGTACGGTTGGCCATTAATTTTAATTGTAGTCAAAGTATTTTCCTCCTTTTGCTCTTTGAGACTTATTTGACAACAGGTTAATACTTAGGATCAATCGGGAATAGCGTTACGAGTTTTTATTTTGATTGTCTTGTTATCATGTCATTTCCCGATTTGTCCATTGTCTACACCAACATAGATGTAGAAACATTAAGTATTAGTTGTCGGTGTTGATATTGCGCAAAAATAAAAAAATCCACCATGAAAAGGCATGTACTAACATGCTATTTATTCATGGTGGATAAAATTCTTAACAGGCCTTGCTAAAAATTCAATCAACTTTTATTTTTTATCCAATATAACTATAGAATTTAAATATTAAAACCACCATGCCTATAGTTCAAACTCTTTGTATGAAACCATGACATAGGAATCAAAATACTTTTATTCCATATGTAATACCAATTATTATAGCCTTTTCAGCCAAAATGGACAATAATTATAATAAAAATTATTGAATGAGAATAATTATCATTGGATATTTTCTCTTTAATTTTTATTTAAGTTGCTATATTATTAACAAACTGTAAGGGTGACCCCCATAAACATAGGATAAAAAGATTAATTACGTTGGGAGAATCGTTAAAATGTCAAAAAAAGTGCATGAGTTCAACGACATTATTCGAAAACTACGCAAAGATATATTTGGAAAAGGACCAGAGCGTATTCATACTGTTTTCGTAGAGAACATGGCTGTCTCAACTTTATATGGTAATATCACACCAACAGAAAAATTTATTGCGAGTACGCCTGAAGGGTTAAAAATGGTTCATGCTGCACGTACAAGAATGATTCAAGATTTGTATACTAAATCACCACCAGAGGGCATGGAAGACCTGATGGGCACTAAGTTACTCCATTTATTTTCAGATATTAAAATTGAAGAGGATTTTGCTATTTCTGTCTTTGTTTTTGAAGATAATATTAGTGAATAAAGGGGATGCCGTAAATGGAACGTGCAGTAGCAAGAGAAATAATACGTGTTGAAGGTAATCAAATCAAAGAAATAGAAGATACCGTTGTCACAGAATACGCGGTCACAGTGAAGATTAATGAGCAAGAATTTGTGACGATGGTTTGCACACCGGAGTATGTAGAAGATATGGTTATTGGCTATTTGGCCTCTGAACGAATTATTCGCGATTACGAAGATATTGAAACCATTTGGCACCAAGAAAAGGAAGGGTTTGTGCATGTTAAAACAAAACGTGTGAATCCTTACTTTCAACAAATTCAAAATAAACGTTACATTACTTCTTGTTGTGGCATGAGCCGCCAAGGGTTTGTGTTTGCTAATGATGCATTAGTAGCTAAAAAAATGGAAGGCATTCATGTGCAAATTACAACAGATGATTGTTTTCGTTTAATGCGCGATATGCAAGATTTGGCTGAAACATTCAAACAGACCGGTGGTGTTCATAATGCCGCGCTTTGTGATGCGAATGGTGTTATATTAAGCCGAATGGATATTGGGCGTCATAATGCCTTAGATAAAATTTATGGTTATTGCCTCAAAAACAACATTAGCATTCAGGACAAAATTATCGTATTTAGCGGAAGGATTTCATCTGAAATTTTACTTAAAGTTTCGAAGATTGGCTGTGAAATTGTGCTGTCCAAATCGGCTCCAACAGAATTAGCATTGCAATTGGCAGAGCAACTCGGTATTACGACGGTAGGCTTTATTCGCCAAAATACACTTAATATTTATACACACAAAGAACGTATTCATTTACCTACTAAAATGAAAGGAAGAGATTAACATTACTAATCTACAAGACCAACTACACAGACCATTAAGAGATTTAAGGATATCAGTAACAGACCGTTGTAATTTTCGTTGTCAATATTGCATGCCTGCAGAAGTATTTGGTCCAGATTATGCTTTTTTACCGTCAGATAAAATATTGAGTTTTGAAGAGATCGAACGATTAGTAAAAATTTTCGTTTCATTAGGTGTGAAAAAAGTACGTATTACGGGTGGTGAGCCTTTACTACGTCGTGATTTGCCGAGGTTAATTGAACGTATACATCGCATAGATGGAGTAGAAGATATTGCCTTAACGACCAATGGCACATTGTTGAAAAAATATGCCGATGAACTGGCGAGATCAGGTTTATCACGAGTAGCTGTTAGCTTAGATTCCCTAAATGAGGAACGTTTTTTTGAGATGAATGGCCATCGAGGAAAAGTGAAAACGGTATTAGAAGGTATAGAAAAAGCGGCAGAAGCGGGTTTACAAGTGAAGATCAATATGGTCGTTCAAAAAGGAAAAAATGAGCAAGATATCACGTCGATGGCAGCGTATTTTAAAGAGAAACAGCATATTCTTCGCTTTATTGAATATATGGATGTCGGGAATTCGAATGGTTGGCAGCTAGATGAAGTTGTGTCAAAGAAAGAAATCATTGACCAGGTCCACCAATTTTCCCCGTTGTATCCTGTTGACCCTAATTATAAAGGGGAAGTGGCTACACGTTATCAATATGAGGATGCTCAAGGCGAAATTGGCGTGATCTCATCTGTCACAGATTCGTTCTGCTCCACTTGTTCGCGTGCCCGTATTTCGGCAGAAGGAACATTATATACGTGTTTATTTGCAACCGAGGGAACGAATCTGAGAGATTTGTTAAGGGCTGGAGAAGATGATGAAACCATCACTCAACACATTTCGAAAGTTTGGGAAAATCGAAAAGATCGTTATTCCGATGAACGAAATGAACAGACAATGGAAAAAAGGAAAAACTCAAAAATTGAAATGTCACATATCGGTGGTTAGACGAAAAAGAGTGGTATTCGTTAATGTTGTTAGTAAAAGACAGAAAAAATCGGCAAAAATTGCCGAATTTTTTCTGTTTATTTATGCATAAAGTTACCGCTTTTTCCGCCTGTTTTTTGAACTAGGTATGTTTCTTTAATCACCATAGACTTGTCGACAGCTTTACACATGTCATAAAAAGTTAGTGCAGCAATGGATACAGCAGTTAATGCTTCCATTTCGACACCTGTTTTACCACTACATTTCACTGTAGCTTGAATGTGTAGCTCGTAACCAACCTCTGCTTTTGTATAATCAAATTGAAGATCTGTTCCTTGTAACATAATCGGATGGCACATTGGGATAATATCAGCAGTTTTTTTAGCACCAATAATCCCAGCAATTTGTGCCACTTGCGTTGGGTCGCCTTTTTTTATGCCTCCCTGTTGGATAGCTTGATAGACTTCATCGGATAACGCGATTGTACTTCGAGCGATCGCTGTACGGTTTGTGATTGTTTTTTCTGAAATGTCGACCATTTTGGGACGACCTTCTTCATTCCAGTGTGTAAAATTACTCATTATTAGTAGACTTCCTTTCAAATGTTTGTAGCCAATCTTGTTGGGAATTGATATTGATAAATGTTGAGCTGTCTTCTTCAAATGGGACATAACATACTTGAAGTTGCTCTAACAAGACTTTCATACTTCGCTTGTTTTGTTGCACTAATTCATGTGCTTTTGGTAAAGCACTGCGTCGATATAAAGCAGCAAGAGGTTGCAATCTTGAAGCTTGTGTAGGAACAATAGCCTCATATCGATCATCGATAAATGAGAGCATCGTTTGGACAAATTCTGCATTAATAAAAGGCATATCACTTGCTATAACGAAAAACCATTCTACTTCCGGGAAATTTGTCATGATATTATGCAAGGCAAACAGAGGTCCTTGATGAGGCTGTTGTTCAATGATCCATTGAACATTTTCTTCTACAAACTTTGGTTGCAAGCTAGCATTCGTAGCAATAATTAAAGGCTGCAGTTGATTTTTTTGTAAGGCTATGAGACTGTGCTTATATAAAGGCAGACCAGCAAATAACTCAAACATTTTTGGTTGACCATACCGAGAAGATTGACCACCAGCTAAGACAACACCAGCCGTTTTCATAGGCGGTTCAACTCACCGACAAAATGTTGCACAGTAGGAACAATTAGTTTTGTCATCGCAAGAGTCACGGCATTAGTGGAACCTGGCAGAACATAGATAGCCGTTTTAGCACGACTACCTGCTGTTGCACGACTAAACATAGCTTTTGGGCCGATTTCTTCATAGCTAAGTGTTCGAAATAATTCACCAAATCCCATCATTTCTTTTTCGAAAAGAGGGAGAATCGTATCGTACGTTTGGTCTCTCGGTGTAAATCCAGTTCCTCCTGTTACGATAATGGCATTAATAGTATGATCATCGCACCATTTTTTTACATGGTTTGAGATTTCAAGCGGTTCATCTTTTGACATTTGGTAGTCTGCTATTTCAAATGAAGCTTCTTGAAGTAAGGATTGAATACGCTGACCACCACGATCATTCGCCTTCGTGCGTGTGTCACTCACTGTTAAAATGGCAGCTCTTATAGGAAGTTGACTATGTGTAGGATGCAAGATATAAAAGACCTCCTTTTATAGAGTTGATGAAAAAACATTGCTTTTATTATAAAGCTATAAATTAAAAGGTCAAACTAAATTTCATAGAAAGAAAGGCGAAAGCGGTTATGCATAATAGATATTCTAGACAACAATTATTCAGCCCAATCGGAGAAAACGGGCAGCAACTACTTAAACAAAAGCATGTCTTGATGATAGGAGTTGGTGCTTTAGGCAGTGCGAGCGCAGAGGCTCTTGTAAGGGCAGGCGTCGGAAAGTTGACGATTATTGATCGTGATTATGTAGAATGGAGTAATTTACAAAGACAACAACTATATACCGAACAAGATGCATTAGAAAAAATCCCTAAAGTAATCGCTGCAAAAAAGCGACTACAAAGCATCAACTCTGAGGTAGAAATCAATGAATATATTCTGGATGCGTGTACAGAGCAAATAATTCCATTGCTTGTAGATGTAGATATAATGGTGGATGCAACGGATAACTTTGATATTCGCTTTATGATGAACGATCTTGCACAAAAATATCAAATTCCTTGGGTTTACGGTTCTTGTATAGGCAGTTATGGTGCTACTTATACAATTGTGCCACGTAAAACACCTTGTTTACATTGTTTGCTAGCAGTGATGCCCAATACAGGGATGACATGCGATACAGTAGGAATTATAAATCCAACTGTTCAAATCGTAGCAGCTTACCAAGTAGCTGAAGTATTAAAGTTTTTAGTAGGTGATGAAGAAGCATTACGTAAAACTTATTTAACTTTTGATGTTTGGCAAAATCAACACTATGAAATAAACGTAGAAAAAATTCGCAAATCTGATTGCCCATCTTGTGGGGAAAATCCAACCTATCCATATTTGTCATATGAAAACCAAACAAAATTAAATGTATTATGTGGTCGCGATGCTATTCAAATACGTCCACCTAAACCGATTCATTATCATTTGGATCAGCTCGCCGTACAACTTCGTCCCTATGGTGATATTCAACAAAATCCCTATTTACTATCTTGCCAAGCCGAAGATTATCGACTAGTGATATTCCAAGATGGACGAGTTGTTATTCACGGTATACAAGATATACAAAAAGCGAAAACCATTTATTATCGTTTATTAGGCTAAAGGAGTGTAACGTAAATGTTAGAAAAAAGAAAACCAATTGCTGTTGGGGAAGCTGTTCAACGTGTCATGGAGTTTGCATTCCAAGAAAAAATTGAGGTCGTTCCACTACAGCAAGCACATGGCCGTTTTTTAGCAGAAGATGTGGCTGCAGATCAAGATGTACCAGCTTTTGATCGATCACCTTATGATGGTTATGCTATTCGCTCGGTCGATAGTCAAGAGGCTAGTTCAGAAAATCCAGTAACCTTTAAAGTAGTGGGGGAAATTGGCGCGGGCTATGTATTTGAGGGAAAAGTAGGGGATTGCGAAGCGGTGCGCATTATGACAGGAGCGCCTATCCCAAACGGATGTGATGCAGTCGTTATGTTAGAATTAACGCACACATTTGAAGAAGACCATCAACGGTATATGTCGATTAAACGCTCTTATGAAGCAGGAACCAATATTTCCTATAAGGGAGAGGATGTTCAAAAGGGCGCCATTCTTATTGAAAAAGGACAGTACATCAATCCTGGTGTTGTCGCATTGCTTGCTACTTTTGGTTATGGTCAAGTCCCTGTTTTTCGAAAACCAATCGTAGGCGTTATTGCAACAGGTAGTGAATTATTGGAACCAAGTGATCCTTTGCAACCAGGGAAAATTCGTAACAGTAATGCATATATGATGATGGCTCAAATTGAACGTGCTGGGGCAACCGTCAAATATTTTGGTAAGTTTAGTGATGATCTAAAATTATGTATTGAAGCTGTTGAAAACGCTCTTCAGGAAGTAGATATATTGATTACAACAGGTGGAGTATCAGTAGGTGATTACGATTATTTACCTGCCATCTATGAAGCTATTGACGCACAAGTACTTTTCAATAAAGTAGCGATGCGACCAGGTAGTGTAACAACTGTGGCGGCTCGAAACGGTCAATTATTATTTGGCCTTTCAGGTAATCCGTCAGCTTGTTATGTTGGCTTTGAACTATTTACACGGCCTATTATTCGCACAGCCTTTGGGAATAAGCAACCACATCTACGTAGGGAGCAGGCTATTTTAGGTGCGGACTTTAAAAAGCCGAATCCATTTACCCGTTTTGTGCGTGCGAGTTCTTCGTTCGACAACGGTCAATTAGTTGCAGTTCCCTCTGGTTTTGATAAATCTAGTGCGGTATCTTCCTTAGCAGAAGCCAATTCTTTTATTGTATTACCAGGAGGATCACGCGGATACGAAAAAGGGATGCAAGTAGTTGTCTTATTGTTAGAAGATTTACAGGGAAGTGAGTGGCCATGGGACAGCATCGAAAAATCTTACAAATCGTAGGCTATCAAAATAGTGGTAAAACAACGTTAATGGAGCAACTCATTATACAAGCTACTACAGAAGGTTTTCGTGTAGGTACAATTAAGCATCATGGACATGGCGGAATTCCGATGGTAGAAAGTTCAAAAGACAGCGTTCGTCATGAGAAGGCTGGCGCGAGTGTAACAGCAGTTGAGGGAGAGGGTACTTTGCGGATGAGTATTCACCAAAATGACTGGCAACTTGCTGATATTCTAGCTATTTATGAAACATTAAGTATGGATATTATTTTCATTGAAGGCTATAAAAATGAAGATTATCCGAAGGTTGTTCTTTTGCGACAGGAGGAAGATGAATCTTTGCTACAAAAAGTAAGCAATATCGTCTGTGTTCTTTATTGGCCGACCTATCCACTAAAAAAACCGTTAAAATATCCGACGTTTTCAATTCAAGAAGAAACACAATATATGGAAGTTCTTATGCAAGAAATGAGGAGAAAATTATGACTACATCGTTGTTTGAAATCGTTGATAAACCAATAGATGTTGAAAAAGTAAGACAAAAAGTAACTGATCGAAATGCTGGTGCCATCACTGTTTTCATCGGGACAGTACGTGAAATGACGAAAGGAAAGAAAACACTTCATTTGGAATATCAAGCTTATCCATCTATGGCTGTTAAAATGTTTGAACAAATATCTAAAGAAATACAAGAGAAATGGTCAGAAGCGAAAGTAGCCATTACACATCGTGTTGGTCATTTAGACATTTCGGATATTGCCGTTGTCATTGCGGTTTCATCACCACACCGAAAAATAGCCTATGAAGCAAATGAATATGCGATTGACCGTATTAAACAAATTGTACCGATTTGGAAAAAAGAGTATTGGGAAGATGGGACCGAATGGATTGGTGATCAATTAGAAAATGTCCCTTATCCAAAAGGAAATCCATCAATTTAGGGAGGAGGAATCTTGTGATTAATATATTATTGTTTGCTCACTTACAAGAAATCATCGGTGAGTCAAAATTATGTGTAGACCAGTCAGACCGAACAATTGGACAAATTAAAGAATGGATGGAAATTCAATATCCACAAGTTAATTTACAACATGTTATGACAGCAGTGAATGAGGAATTTGCAACAGATACAACGGTTGTAAAACAAGGGGATACAATCGCGTTTATTCCACCTATTAGTGGAGGGTAAAAAGAAAAGATGTAGTTGGTACAGTTTAATTTGAACCGACTACATCTTTTATTATATTTATCCTAGTTAGTAGGGAAGAGTACTTTATGCTTTCGTGTGATGAACGCACAACAGCATAAGAAAGGAAATACCTATCATACAAATCACCCATGACCAAGCGAGTGACATGTTACCCGAACCAATCGCCATGTAAATAGCAAGTGGGGTAGTTTGCGTTTTACCTGGGAGGTTTCCAGCAAACATTAAGGTTGCACCAAATTCACCTAAAGCTCGTGTGAAACTTAAAATTCCACCAGAGACAATAGATTTTAATGCAAGAGGGATAGAAATAAAGAAGAAGACTTGCCATTCGTTAGCACCATCAACACGTGCAGCGTTTTCGATGTCCTTATCAACAGATTCGAAGCCAGTCTTTGCTGATTGATACATTAAAGGAAATGCAACAACCGTAGAAGCAATGACCGCCGCCCACCATGTGAACATAACTGGTTGGTTAAAAAGCCATGTTATCAAGTTACCTAGCACACTGTTTTTGCCAAAAATAATAATTAGAAGAAATCCTACTACAGTAGGGGGTAATACTAATGGTAAAAGTAACACTGTTTCTAGAAATATTTTTCCTTTGAAATTGCGTTTTGCCATCCATTTAGCAAAGACAATACCTGCTACTATCACAATTATTCCTGACACAAGTGCTATCTCGATAGAAAGCTTAAGCGGTGACCAGAAATCCGTACTCATCTATTGTTGGGTTCCTTGAAAGCCGTATTTCTTAAATACTTTCATCGCTTGATCACTTTGTAAATAGCGATAAAAATCGCCCGCTTCTTTTATATGCTTACTATCTTTGATAACACCTACAGGATAAATAATAGGTGTATGAGTATCTTCATTGGCTGTAGCAACGATATCGACTTTTTCTGATACAAGGGCATCGGTTTTATAAACCAAACCTGCATCAACATTTTCAGTTTCCGTATAAGTAAGAACTTGTCGTACGTCTTTTGTATACACTACTTTTGATTCTATATTTCCCCAAAGTTTCATGTTTTTCAATGTTTCTATACCGTATTTGCCAGCAGGAACTGTTTCAGGTGTACCAACGGCAATGGTATCAATTTTCGTTAAGTCTTCAAATGATTGAATATGTTTTTCATTTTTCTTAGGAACGATTAATACTAATTCGTTCGCTAAAAGGTCTGTTCCTTGTTTTTTGTCGATTAAATCTTCTCGAACTAATTCATCAAATTTGTCTTCTGCTGCTGAAAAGAAAAGATCCACAGGAGCACCTTTTAAAATTTGTTGCTGTAAAGCACCAGAGCCACCAAAGTTAAATGTGATTTTAATATGATCGTGTTCATTTTCATAGGCTTTTTGAAGCTCTTCTAATGAATCTTGCAAACTAGCTGCTGCGGAAATTGTTAATTCAACGGGTTTGTTTGTATTGTTGTTGCTTCCTTGGCTACCACAACTCGCTAAAATGCCGATCAGTAGTAACAATGAAGCTATTAAACTATAATACTTTTTCACTTTGATTATACTCCCTTTTATAACTCGTTATAACAAGACATGATTAATTATAATTAGTTATATCTAAAAAAGGAATACCAAATCACTAGAAACTTTCAAGATGTAAAAAATATGGTTCATCACCTAAAGTTGTAGAGGAATTTTGTTAAACGTATACTATGTAAATAAGTTGATTGGAGTGGAGGCTGGGCGACTCCTTGGGGATTAGCGATAGGGGAACGAAGGCTAAGAACATCACATCCTGTGATAACGCCTTCGTGACCAACCTCGTGTTGGCCCGAGACCCTGGAGAGAGCAAGTAGGGGAACGAAGGCTAGGAGCATCACATTCTGTGATAACGCCTTCGTGACCAACCTCGGTGCTGCTGCCGCTCCGTTAGCACTACGCTTTCGCGCAAAAAACATCTGTTGGCCCAAGCGGCTCAACGGACGCCCCAGGAAAGCGCCCAGTCGGAACGGAGATCAACCACACGTTTTGGTGATGGTCCAAAAATATTATAATTAAGTTACTATAGTATCAATAGAAGCAGAAGGGGAGATTTTTTACATGTCACATGAACATTCCTATACGATTGAAGAGGTGGCTCAACTATTAAAGGTTTCAAAATTAACGATCTACGATTTAGTGAAAAAGGGAGACTTACCTATTTTTCGTGTAGGCCGACAAATGCGTGTCGATAGAACTGATTTACAATTATATATACAAAAGAGCAAGACAGGAGTTACTCCTGCTTCATCTACTGCCATGACTACTCCTTCGACAAAAACTAAAAAAGTTATTATAAGCGGACAAGATTTAGCCTTAGACTTATTAGGAAAATATATAGAGAAAAAACAATCAAATAAAGTATTGCGCTCTCATGAAGGTAGCTTTAATGGTGTTATGGCGCTGTATAATGGGGAATGTGATATTGCAAGTTTACATTTGTACGATGGTGATACAGGGGATTATAATACACCTTATTTAAAAAAGATTTTTGTCAGTCACTCTTATATTCTGCTCAATCTAGTTTCTCGCCGAGCAGGCTTTTATGTTCAAAAAGGAAATCCATTGCAAATTCAATCAATGGAGGATTTTAAGACTAAATCATTAAAATTGATGAACCGTGAAAAAGGTTCGGGTGCCCGTACTTTTCTAGATGAACAATTACGTATGCATCACATATCTCCATCCTCAATAGAAGGGTATAACGAAGAGGAAATGAGTCATATTGATGTAGCCTCTGCTGTCGCAAATGGCCATGCAGACATAGGAATAGGTATTGAAAAAATATCAAAACTCATAGAGGTTGACTTTATACCACTTATTAAAGAACGCTATGATATTGTCCTATTAAAAACACCTGAAAACCATCTGCTGATTGAATCGGTAAAAGAAATTTTAAATTCACCAGAATTCCAATCAGAAATAGACGCACTAGGAGATTATGATGTCACTAAAATGGGGCAAGTTATCTATGAGACACTTTAACTTCTTTCAGCAGAAGTCTTTTGTACAGAGAGCGCATGGTTTTAGTTTGTTCAACTAACGAGTTACATTGATCTAAAAAGGCTTACATATACTTAGTTGATGAACTTATTTTAGTAACAAAATAGGTAAGTGAGAGACTAATATTAAGAAAGTCTGTATTTACACTAGACAAATACGATTTTTTCTTATATAGTAAAGATAATAAAATCGTTTTCAAGAGAACAATAAATTCACATATTACAAAGAGTAATCGTGTTTTGTTTGATGCTTTTTGTAATATGTGAATTTTTTCTTTTGAAGAAAAATGATTTTACGTAAATTTAATTAATGGAGGTCATGCAAAATGGCACAAGGTACAGTAAAATGGTTTAACTCAGAAAAAGGTTTTGGATTCATCGAAGTAGAAGGTGGAAATGACGTATTCGCTCACTTCTCAGCTATCCAAGGTGAAGGTTTCAAAACACTTGAAGAAGGTCAAAAAGTAGAATTCTCAGTAGAAGAAGGCCAACGTGGACCTCAAGCTACAAACATCGTAAAACTTTAATTTTAATGATGTAACCATAAAAAGGCATCCTTTCATTAGGATGCCTTTTTCTTATGCAAAAAATGAAGTGTTGTAATGAAAAAAATGATTGGTTAATAAGTTAAAATTTGGAACCTAATACAATTTCAATCGTATACAGAGTAGGAAGCATAAACTTTGAAGAATGGGGGGATTTATATGAGCGGGAAAAATTTGATAATTATGATAGTGGCATTTATTGTAGAAGTTTTAATTACGTATTTTATTGCTTCATTTTTCTCCGTAAGATTTATCGAGGTAATGTTTTTCACTGGTATAGTTTTTGCTGGGGGCACTTTTTACTTTTCAAGTAGTGGGGGAGCTATGTCTAGATTATTTGCATCTCAAGCTAGTGGGCAAACAGGCATAATTATGAAAAGAGAACGGTTCACTTATCAAATAGGTCCGATATTTATTACTTCACTAATATTCTTTTTAATTGGGTTAGTATTCTTTCTCCTACTTATTTGGGGAGTAATTCCACCTGATCAAGCTTAAATAATGGGAGATCACCAATTTTTGTTTACCCCAAACACCTTTATAAAATTGCTGTAGACAAAGTTAATATATAACTTTGTCTACAGACACTATCGTAAATTACTCGCTGAGCATTGCTTTTAATGTTCGTTTTTGCCAGCCTAGCTTGAAGTATGCGTATTGTAATACAAAATGTACACAGAAGGCAGTAGGGTAAGCAATCCAAACGCCGTTTAGCTCGAATGAAGTGTAGTGCGATAAAACAAACGCCAATGGTACCTCGACTACCCAAATTGCGATGACTAGGAAAATTGTAGGCCATAAGACAACGCCTGTAGCTCGCATTGTAGCTGAAACGGTTTGTGTATGGCCAAAAATTAAATAGCTCCAAAACGCGATATATAAATAATCCTTGGCGATCAATACTGTATCCTGTTTATCAATAAAGAAAGACAGAATAGGTTCCGCAAATAAATACATTATTAAAATAATCGCGCCACCTAAAATATAGTTAACGAGCACACCTAATTGACGAATTTTTTTAATCATATCTGTAGAATTAGCCCCTAAAGCTTGTGCTACAAATACAGATGTCGCAATAGCAATACTCATTGCTGGCACCTGTGCATAGCTAGCGACTTGATTGACAACACCATATGCGGCAGTGGCATCGGAGCCGTAAACATTCACGAAGCCTATTACAGCAATTTCTGCTACAGAAATCGCAACCATACTAATACTTGCTGGAATGGCTAACTTTAATAGTGAAGATAAAATATCCTTCTTCAATTTAAAATGCTGTAAAATCGATTTGTCTAAGCGCAAAATATGCTTTGTTTTATGCAAGTAGGCAAATAATAATAACATTGTTACCAGATTGGACAAAACAGAGGCATAAGCAGCGCCGTTTAAGCCAAACTCAGGCAGACCAAGCCAGCCAAAAACTAATGGTGGGAGGAATGCGATATTTAGAATAACACTTATAACTAAAAATAGAAATGGTGTTTTAGAGTCACCGACACCACGCATAAAGGTTGTGTACACCAAATACCAAAACATAATTGGTAGAGTGAAGAATAAAATTTGAGCATAGCTAATACTCATATCTAAAATGTTAGCAGGTGTTTGCATAAAACGTAAAATCCACTCAATGAAAAAGCCACCAAAAATTGCGACAACAATTGATAAAATCGTCGTAAAGGCTAGGGTTACCCCAACAACCTCCTTCATCTTCTCATGATTGCCAGCTCCATATGTTTGCCCTACTAAAATCGAGCTACCTGAGCCAATCCCAATAGCAAATGCCATTAAAAAGAAGAAGAATGGAAAGAATGCAGAGATTGCCGCTAGCGCATCAACCCCTAAATTGCGCCCAACTATAAACATGCCAAAGACTTGCCCTAGTGACTGCAGCACATTCGCGAGCATTACCGGGATTAAAAAGTTAAAAAAAGCTTTTTGCAGTTTCTTATCATCATGTAAAATTTGTTGGTCCATTTTTATCCCCTCTTGGGTTTTAATAACCCATTTCCTTTAAAAGATGTGATAGCGTACTCAAGCGTTCGCCGATTAGTTCACTATCCGCACTTAAAGCTTGACTAAAGAGCTGAATATCCTCTTTAATTTGTTCATTTTCCGTACATACTTCCACTGTCATTGCATCCCCTTGTAAGCCAACACGTTTAATAACAGGGTTTTCTTCATCATATAAATGATCGTAGCGATAAGCTTCCTTAAAATGAAGCTGAGATTCACATACTAAAATAGCGAGGTCAAGCACGCGATGAAGTGGTAATTCCTCCGATTGACGTGACCATTTACCTCCTGTATGACGCCACACTTTAGCCGAAATATCAACCTTGCCTCTGTCATTCCATTGAGCTAAGCCTAGTGACAGCCCTTGGGCATCTGTATGATAAGCGGTACGCCCGTCAATATTGGCATAATTTTCAGCAACAATTACAGGTTTATGCTTTAAATGTGTAGGAATTTTCATTAATTGCATCCTCCTTTGTTAATTTAATTTTTAGTAATTTAGTAAATTACTGCATTAGTAAATATAGCATTGGACAAATTTGGATGTCAATCTTTGTGTGGAAAATTTTCCATCGCATGAATCTCATCAACAAACTGGATAGCTACTACAATTTATAGAGAGTAGACCAATTCGATTAAATTGGTTAAAATGGTAATCTATTTATATAATGGTAAAATAATAGGGAAATAACGAATGAAAGGGGGGAAGAGGGTGAGGATCCAATCTACAAATAATCATTACATAAATACGATAAAAAAAGATCAACTAAATAGACTATCTCCAGATTTATTTTTAGATAAAAATAAACAAAGCAAAGCAAAATATGAAATTAAAAAAGAAGATGGTTATATTCGTCATTATGTAACAAAATTGAATGGCGAAAGAGTAATGATTAAAGAAATCAAATTACCAAAGAGACAAGATACAGATCAAAGCACAGGCGAGATGCCCGATGTTTTGATAGATAACCTATTAAATCAATTTACCAAAACTTTAGATCATCAAACATCTGATGAATTACTAAAAACAGGATTGGCTGGTCAGAAAGCTAAAGAAAAATTAATGTTAGCTTATCGAAATTCAATCTAGGAACTTTAAGAAAAGGGTATTAGGTGATCATTTATGCAGTTTAAAAAGCGTTTAGGTTTGTATTTCTCAGCTTTGTTAGTCATATTACTTGTAGGAATTGTTGTGAAAAATGTATTGATAAAAGAAGAAACAGTTAATCCACTAGTAGAAAATGAAGATGGATCAAAACAGCTTGTTTTTGATGCGAAATTAACACGATTAGACGAATCATCAACAACATTTAAAGAATACAATGGAAAGGTTCTAATTGTTAACTTTTGGGCATCTTGGTGTGACCCATGCCAAGAAGAGGCTCCTGAATTAAGAGATTTTTATAATAATAAACCAGATAATGTTGAGTTGTTAGCGATCAATGCAACTTCTAAAGATAGTAGTGAAAATGCCAAGAAATTTCAAGAGTCATACAATTTGAATTTTCCTATATTTCTTGATTTAGATGGTACACTTCAAAAATCATTTGAAGTAATGGCTTATCCAACAACTTTTATATTTGATGCTAAAGGTAAATTATTGCACACGATAAAAGGATCGATAAATCAAAAAGAAATAAACAATTATATTGAAAAGCTCTACTAATATTTTACGATGAGAGCGCTTTTCTGTTATCGACGCTTTTTAGAAAAGAGGGGGATTTTTTATGTATCAGAGTTTAAATGATTTTTTTAAGTCTTGGGCGTTCGAAGTAAATTGTACAAAGAGGTTATTGAACAATCTAACTGATGAATCTCTTAAACAGGAAATAACATCTGATCATTGGACTTTAGGACGTATTGCGTGGCATACAGTTACTGCAATTCGCATCATTACTTCAAATACAAGTTTATCATTTGATGCTCCATCTAAAGATTATCCTGTTCCTACTTCAGCACAATTTATTGCAGATAGCTATACCCAAGCTAATCATGCGTTTGTGGAAGCGGTAAAAACAAATTGGACTGATCAAACCCTTCACGAGCCCATCAATTTTTTCGGTCAAGAAATGCGAATTGGTACACTGTTAATGTTTTTGATTCAACATCAGAATCACCATCGAGGGCAAATGACAGTTCTTATGCGACAGGCGGGATTAACTGTCCCAGGCATTTATGGTCCAGCTAAAGAGGAGTGGGCAAATTTCGGTATGGAAGCTCCAGAAATGTAAAACTAATTAAGGTGTATTTTAACTTCTCTCAGCGGGTGTCCAATCATTCGCTGAAAGAAGCTAAAGCCTCCTGACGCCCCCGAAGGGAAATCAACCGCACGCTATGATGAGGAGCAAAAAAGAGACTTCCCCTGACAACTTGGAAAGTCTCTTAAAACTTAATTATAGTTCTTCCTGGAAATAAATCTTATAGAATTTTCGATTTGTAGATTCATCATAGCCTACTTCAATTAGTTCATCCACTTGCTCGATATCCTGGACATTCACCTGAATTTCAATATTAGAATCAAGTTTAATTTTGCGTTTATATTTTTTCTCAGCCTTTTCAAGTGCGCTCTCAGAAATAACGGTTTCATAAGGTTTTACCGAATTGATAATAATATCTTTCTGTGTTGGCTCCGCATGTTCAAATACCGTATCAATATAATCATTTACTTGAAATTCATCTTCATTTCTAAAGTAATCAAGCGTTTTGTTTAAAAGCCCTAGTTTTTCAGTATTCGTAAAGTTCTCTTCTTTTAAAATATATTTTTTGCATTCTACTAACGCTAAATTCGTTTTGTAGTAATGTTCATCAGCGGCTCGTATTTTTAAAAATCGTTCTTGCCAGTAGATAATATCTTCTTTCCTTTTCGTTTTCATAAAGACAGCAGGAGCCTCATCCGTTCCCATATCTACGATAATGGCCATGTTATTGATTTTCTTTACATTAATCCCATCAATGCCATTGACAATCATTTTGTTGTGGTCGTTTTTTACATCTAAAAACATTTCTTTTTCATCAATTTTAACGATGGCGATTACTTTTTTAGCTTCTGTAGCTAGAAAACAATTGTCAAATAGTCCAATAAATAATTCGCCACTTTTAATGTTAGGATGTTGAGATACACTATGTAAGTGTTTTGCAATGTTGATTGATTGTTCAAGGAAACTAGTCTCTTGATCAAAAATTGCCCTCACATATGTGTACACCTCATTTAATCCAATATCTGTTTCATGAAAAAATTCGAATTGCTGTTCCAAATCGATTTTGCTAAACGCTAGCTGTGTAAAAGCTGCCTCTAGCATGACCTCTGGCTGTGATAATGATTCCTCACCTAACACGAGAGTATCATCAATAAAATGTATAATATATTGTGCTAACTTACTTTCACTTACTTCTAGCATGTTTTCCACCTTCTAAAATAGCATTGTAGCTAATATACCATAACATATCTAGAACTATATTTTAATGTATTTTATTACTAGTTCAAAATGAATAGTGATGACCAACAGAAATCTTTTGCACAACAATGGCGAAAGATTTTTTTGTTTACCGTAAAAAGGATTTTCACAGCCGATACAGCTTTATTCATGACAAGCGAAAATGTTAATGAAATAAGTTTAAAATGCTGTTGCATAGATAATGATGGAACTATATAAATCGTGAAGCTGTAATTCGCTTTATTAACAGCTTAAAAGGGTGATGAATATGTGGGGAAAAATCTTATCCTACATTCCAGAATGGAAAGTATTTATGCAAGGTTTTATTGTATTTTTCATTCCTTATATTATTTTCAAATTGTTTAATGGAATAGTATCTAAACAAAAGACGCATGAAGATGAAATGAAGGAAATAAACGATCAAACTAACCAAAAGGTTGAGCTCGAACATCAGAAGTCTTCCCAAGGGTCCTATGATCATTATACGGGTGATTTCAACTTAGATGTTGAACTTGTAAAGAATGAGATTGGCCATAACTGGGATGTGCATGTTAGGCAGTTTCACATAGGGAACACAGATATTCGAGCAGCCATTATTTTTCTTGATGGGCTGTCAGATAAAGAACTGATTGATAAACATATTTTGGCATCTTTAATGGGGAATGTTTTAAAGAAAGATGAGCAGGAGTCTATTTATGAAAAAGGAGTCTTTTTACAGACGTTTATTAAAAATGAAGTTCTTTCCGTTAGCGATATAACAGAAGAGTATGATGTAAAGCAATCGGTAGGCAAAATATTATTAGGGGCGACCGCCTTGATAATTGATGGAATACCCAATGTATTAATGCTCGGGACGGTCAAAGGGAAATCGCGCAATTTTGAAGAACCGGTCTCGGAAGCATTGGTTCGAGGTCCAAGATTAGGCTTTACAGAAACGTTAAGTGATAATACAGCTCTTTTGAGACAGCATGGTGAAAATAGTGATTTATCCATTATCAATTTCCAGGTAGGTAAACGGACAAAAAAAGAATTGGTTATCGCCTATATTCAAGAGATTGCAGATCCGAACTTGATCGAAGAGGTAAAGAAAAGAATTCAATCAATAAATATTGATGATGTTGCGGAATCGGGCTATGTAGAGCAATTAATAGAAGATAATTATCTCAGTCCTTTTACACAAGTTCAGAATACGGAACGCCCAGACCGTGTTTTTGCTGCCTTGATGGAAGGAAGAGTGGCAATTTTATTAGATGGGACACCTTTTGCATTAATCGTGCCAGTGACATTTAGTATGTTATTGCAATCACCAGAAGACTATTATGAACGATGGTTGCCAAGTACACTCATTCGACTATTACGTTATTTAGCTGCAGCTATTACGCTTTTTGCACCGTCCTTATATATATCGTTTGTCTCGTTTCATCAGGGGTTAATTCCAACTAAGCTAGCATTGTCAATGATGGGAACAAGGGAAGGTGTACCGTTTCCTGCAATCATAGAGGCACTAATTATGGAAGTAGCGATTGAAATTCTACGAGAAGCTGGGCTTCGTTTGCCTAAGCCTATTGGCCCTACAATGGGAATTGTCGGCGGGCTTGTTATTGGGGAAGCTGCTGTACAAGCAGGGATCGTTAGCCCCATTATGGTAATTGTTGTTGCGTTAACGGCTATTTCTTCCTTTGCTATTCCGCAATATAACGCGGGAATTTCATTGCGCATGCTTCGTTTCGTAGCAATGTTTTTTGCTGCTTTATTTGGTTTATATGGGGTTATCCTGTTTTTCTTACTTCTTTGTAGCCATTTAGTGAAATTGAAGAGTTTTGGCATCCCTTATGTTAGTCCGACGGTTCCTTATAGAGCGAGTGATTGGAAAGACTTTATGGTTCGTATGCCACTTATGATGATGAAACGTCGTCCGAAGATGTTGCATACAAAAGATTCTAGCCGTCAGGATTAGTCACTAGGAAAGGAAATTAACTGGCATGATGATGAATTCACAAGACAAAATTACGCCTTCACAAGCAGTTGTTATCCTCGTTAATTATATTTTGGCTACAGGAATACTTACCTTGCCGAGAACATCTGTTGAAAAGGTGAAAACACCGGATGTATGGATTAGTGTTTTTCTAGGGGGAATAATTGCGATAATTGCAAGCTTAATTATCGTGAAATTAAGCCAAAAGTTCCCTGAAAAAACCTTTTATCAGTATAGCCAAGATATTGTAGGGAAATGGGTAGGTTGCTTCTTGAGCTTGCTTATAATAGTCTATTTCTTTACAATTTCAGCATTTGAAGTCAGGATAATGGCAGAAGTAACCTCACTCTTTCTGCTCGAAGGAACACCAACTTGGGCTATCATTTTGCCCTTTATGTGGATAGGCCTCTATTTGATTAGTAGCGGAATCAACGGGATTGCTCGACTATTTGAAATAATTTTTCCTATCACATTTGTACTCTTTTTATTGGTGGCTTTTTTGAGCTTAGGAATATTTGAAATAGACAATTTACGTCCGGTATTAGGGTTGGGTGTTATGCCAGTATTAAAAGGAGTAAAGACAGCAACTCTCGCATTTTTAGGTCCTGAAATTATGCTACTGCTTGTTGCATTTATGAAGAAGTCAGAGAAAACGAAAGCAGTAAAAGTCGTTCTTGTCGGTTTAACGATTCCCTTAATTTTTTATGTCATCACTGTTGTAATGGTAATAGGCGCTTTAAGTGTTAAGGGAGTTGTCACGAGAACATGGCCTACATTAGAACTTATGCGAAGTTTTGAAATTCCGGGGCTAATCTTTGAACGATTTGAGTCTTTTTTGCTCGTGATATGGATCATGCAAATATTCGCCACCTTTACTATTACCTATTTTGCCGCTGCATTAGGGTTAGCTCAACTCTTTAAAAAGAACATACAACCTTTTATATTCGGGTTGCTACCGCTTATTTACATTATTTCTATGACGCCTAAAAATATCAATGACCTCTTTAAGTTCGGCAATATGATTGGCAATACTGCATTATTTTTATTTGGTGTTCTCCCCATAATCTTACTTATTATTTTGAGGTTAAAGGGTGGGAAAACATGAAATTAAACTATATGAAAGGACGATTTAAACTAAGTTTGCTGTTATCTTTTATACTTCTACTTCTTACAGGGTGTTGGAGCAGTAAAGAAATTGAAGATTTGGGTCTTATTGTAGGTACCTCGTTAGATTTAGAAACAGATACTAATTCTAGGGAGGAATCGGAGGAACAAGAAGCTAGGAACTCTAACAAAGAGCTGATTACGATTACGAATCAATTCGTTACCTCGGAGACAACTGGTTCCGGTCCAAAAGAAGGTAAAAAACAACAAGCTTATAAAAACGTTTCAGAAACCGGTGATGCGGTTCTTCCTACTTTACGTAATATGATACTAAAAAACGACAAACGTGCCTTTGCAGAACATTCAAAGGTTATTGTCATAGGAGAGGATTTTGCAAGTACATTCAATTTAAAGCAAACAATGGATTTTTTTCTAAGGGAACTAGAAATGAGACCAAGTGCGCTTCTGCTAATCGCTAAAAATCATGCAAGTAATATTCTTGAATCGAACGAACCATCTAAAATTCCTGCCTTTCAACTAGTTGAGATGATGAAAGGACATAAAAAAACTACTAAGATAATACCACCGATGACATTTGCAAAATTAGAGGGAAAATTATATTCAGAAGCCAGTTTTTTGTTGCAGAGTGTAGTTTCAGAGAACGATGAAATAAAGTTTGTCGGTGCAGCTGTGATAGAAGGGAAGACAAAAAAACTAAGAGGTTTTCTTACGGGAAAAGAATTAGAGGGTATAACGTGGATAACTGGAAAGGGCAAAGGAGGTTTAGTAACAAGTTTTTATGAAGAGACAGATCAGCCGATTATATATGAAATAATTTCAACGAAAAGTAAAATTATACCGCATGTTGATGGAGACAATATCTCATTTAATGTGAAAATCGAATCTGAAGGGCGGATTGCTGAGCATTGGGTTCTTTCAGAGAAAACATTTGACAATAAGTTTTTGAAAAAAGCAGAAAAGGCTACTGAAAAAGAGGTAGAACGTTTGGTAAAGAATGTTTTAGATAAGATACAACATGAATATCAAACGGACGTATCAGGATTTGGGACAAGATTGAGAATAGAGTATCCTAAAGTATGGGAAAAGGTAAAGAAAGATTGGGATCAAATATTTAGCGGGGTACCGATTCAGTGTGAGGTCAACATAACGATTAAAGATTACGGGACTTCAGGGGAATAAAACGTATATGCTGTTTTAAAGTCTCAGGATACGCTTGACGCAAATATAAAAAAGAATCTGCGTACATAAAGTATGCAGATTCTTTTTATGTTGTTTACTGTGCAATTGATTTTGCTTTATCGATAACTTCTTGTGGAATGTCGATTGTTTTTAGGTGATTGAAATCAGTGTATGTCACAACTGATTTTGTTTTCATTGATAGTTCTTGATCTTCAACTTTCATTTTTAGATCGAAATTCATATCCATTTTATTAGTATCGAATGTCTTTTTATCGATTTGTAGAATGTAATGAATTTTATCGATTGTTAATTTATCAAGTGGATTTTCTTCAAGACCCATATCTTTCATTGATTTGTTAATTTCAGAATCGATCAGTTCTTTAAATTTATCGCCCTTAGCGTCTAAAGTTAAGACATATGAATCATCTGTTTGTTCGAATTTGAAATCACCGATAAAGTCTTTAAGCTGTTCTAATTGTGCCTTAGCGTCTGCAGATGATGCTGTTTGTTCGATCATTGCATCAAATTGGTCGTCGGGTAGTTTAAACCAGCTTTTAGATGCTTCATCTTTCATGAAAAAGCCTTGATCCTTCTTCATGTACATATCAATCGGCATTTCTGTATTTTTGCCTTCATCAGCCATATCTGGCATTGTCATTGTGCCTGATAAGTGCATAGCAATTGGATCGGTAACTACATCCATATCCATTTTCGAATCGATGCTAAACTCCATAGATTGTTCACCTGATCCAACCTTGGATTCTTGAGTCATCTCCATTTTTGCACTTGCGCTTTTAACGTCGGCTTGGCGTTCTACCGCTTTTTCATACACTTGTTCTAAAGTGAGTTTACTTGTTTTAGTTGTGTCTTTCGTTGGTGTAGCGCTACTATTACAAGCAGCTAGTGTAAGTGCTAGTGCGCCAACACTTAAAACTTTAAAAAATTTGTTCATACGTTCAGCTCCTATTCTTGGTAAAAACAATATCTACTAGTATACATTACAATAATAGTAAAAGTTTCGTTATTTAAAAAACAGTGCTAATTCAATGTTAAAATAATAGTAAATACCTAACGTATACCTATATTTATAAGTCTTCTTACTCATGATTAATCTCAAGAAAATTGGTTCATCAATAGTAATTCTCATCAATGGACGTCCATAGTAACTCATCTTGGCGCAAGGGGAGGGGGGTTGACAGTAGAAGGATTTGATGTTGAAAAAAATATAAAAAGAAAAAGCCGAGAAAATGATACCATTTTCTCGGCTCTGTTTATCAATTATAGCCCCAGATCATTGCGAATAATGTACCAATGATTGTGACAACACCTACGAATACTGAATATAAAATCGTTGTATATAACGTTTTCTTGTCTTCAGATTCACCGATGTGCATGAATAATACTAATTGTACAGTTGCTTGTGCAAGAGCAGTTACAAGTAAAATACCAAATGCCATGTTAAATGACATATCAAATTTTACAACAGCTAAAGCAACAACTGTTAGTAATAGTGAGAAGCCGAAGCCCATCACGTGTTGTTTTGGGAATAATTCCTTCATCAGCTAATCAGTCCTTTCAAGTAGACGAAGCTGAAGATGAAAATCCAAACAACGTCTAGGAAGTGCCAGTACAGTGAGAAGATGAATGCTTTGTTAGCCGTTTGTGGGTTTAAACCACGGCCAGCTACTTGGATTAAGATTGCAACGCCCCAGAAGAAACCGAATGTTACGTGGGCACCGTGCGTACCAAGTAAAGTCATTAATGCAGATAAGAATGCACTTGTTTGAATTGTTGCACCTTCATCAACATATGTGATAAATTCATCAATCTCAATGCCTAAGAAGCCAAGACCTAATAGAAGTGTGATGATGAAAAATGCCATCATCGCTTTTTTATTGCCAATACGCATTGCGTGAACACCAAGACCAATTGTGAAACTACTTGTTAATAATAAGAATGTTTCCCATAATACTGGTGTTAATTCGAAAATCTCAGCGCCATTTGGGCCACTACCAGTACGTGTTTGAAGTGTGAAATACACTGTAAATAGTGTGGCGAATAATACGATTTCGGCGCCAAGGAAAACCCAGAAACCGAAAATTTTCAGGCGATTTTCTTCTGTACTATATTCTAATGGAAGTGAAGAATCGATTTTCATATTATTTATCACCTCTCAAGCTTTTCTCAGTTGCCATAACTTCTTCAACTGAAATGTATCGACCATGATCTTTTTCAAATGAACGGTGAATCATGAAGCCGAATACACCAATCATACTAATGATGGCTGGAATCCATAGATTAAATACAGCGAAGAATGCTGCAAGGAAGAAGAATCCGCTCATCCAGAATGGTGTGCCAGTGTTGTTAGGCATGTGAATCTTTTCAATTTTACCGGCTGTAATATCGCGACCTTCTTTTTTCGCGAACCAGTATTCATCTAAACGAGTAACAGTTGGAACTACTGCAAAGTTATATTCTGGTACTGGAGAATGAGTAGCCCATTCTAACGTACGACCATCCCAAACATCTGCTTTTTCATTACGAGGCATATGTTTCCAGCTGTAGTAAATGTTATATACGATTAACGCAAAGCCGACAGCAAGACCGATACCACCGATGAACGACAGCATGTTTAATGGACCGTAACCAGTTGACTCAGAGTAAGTGTACATACGACGAGCGTAACCATCTAAACCTAAAATGAATAGAGGGAAGAATGTTACGTTAAAGCATACTGCGATGAACCAGAAACCAGCTTTACCTAGTTTTTCATTCAAACGGAAACCGAACATTTTTGGCCACCAGTAGTGGTAACCTGCAAGTACACCGAATACTGTACCTGGAATTAATACATAGTGGAAGTGGGCAACTAAGAACATCGTATTATGATATTGATAGTCGGCACTTGCCATTGCAAGCATTACCCCTGTAACCCCACCAATTGTGAAGATTGGAATAAAGCCAAGCGCATAAAGCATAGGAGTAGTAAATTGAATTTTACCGTGTCTCATAGTGAGTAACCAGTTAAATATTTTAACCCCTGTTGGAACAGCGATTGCCATTGTTGTAATAGAGAATACACTGTTTACCATTACACCGTGACCCATTGTATAGAAGTGGTGGGCCCATACTAAGAATGATAGTAATGAAATAACGACCATACTCATAACCATTGATTTATAGCCGTATAAGTTTTTACGTGCAAATGTAGCAATGATTTCAGAGAAGATACCGAAAGCAGGTAGGATAACGATATAAACCTCAGGATGTCCCCAAACCCAGAATAGGTTGGCCCAAAGCATATCCATACCACCATTTTGCATTGCAAAGAATTGAGTACCGAATTGACGGTCTAACATCATTAAAGCAAGTGCTACAGTTAAAACTGGGAATGCAAATACGATAATAATGTTTGTAATTAAAATTGACCAAGTGAACATTGGCATTTTCATTAATGTCATACCAGGTGCACGCATTTTAATGATTGTTGCGATGAAGTTAACACCAGTCATTAACGTACCAATCCCTGATAATTGTAAAGCTAAAGAATAGTAGTTGTTCCCAACAGTTGGACTGAATTCTGTCCCAGCTAGTGGGAAGTAAGCTGTCCAACCAGCATCAGGTGAACCACCAATGATAAATGATAGGTTTAGTAAACCACAACCAGCTGCAAATAACCAGAAGCTGACTGCATTCAGACGTGGGAAGGCAACGTCACGTGCACCAATTTGCAGTGGGATAACAACGTTCATTAAACCAATTACGAATGGCATAGCCATGAATAAAATCATTAATAAACCGTGTGTTGTGAAAATTTCATTATAGTGTTGTGCATCAAGAAGTCCATTATCAGGAACTGCTGTTTGTGCACGCATTAATAGTGCATCGATACCGCCACGGAATAGCATCAAAAGTGCTACAGCGATATACATAATACCGATTTTTTTATGGTCAACAGTTGATAGCCAGTTTTTGTAGAAATAGCCCCATTTTTTGAAATACGTAAGGCCAGCTACAATAACCACTGCTCCAACTACGATACTAATAGCTGCCGCTAAAATCATCGGTTCTTGCATAGGATGGAATACTTCTTCCATACTCATTGGATGCGCTCCTTTCAGGTGTAAAAATTAATGTGAATGTGATTCTTCAGATTGTTTCCCGTGATCCATTTTAGAGTGATCCATTTCTTTTTCAGACATGTTCATGTCACTATGATCCATGTCGCCCATTTTCATGTGTTCACTGTGTTCCATTGGAGCAGGTCTAAATTCTAAGTGTGTAGATGAATAGCTTGAACGACCAACGTGTTCTGCTTTTAATAGTTCATCAAATTTTTCTTCTGTTAATGGTTTTTCTTTTGCTTTTACATCAGATGCCCATTTGTCGAAGTCTTCTTGTGTCATAGATTGCGCTTCAAATTCCATTTCAGCAAAACCGCGACCGCTAAAGTTAGAGTTACGGCCCATGTATGAACCAACCTCATCTGCAGCAAGGTGAATAGTTGTTAACATGTCACTCATCGCATATTTTTGACCAGCTAATTGCGGAATCCAGAAACTTGTGATTGGTCCGAAAGAGTAAAGTTTGAACTCAATTGGACGGTCTGTTGGAATATTTACATAGTTTACAGTTTCAATCCCTTGTTCTGGATAGCTAAAATGCCATTTCCAGTTAGAAGATGATGCGTAAATAACAAGTGGCTCTTTATTGTCATAACCATCTGGTGTTGCCTCTACAGTACTTGTTGTTCTTACAGTAACAATTGCTAAGAATGCCACTATGATAATAGGGATAACTGTCCATATTATTTCAAGTAGATGACTACCCTCTTCGTGAGGAGGCTCATAATCGGCAGATGCTTTAGAAGCACGGTATTTTGTTAGCATAAATGCTAAAAGCACGTACACGACTAGTAATATAAAGGCCATTGTAATAATGGATAAAATAATTGTGTCTGATAATGTTTTGGCATTTGGCCCTTTTGGATCAAAGATTGTTAGGGGTTCACAGCCAGCAAGAACTGCAAGCGCACCAAATGCAAGAAACATTAAGCTTAACTTTTTCTTCATGTTTGACTCCTTTCTATAAAACGGCTATTCATAAATTTCATGTGTTTATATGGTTGATTCGAATTTACAAATAGTGGGTAATAAGGTCACCTCTTTTAGTTGTTGTACCAATCAAATAATCAGAAATACTTACAATGGCATGGTTCATAATGAAACATTGAATATTGAATCTATATTTGATTGGTCTAGTGCAAGCGTTCGCAAAAGCATTAATCTGTGTAATCGATTTTTAAACAATGTGTCATAATCGATCGACACAAATGTTGTTGTTTGCACATTGGATTATACGCCCGTTTTACAAAAAAAAAATTATTTTTTTATATTTTTAATAATAAAGTAGGGAAGAATATGAACATTTTTTGAACAAAAATCGTTATTTCAATATTAGTATTTTTGTGTTTAATATAATAAACACTGTTAGAACGTTGAAAACACTGAGTTTCTCATCTTTGATTATGTAAATAGTTTTTTTTGTGAAAATATCATTTCACATTTTAGACGTCTTTTTGTAATAAAGTCGCCGTAAAATTAAGATGTTCAATGCTTTTTTGTTGCGTTTTTTTAAAAAATGAAATTATGAAAAGTGGAATTGTGGATATATCAGGATAAACTTTCAATGTAAGGGATGATTGGAAAGGGGTATTTCGGAAACTACTATTAATTATGTTAATATAATAACACACTTCCATATATTGTATTCAATATATTTTATCCGAAAAGTAAAAATAGCAAACTAAGGATATTCCTGGTTTGCTATTTTTGGCTATAGAGAAGAAAATAAATGTTCGAAGCAGAAAGAAAGTGAAATTCCTATTCGCGCCAGATTTCTAAGCGCCGAGCTTTAACCATTTTGCTACTTGTCCATAGATAGTATTTTGAAGTTTTGGGGCTAGGTTATTCATTTTTAATGCAAAATATAATGTTTTCATTACATTCAATGTGCATGTACGTCCGCTGAAAAAGGCATCGTTATAGCCTTGTGTCACTAAATGCATTTCAAATTTATCAAATACTTGTTCAACAAATTCTATTAACGCTTCCTCGGAGTAGTTACGAGCTAATAACGCTTCAATAATATTAATTAGGCGTTCCTCCTCGTCGTTGACAAAGACAATATCCTTCCAAGTAACAAGTTTCAATGCATGCAAAATTAACGGCGCATGTTGTAGATCAAATTTAGGGTGTTTAATCGTCATTGCTGCTAAATCTGCACCATGTGCAATGCTATGCGCCCAACCCTTATCTTGAACATAACCTCTCGTATCTTTTTCCAATAATAAAAAGCGGCCAATCTTTTGAAAGAAAATTTGTAGACGATCATCATGTAAAATCAGTAACTCAGCATCTTTTGCAAGAATACTTGCTACAAGTAAAGCGGAAAACGAACGAGTGAAGACACTATCCGTCATTTCTTCACCTATGTTTAAATATAAAAAATCGTCGCTTATTGCAGTATCAAATAAATACTGTATCTGTTCGGTGCTCAGTAAATTGTCGCTAAGTATATCAATAAAAGTACGGTAAATTAATTTGTCTCGTAGTTCTGCATCTGGTGAACCAATGTGTGTTAACATTTCTTGTAACATCCAATCGCCATTTTGTCCCATAAATTGTTGTCGCGCTGAATAAGTCATTGTTGAAAATGATTGTAATGTATTTTTGATATCCATATGTAATTCCCCCGAAGTAAAGTTCATTCTCTAGTAAAGCATTTTTTATTCTTTGGTGATTACTCATCCTTTTACCAATTCGAAGACATACTAAAAATGCTTATAAGGAACGGTCTTTTTTATTATAACGCTTCAACGTTAAATTTGTTGATTGGTGAAGTTTTCTAGTGATATAGGAGTATATTCACAATAGGAATTCCAGAAGTAAGAGAAAGTTGATATGATAGACAAGCAACGAAAAGGGATAGACTTATTAATGGAGAGCACAATAAAAGACATACCTATTTAAGTATGTCCCATCCTCGTTATGATATAACGGTTGACTTTATAGCAAGCGGCCATTCCGTAAAGGTATTTTGATTGGTTTTTAATTCTACAAGAATATTCGCATTTTTAATGGCATCGATGAGCCATTCACTATAATGAAGTTTTGGTTGAGAATGTTGTAAGATTTGTTGCATTTCTTTTATGTCGATACTTAGAAGTTTATAGTTGCATTCAATGTGGACACTTTGGGGAATAATAAAAAGTGACTCATGTTGGTGTCCGAGTGAAATGGAGCCAGGAATGTGACCTTGAATACTTATAATATGTGTAATGGCTTCTTGCATGTATAAATCAATCTTTGTCCGTGTGAGTATGTTGAATTCAATAGGACAATCCTTCTGATGGGGACCGTCCGCTGTAGAAAACGAAACAACTTGAATTGATAGTGCCTCAAACATAGGAGAGATGCTACTATCAAATTCACTAACCGTATCCATTAATTGCATGTATTCCACTCCTTGTGAAGAACTTTTTTTAAAATACAGTAGAAGCTAAGATGGCTGCCTGTATGTAATAAATGAAAGAGATATTATTCATTATAATACAATTTATTACAAAATATGAAATGCATTGTTGTGGTGAGGATTCATATAGAACGAATGCGTAAAATCGTGGTAAAGAGGTGAGAAAAATGACAAAGCGAAAACGACATGTTATCAAACATGACAATATTGTTGTTTTTCCTGGTGCTGTTCAAACATTAATACGTGAAGGACATATGTATGCGGAAAATTATCAATATGAAGAGGCTGTAGCAAGTTTTGAAAAAGCGTTCTTATATGAAGCTGGAGATGAAATTGCGTTAAGTGCCTATGCGTATGCTTTATATGAATTAAAAGCATACGATAAAGTTAAAAATGTTTGTGAGCAATTATTTGCTATGGGAACGACATTGTATGTGGAAGTAATGGAACTGTACGTTACAGTATGTATGCAGTTAAAAGAATACAATCAAGTAGAGTCATTAATTACGACATTAATGGAAGAAAACGTGCTTCCCGAAGATCAACTTGAGAAATTTGAACGCTTAAGAAGTTTGAACCAAGAGGTAGCAAGGAACCTCCAAAAAAAAGAGGATGCTAACCGATTGGTAGAAGACCAAGAATATGAACTTTCGAAATTTAGTGCTTTAACACCAGACGAACAATCTATTCGACTGCATCGCTTAATGGAAACGAATGTACGGCAATTAAAAACAGCATTAAAAGATATTATTGAATGTCCAACAATCCATCCATTTGTTCAGAGCTTAGCACTAATTCTATTAGTTGAACAAGAAGTGTCAATAGATATTACTGTCTCCAAATTTAATAAAACAAAGATTATTAATCCAATTAATTTAGTCTTACCAAATCAGTTGCCTCAATATATAGAAGTAAAAAAAATAATAGAAAATAAATTAGAGCAAGATCCATCGACGTTGGAAATGGTACAATATTTAATGGCGAAGCATGCCATTGTGACATTTCCGTTTGAATGGCAATCATTCGAAGCTGATGATATAGCCTATGGTTATATTGACTTTGTACAATCTATGCTTGGAAAAGTACAGGAAATGGACTATGAAATCATCGGATTTTTACAAATGTTAGAAAAACTAACAGAACTACATGAAGTATGAAATAAGTTGAAACTATACGCATCTATGTTATACTAAAATGGTTGTCAAAATCGTAGTAACGAATGAATTGTCTAACATTAAACTTGATTATTTATTTGGAGGTATTTATACATGTCAGCAAAATGGGAAAAACAAGAAGGTAATATCGGTACTCTTACAATCGAAGTACCTGCTGCAGAAGTAGATGCAGCAATGGACCAAGCGTTCAAAAAAGTAGTAAAACAAATTAACGTACCAGGTTTCCGTAAAGGAAAAATGCCTCGTAAGATGTTTGAACAACGTTTTGGTATTGAATCTTTATACCAAGATGCATTAGAAATCATCGTTCCTGATTCTTATGCGAAAGCTATCGATGAAGCTGGTATTATGCCAGTTGATTACCCAGAAATTTCTGGTACAGAAAACTTCGTACACGGTAAAGATTTCTCATTTACTGCTCAAGTAACTGTGAAACCAGAACCAAAACTTGGTGAGTACAAAGGTTTAGAAGTTGCGAAACTTCCAGTAGATGTTACTGACGAAGAAGTAGAAGCACAAATTCAAGACCAATTAGCTCGTAAAGCAGAACTTGAAATTAAAGAAGATGAAGCTATCGTAGAAGGCGATACAGCTACTATCGACTTTGAAGGTTTCGTAGGTGAAGAAGCATTTGAAGGTGGTAAAGGTGAAGACTATCCACTAGAAATCGGTTCAGGCTCATTCATCCCAGGCTTTGAAGAGCAACTTGTAGGTGTAAAAACTGGTGAATCTAAAGACGTAGTTGTTACTTTCCCAGAAGAATACCATGCAGCTGAATTAGCTGGTAAAGAAGCTACTTTCAAAGTAACTGTAAAAGAAGTTAAAACAAAAGTTCTTCCAGAATTAAACGATGAATTCGCTAAAGAGTTAGACCCAGAAGTTGAAGGTGTCGAAGCTTTACGCGCTAAAATCAAAGAGCAAACTGCTGAGCAAAAACAAGCTGAATCTGATGCAGCACTTCGTGATCAATTAGTTGAAAAAGCTGCTGAAAATGCAGAATTTGAAGTGCCAGCTGGTATGATTAACTCTGAAACTGATCGTATGTTACAAGAATTTGGTCAACGTCTACAAATGCAAGGTATGAACTTAGACCTTTACTACCAATTCTCAGGTCAATCAGAAGAAGATTTACGTGGACAAATGAAAGAAGAAGCTCAAAACCGTGTACGTGTATCTTTAACACTTGAAGCGATTGCTGAAGCTGAAAAAATTGAAGCAACTGAAGCTGATATTGAAGCTGAATTAGAAAAAATGACTGCTCAATTTAACATGACTAAAGACCAAATTACTGGAGCTTTAGGCGGTACAGCAGTTCTTGAAAACGACATTAAAATTCAAAAAACAGTTGAATTTTTAGTAGAAAACGCTAAAATTACTGAATAGGATTTTTTTGTAACTGGATAGAAAAATGAAACAAGGTACGGCATTAAACCGTGCCTTGTTTTATCACATATTTTTTATTTAGGCTCAGCGAGTTCCCCTTTAGAGTTAGTTTGATTAATTATATGATGAATATGACGACTACCTTCACCACAAAGAGCATACTCCAAAAGGAAATACTTTTTTGAAAAGGGGATAGGCAAAGGTCTTACACTTCTCTAATACATAGTATTGTTTGACTTTTCACACGATGCTAAATTTAACTTTATTCAGTAGAGAAAAGACTTAAGTTTATTGATGTCTCAATTCTTCCAAATGAGGAACTACGAAATACATCCTCCTCTGAATGAAGTTAAGCCTCTGGCAAATAGAATAGATTTTAAAAAATGGCAAGTTTTCATTCGGGTAACTTAAGTTGTACTGCCGACAAATGGCATGGGTCAGAGAGCTTGGAAAATAAAAGCTCCCTGGTCGCTAGAGGTTTCTGAAGAATCAGTCAGTTATATATGATACAGTTGATCAGCGGAATTCAGGCTCATCACTAGCGGAGCTAAAACGTGACAAGTCAGAACGTCACATGTTGATGATGCAAGTGAATGAATGGGCATCTTTGTGGTACAATGAATGTCGAAACTTTTTTGAAATCTGGAATCTTAAATGCCATGGTGTAAATAGATGCAGACAATTTATTTGATAATGATTCAATAATCTTGTAAGATTGTTGCTTGAATAGGGGTGAAACATATTGTTCAAATTTAATGATGAAAAAGGCAATTTAAAATGCTCATTCTGTGGAAAACCACAAGAACAGGTACGTAAATTAGTGGCAGGTCCTGGTGTTTATATTTGTGATGAATGTATCGAGCTTTGTTCAGAAATCGTTGTAGAGGAACTGGGCGTTGAAGAAGAAATTGAATTCCAAGATATTCCAAAACCGAAAGAAATCTTAACGATTTTAGATGACTATGTAATCGGACAAGAACGTGCTAAAAAAGCTTTAGCAGTTGCGGTTTACAATCACTACAAACGCATTAATACGAATAGTAAAATTGATGATGTAGAATTAGCAAAATCGAACATTGTGTTAATCGGCCCAACTGGTAGCGGTAAAACTTTATTGGCCCAAACATTGGCACGTATATTAAACGTTCCTTTTGCAATTGCAGATGCTACTTCTCTTACAGAAGCTGGCTATGTTGGTGAGGACGTTGAAAATATCTTATTAAAATTAATTCAATCCGCAGATTACGATATCGAGCGTGCTGAAAAAGGAATCATCTATATTGATGAAATCGATAAAGTTGCACGCAAATCCGAAAATCCATCTATTACACGTGATGTTTCTGGTGAAGGCGTACAACAAGCGCTTCTAAAAATTTTAGAAGGAACTGTTGCAAGTGTTCCACCTCAAGGTGGTCGTAAGCATCCTCACCAAGAGTTTTTACAAATCGATACGACAAACATCTTATTTATTGTAGGCGGAGCATTTGATGGAATAGAATCCATTATTAAACGTCGTCAGGGTGAAAAAGTAATTGGCTTCGGTTCAGATCCAAACAAAATTGATATGGATGAAAGCTCAATTATGGCAAAGCTGATTCCAGAGGATTTGTTGAAATTTGGTCTAATTCCAGAATTCATCGGTCGATTACCAGTACTTGCAAGTCTAGAACAATTAAACGAGGCTGCGCTTGTACAAATTTTAACTGAGCCTAAAAATGCACTAGCTAAGCAATATCAAAAAATGCTTGAACTAGATGGTGTTGAGCTTGAGTTTGATGAAGGTGCTCTTTCTGAAATTGCAAAAGAAGCAATTGAACGAAAAACAGGTGCACGCGGTCTTCGTTCAATTATTGAGTCAACAATGCTTGAAGTAATGTACGAACTACCTTCACGCGAAGATGTGAAAAAATGTATCATTACGGCAAAAACAATTACGGATAAAGAAAAACCGAAATTGCTTCTTGAAGATGGCACTGAACTCGATGAAGGTAGCGACACAAAAACTTCAGCATAACGAACAGACGTGGAAGTCTATTGTTATGGGATAAAGAGTAATTTAGCTGACTTCGATTGTGCAATATTCGCACATATCGATAGTCAGCTTTTTATTCATTCATACATAAAGCCCACTGTAGTTAGATGAAATTTTTGGCTCAATTGATTAACTAGTGTGAATCAGCTTTTTAGACACATACTAGTAGCGTGGGAGTGAATAAGAAAATTTTAACGGAGGTGAATACCCGCATGGTGACAATACAAAAAACAACAAATGTACCATTATTGCCTTTACGTGGACTTTTAGTTTACCCGTCGATGGTGTTACATATTGATGTGGGTAGAAATCGTTCTGTAGCGGCGCTAGAACAAGCGATGTTAGAGGACCAATTGATATTATTAGTAACACAAAAAGAAGTTCATGATGAACAGCCTGATGAGCAAGATCTATATTCAGTTGGTACGATGGCATATGTCAAACAGATGCTAAAATTACCGAATGGAACACTGCGTATTTTAGTGGAAGGTGTAGCGCGTGCAACATGGTCTAATTATCAGGCATTAGAAAAATATACGATGGTTGATATTGATGTTAAAGAGGAAACAAATGGTAAAGATGTTGAAACACAGGCTTTAATGCGTACGTTGTTAACGTATTTTGAAAGATACGCAAAATCCTCCAATAAGATTACATCTGAAACCATTAGTACTGTGGCAGACATTGAAGAACCAGGTCGTTTAGCAGACATCATTGCATCGCATTTACCGTTTAAGATTGCAGATAAACAAGAAGTGTTGGAAATATTTAGTGTGAAGAAGCGTTTAGACCATTTAATTATTCGCTTACATGACGAGCAAGAAGTACTTGAGCTAGAGAAGAAAATTAATACAAAAGTTAAGCAATCGATGGAGCGTACGCAAAAGGAATATTATTTACGTGAACAAATGAAAGCTATTCAAACTGAGCTAGGAGATCGTGAAGGAAAAACTGGCGAAGTAGCTGAATTACGTAAACGTATTAACGAAATAGGTTTGCCTGAAACAACGGAAGAAGTAGTGCTTAAAGAGTTGGATCGATACGAGAAGATCCCAGCAGCTAGTGCAGAGAGCGGTGTAATCCGAAACTATATTGATTGGATTATATCACTACCATGGAAAAATGCGACTGAAGATCGCATGAGTATCGAACATGCAGAGAACATTTTAAATCGTGATCATGACGGATTAGAAAAAGTAAAAGAACGTATATTAGAATATTTAGCTGTACGTCAGTTGAAAAATTCGTTACGTGGACCAATACTTTGTTTAGCTGGCCCTCCAGGTGTAGGTAAAACATCATTAGCTCGATCCATTGCAGAAAGCTTGGATCGCAAATTTATCCGTATTTCATTAGGTGGCGTACGTGACGAATCGGAAATTCGTGGTCATCGACGTACGTATGTTGGAGCAATGCCAGGTCGTATTATCCAAGGGATGAAAAAGGCAGGGACAATTAATCCTGTATTCCTTCTTGATGAAATTGATAAAATGTCTAATGATTTTAGAGGAGATCCAGCAGCAGCAATGCTGGAAGTTTTAGACCCAGCTCAAAATAATACATTTAGTGATCATTACATCGAAGAACCTTATGATTTATCAAATGTATTGTTTATAGCAACTGCCAATGATTTAAGTACAATTCCTGGGCCGTTACTAGATCGTATGGAAGTGATCTCAATTGCTGGTTATACAGAAATTGAAAAAGAGCAAATTACGAAAAATCATTTAATACCAAAACAATTAAAAGAGCATGGCTTGAAAAAAACACAAGTTATTATAAAAGATGAAGCAGTAATGGATATCATCCGTTATTATACGCGTGAAGCAGGTGTTCGAGGATTAGAGCGTCAAATTGCAACCTTATGTCGTAAAGTCGCTAAAATCATCGTTTCCGGTGAGAAAAAGCGAGTAACAGTAAGCTCGAAATCGTTAGAGGAATTACTCGGAAAACACCGTTTCAGATATGGACAAGCAGAAGAGGAAAATCAAATCGGTGTAGCTACTGGACTTGCTTATACAACTGTGGGTGGTGATACATTACAAATTGAGGTATCATTAACACCTGGTAAAGGAAAATTGCAGTTAACTGGGAAGTTAGGCGATGTTATGAAGGAATCTGCTCAAACAGCTTTATCGTACGTCCGTACAAAAATGGACGATCTAAAAGTGGATGCAGAATATTTTGAAACACATGATATTCATATTCACGTTCCTGAAGGAGCTGTGCCGAAAGATGGACCTTCCGCAGGTATTACGATGGCAACCGCAATTGTTTCTGCAATTTTACACCGTCCAATACGCCGTGAAGTCGGCATGACAGGTGAAATTACATTACGTGGGCGTGTACTGCCAATTGGTGGCTTAAAGGAAAAAACACTCAGTGCGCATCGAGCGGGCTTAACGACAATTATTTGTCCGAAAGATAATGAGCGAGATATTGAGGATATTCCTGAAAGTGTACGCGAACAACTAACATTTAAACTAGTGTCATCGGCTGATGAAGTATTAGCCCATGCACTGGACGGAGGTTTATAAGAAAATGAAAGTCCATAACGTAGAAATGGTCATAAGTGCTGTAAGACCAGACCAATATCCAGAAGATGGACTGCCAGAATTTGCGCTAGCCGGTCGTTCAAATGTGGGAAAATCCTCATTTATCAACCGAATGATCGGTCGTAAAGCTTTAGCGCGTATTTCTTCTAAGCCCGGAAAAACACAAACACTTAATTTTTACAAAATTGAAGAGCAATTGTTTTTTGTGGACGTTCCGGGGTATGGTTATGCAAAGGTTTCAAAGACTGAGCGTGAAGCATGGGGGAAAATGATTGAGCGTTACATTACAGGGCGCAATGAATTAAAGGCAGTCGTACAAATTGTTGATTTACGTCATCCTCCTACAGCTGATGATCGCATGATGTATGATTTTTTAAAGCATTACAATATTCCTTGTATTGTCATTGCAACAAAAGCAGATAAAATCCCAAAAGGTAAATGGGATAAGCATAAAAAAGTGGTAAAAGAAACACTGGATATGGAAAAAAATGATCCGCTTATTGTTTTTTCTTCGGAAAAAGGAATTGGTTTTGAAGAAGCTTGGCGTACGATCGAAAATAAAATGTAATAAAAAAACATCTATTGAGTCTATTATTTAGGACAGTAGATGTTTTTTTTTATTAAAAATATTAGGGGAAACGCTTGATGAATGAAACAACTGACCGATAAATGAATTAGGAGGTGGACTAAATGGATATCGCAGCTTTATCGATGGCAATGAATCAAGCAAGTTTAATGCAAAATGTATCTCTAGCTGTAACGAAACAGGCAATGGAGATGCAACAGCAAAATACAGAACAATTAGTTGAAATGTTAGATGCTCCACATCCGACAGCAGGACATACAATTGACGTTCAAGTATGATAAAGCAAAGGTAGCTTGAAATTGTAAGCTACCTCTATCTTTGTGTCTAATGGTAGATTTGAAAAGAAACTAAAAGCACTAAAATGTAACTTTTTAAATAGGAAAAACTACCAATAGTACGATATACTATTGATTAATAACAATTTTTAAGGAGGCGGGATTTGTTGAAGAAGATTCCATACATACTAATGATTTTGTTACTAACAGTTCTCGGATTTTCATCAAATCAAACAGCTCATGCAGCTCAGATGGTGACTGGAACCTTTGTTGATGTAACATTTTCAGAATATGCAAATTCTAAAAATGGAGTAATAGAAAAAAAGCTTAGTAAAATTACTTTGCAAAATGAAAGTGGTCGTCAAGTTACATACAATATAAATGATAATGCCCGCCTGTATATTAATAATACAGTGACAACAATCGAGGGCTTTAAGATGGGTATGAAAGTAGAAGCGGATATTTCTCTTCGAAGCGTTGTTGAGCTTCGAGGTACGTCTAATCTGACAAATGAAACAGAATCTCCAATAGTACAAAATACTAAAATACTTGCCGGAGTAGTAACAAGTATTGATCCAAATGGCCTGTTTATTATGTTGAAGCCAGATATTGGAGAAGAAACAACCTACTATATCAATAAAGATACAAGCTACCAAAAAAACTCCTCAGCTGTTGATATTAGCTCATTATATGTTGGGGATCGCGTTAAACTTAGCCTTAAAAATCGAAACTCATCAATCGTCACAAAAATAGAGATTAGTGAGACGGGTACATTAGTTGAAAACCTATATAAAGGTGAGATACAGACGGTTAATGCCAATGCAAATAAACTAACTGTTAAAAATCAACATGCTTTTATAAATTGGCAGTTTGGTTCTGATACAACAACGGCTTTGTCAACGATGAATTTTTCATCGAAAGTTCCGATATATGTTGGAAATGCAAAAATTGATAAAGGCCAATTGAAAAATTACATTGGCAGTGAAGCGTATTATGCAACAGTTAAACAATTTGGTAAAGAAGTGATTGAAAAGATTGTTGTATTGAAAAACAATGAGCGTACCTACTATGAGCCTATGCTTTCTGTAGATACTCAATATCAATTATTAAAACTTAAATCTGCAGGTACAGTATACTTCCACAATGGAACAATTTTAATTAGAAATGGTCGTTTAATTGAACCTACTGGCTTATTAGCTTATGGTACGGCCTTTGTTATTGCAGACGGTGCTGCACGTAATCATTATGCTCAAGTTGTACAAGTAACAAGTGATAGCTTTATGTCACCAAACTTAGCGGGTCATGATTTATATTATGGACGTTTATCACAAGCAGATGGCTATTTAATTGAAGTTGATGATGCGATGAAGATTGAGTCAAATGTCTTCAAGAAAACAGAGGGTACTGTACTATCTGTTAGTAATTCAACAAAGGCAATAGTAGATGACGGTAACAAAACATTTAATGTCATGCCTGATACGGAGCTTCATTTATATGAAGGCGAATATGGATACTTCTATGTGAAGGATGGTCATGTACAGGCCGTTCATATTCTTCATAAAGCTAAGCCTGTTGCACCATTAATGTTAACTGGTAAATTACAGTCAGTTAAATCGAAATACCCTGCTGTCATTAATGTGAAGAGCGTTAGTCAATGGCAAAATGGTCGTTGGTATGAAGCTGGTGAAATGATTGATATGAATATTGATCAATCTACAATTATTAAAGCAGGCAAAGTAATACAAGCATCTGATTTAAAACCTTCTGATCGTTTAGTAGTATTATCAGATCGTTTTGTCAAAGCTCATTTAATATTAGTTGATTGATAAAATATAATTTGCGAGTCTTCTGCGAGTATGAAAAAATGTTGCCATATGAGTAGAAGACGAGCAGATTTTAACCTTTATTTTTTCAAAGGTTTTTTTGCTTATGTAAGTCCAAAAACGGTTACCTACCACAAGATTATTATGTGATCTTGTATTGATAGCTCCAGATGCGGATATGTCTGGAATGAAAGAGAGGGACAAAAAAAGAATGCGAAAACATTTATTTAAAATAATGTTAGTAGTGCTTGCTGTATTTGTTATTGGAGCTACTACCCCAGAAAATGCATCAGCTGCTTCATTAGAAACAACAGGTGCTGTAAAAAATGAATATACATATGAGGAAGCTGTTTTCATTACAGGAACACCCATTATATTTAAAGGCACTAGTAAAGACATCAAAATTACACAAAAAGAATCCAAAGGAAAGTTAACTGAAACACATAATGTAAAGCTAACAGCAAGTAACGGTGCTACACTGACTCGAAATATTGCTTATGAATCAGATGTTGTGAATTATGATACGATTGGTCAAAAAACATCGAATGGTGTAGTAAAAAAGTATACTGAGAAAATTGTTGTTGGGAAAACAACATATACATTGGTAGATTACCAATTTTCACAAGGGACAGTGACAGATAATCGAGCAGCCTCAGATTATTACTCAGGTAATGTAATTTCGAGAAAAACATATGCCTATCAAACTGGAACTGGAAAAAATACCGTCCAAAATACTGTAACAATTGAAACAGATAGTCGTCATGCGGGCTATGAAAATTTCTGGGGAGCAACAGAAACACAAATTACAGAAGCTGTTTATAATTTTAGCGATGGTAAGACAAGCCATGTGAAAAATCGTTTATCTACAAGCAAATCTCGTGTATTAAACTATGAAGAAAACCTAGGAAGTTTAGGGAGCTTTGATGGTGGATATGCGGTAGTAAGTGAAAAGGATGTTATTTCTGAATATACGTATGATTTAGCCTCAGGGCAAAAAGGTACTCTTGATTTAGATAAAGAATACATGCCGACAATTGAACGTTTAATCATTCCTAAGTTCCGCGATTTATCAAAACATTATGCGAAAGACGCTATTGAAAAATTATATTCTTTAGGTATTTACTCTGATGCAAGTAACTTCTTCTCACCAAATACCCCTATGAAGCGTATTGACTTTACAATAGCGATTGGTAAGGCAGTTGACCTACGTGTTATGGAAGAAACGAAACCGAAAAAGTCGACATCAACAACTAGTATTTTTAAAGATGTTAAACGTACGGTAAAAGACTATGCCTACATTGAATCTGCCTATAAAAAAGGAATCATTAAAGGTGTAACGCCAGAGTATTTCAAACCAAATAATCAAATTACTCGAGCACAAGCAGCTACGATATTTGTACGCGCATTAGGGCTAGAAAACAAGGCGCCGGATCCAGGCTATGTGACGAAGTTTAAGGATGATGCGCAAATTCCGAGTTATTCAAAAGACGGAATATACATTGTCAATGAGTTAGGCTTAATGACTGGTGACCCTGTAACAGGTCGATTTAATCCAAATCAACCATTAACGCGAGCACAAGCATCAGTAGTACTAGAACGTTTCTTAAATTATTTAGAAAGCGACTTAAAACAAAACTATCGAGATGACATATTGTTCTTTAATTAAAGAAAGGACTGAAAAAAATGACGTATGTTAAAAAAGTATTTTTATCCCTACTTTGTTTCGTACTTGTCTTAATGACAGCAACTCCAGCTGTCACGCAGGCTGCTACAACCATAAACGATGTACCAACAAATAGTAGTAATTACAAAGCTATTTCATGGGCAGTCGATAATGATCTACTTTCATTGAATAGCGCTAATAACTTTTTACCAAATGAACAAGTAACTGAGCGAGAGCTTGTTGTAATGTTTGCAAAGCTTGATCGAAATTATGCATTAACATATAACGACAGTGTAGCTTACAATTTCTATAGTGATTTTTATTTACCGCTTAACGGTACTTATACAACTGCGAATCGTTCAAAGGCTGTTACACGTGGACAATTTGCACGTGTATATGCTGCATTTAAAGGCTTAGATTTGGATGAGCCGCAGGCAGTTCAATACTTATACACAAATGATATTTCAACAGGAAGCACTGGTAAAAAAACATTTGCTGACTTCAACCCTTCTACAAAGCTATCTCGTGGAGATATTGCTGAATTTTTATATCGAAGCGTACAAAACGGTAACTTTGCTGTTCTAGGATTAAAACGTGCTGCAGCAGGACGCGATAACAATAAAATTACATTACCTCCAGGCTTCATGGGCTCAACCAACACAGATTTCGAAGAGCCAAAGGATAATAATAATGATTTTACTGGTCCGGAGTATGTTAATAATGCACTACAAAGTATTGATGTTGAAAAACCAGATTTAATCGCAAATGACCAAGATTCAACGCTCATTACTGTATCTTTAAAAGCTTGTAATGGCGATCCAATCCCTGATGATAAGTCATATACATTCCGTGTAACGTCGTCATATGGCGCAAAAATCGTTGATACATCCGGTGAAGCTGTACGAAATGTACAATCAGACGGCTCAACTGTTTCTGCGATTGTCATCGCACCAAAATTAACAAAATCTGTACGTGATACTATTTCATTTGAGCTTATTAACAATACAGATCCTACTATGAAATGTCTTGTAGGTGAAAAATTAAATGCACATGTCCGATATTCACCTCAGCCAGAAATGCGTATTGATTATCAAGTGTATGATCCAAAAAACACGGATGACGAAAATGGAAATGTCACACCTCCATATGTACCGTTTGAAAAATTACCAGAGTTCTTTACAGAAAATATTGTAAACGTTCATTGGATTGATCCAGACGAAAAGCTATTTAGTATTGGACAGCAAACGAATGTAACAAATGCTCTAGGAAATGTTGAAAATAAATATCTACAATATGGTGGCAGTGATACTAAATACCCTGCTTTAGGCTATGAAAATGCTATATTACAGTTTGAAAACTATAATATTTCAGTTTGGCTATTTGAAACAATCATTCAAAAACGCTTAAAGGATTCAGTTAATGATACGATCGAAATTATGTATATGATTTCAGATGATGGGCGTCCGATTTATCGTATTCAAGGAATTGATGATGATATTGCCTCACAGGTTGAGAACATTAATCCAGTCGGTTCAATTATTCAACTTATGGGCTATTTGCCAGACGAAAAAAAATTGACGCTTGAGCATTATGATAGTGTCATGAAAATTTATGCTATTTTCACAAGCTTGAGTAACTATGATCGAACAGTATTATTAAAATACCAAGGCGGTAAATTGCTCGGTCAAGTAGAAGCCTATAAAAAACGAGTGGAAGCATTAAAAGAAAGTGCGGAAGAGGCATCAAGACCATCAGGTAAAGATCGTTATACGAAGGTAATGGTTACATTAGTAAGACCAGGTGGAGAAGTTATTACTGACTACCAAGGAACAGTAAAAATTAAATTTGATGGTGTTGAGAAAACAGCTTCATTTGTTACAAATACTTCGGATTATTTAAATAACACAGGAAGCCCAGGGACAGCTGTAGCGTACTTTGACTCAGTTATTTATGGAAAATCGAAAGCTGAAGCAACATTAGTAAATCAAATAGATCCTCGTTATGCAAAAATATTGAAGGATTTAAAAGATAAAACAATTACAAAGGAAATTTTTACAAATCCTTACTTTAGTAAAAATTCTTGTTCTTTAGCAACAGAAGTAGCTTATGTAGTTGATTATTCTGCTTCCATGAAAGCATCTGACCAAACAAATTACCGCGGTAAAAAAATGATGGAAGTCATCAATCAGATTAAGGCTAAAAATAATATTGTTGTTGAAACGAATACAAAAGCTACTGTTCTAGGAGAGGGCAGTACAGATAATGTTCTGAAAAAAGATTTGTATAAAGCATCGAAAGAAAAGGGTGCCACAGATATTTTCGCGGGTATAGACATCGCACTGTCTAAATTCTCCAATGACTCGAAAACTTCAAAATCTATCATTGTTGTATCAGATGGTAAAACAAGTAAATCGAAAATGACTAAAGTACTGAACGATGCGAAAAACAAAGGCGTAAAGGTTTACACTGTAAGTATGGGTAAAAAATCACAAGTCAATGATGCAATTTTAATGCAACTGGCTGCTGAAACTGGTGGTACTTACTACCACGCAATCGATAACTTACAATTACATCAAGTTTTCCAAAAAATTATTGATTCGATTTTATGTAAAACTACGTCTTCAAGTTGCGTGAATCCTGAAAATTTATTTGAAGAAGCGACAGTAACTCTACGCAAAGGCAATATTACAATGAATGCAAGAATTGATGGTAATTGTTCAAATGTTGCAAAGGTTAATGTACGATTCCCTTCTTTAAGTGGAGATGTGCAATTTGAATTGAAAAAGCGTAGCGATAGTGTCTATATGCTAACAAAAACAGTTCAAACCATGCAGGACTTCAAGATAAATAATGAGATTGAATTTGTAGCATATGATAAAGACGGTAAAATTATAGCTACTAAAACTGTGTCTATTACAAATTAATAGACAAAAAATAAAGCTGACCTAATTTTTAACAATTAGGTCAGCTTTTTTGATGTGTGCTCGGCATGCGTATGAACTATAGGGTTAAAGGGACCTTACAAATGTTTCGATTAAATGATGTTAACTTAAAATGGGTGTTTCTGGCGGGAACTTTTTTCGCTTTAAGCGGTGTCCTGGACGGAATGGATGCTGCTCTAATGTCCGGTATATTATTTAAATCTTTGTATATGCGGGAGTGTTTGTTGGTAAATACATGATTGACCGAATAGAGAAAATTGAAGTTTCCTTAGTGAAAAAATACCTGCTCAAGCTATTTATTGGCGGCTTATTTGTCTTTATTTCCAATGCCCTTGCTGTATATGCTATGGAAACCATCCTAGTGACCTATGTGGCAGCTATTAGAGAAATTAGTATTGTTTTTGCAGCTATTATTGGAATTATCTGATTGAATGAGAAAATCAGTTATGCAAAGTGGCTATCAATCATTTCCATAATACTGTGTGTTTTGATTATTAATTTCAGCTAAATAATTTAAAAGTCTTTAGAACCAATCAAAACCAATACAAAAAATAAATAAAGCAAAGCAAAAACAAAAAAATAAAGAAAAAACTATTCACAATTTTCAGAAAAGATGATATTCTAAATTTAACGGTACCAAGTAAGCGTTTTCACTAAAATCCACTTTTCAATTAGTAACGGTACCAAGTAAGCGTTTCTACTAAAAATTCACTTTTTAACTAGTAAAGGAGGTTATTTATGTCAGCAAACAAACAAACAAAGAAGGTAAGGACTAAAGCGTTAATTGGAAGTTTAATTGGCAGTTCCATCGAATATTATGACTACCTTTTATATGGAACGGTCGCAGCCCTTGTATTTAACAAGCTTTTCTTCCCTAATTTCACTCCAACCGTCGGTCTTTTAATTGCATTAGCATCATTTGGAATTCCTTATTTCTTCCGTCCGCTTGGCGGCGTGATCTTCAGTCACATCGGCGACAAAGTTGGAAGAAAGAAATCACTTGTTTATACTCTCGGAATTATGGGGATTAGCACAGCTTTAATCGGCTTTTTACCAGTTTACGATACAATTGGAGTTTGGGCACCCATCCTGCTAGTGTTGTTAAGGCTGATTCAAGGAATTGCAGTTGGCGGTGAATGGGGCGGAGCCGTTTTGTTGGCTGTCGAATATTCAGAAGAAAAGAAACGCGGTTTTGCTGGAAGTGTGCCTATGATGGGGGCAGCAGTCGGGATGATTTTAGCCACAGCAACGATGGCATTATTAAGATTATTACCGGATGCCCAATTTTTAACTTGGGGCTGGCGGGTCCCATTTGTAGGAAGTCTGTTATTGGTTTTCCTTGGTTTATGGATTCGAAATGGTTTAGAGGAAACCCCAGATTTCCAAAAAGCAAAGGATGAAGGGACAGTTTCAAAACTTCCAATTGCTGATACCTTTAAATATCACTGGAAGGAAATCATCTTAACAACTGGAGCGAAGGCAATTGAAACTGCACCGTTTTATATGTTTGCGACATTTGGAGTTTCTTATGCGACCAATACGTTGAAAATGCCTGAGGGACCTGTCTTAAATGCCGTTACAATTGGGACTTTGATTTCATTAGTAATGATTCCATTAATGGGTACGTTATCGGACCGTGTTGGACGAAAAAAGGTATTCTATGGAGGTACCCTGGGAGTAATTTTATTCTCGATTCCATATTTCTTCTTACTTTCAAAGAAATCGATCCTTCTACTAACGATTGCGGTAATGATTGGGTATGGAATATGGTCCGTTATCACTGCGGTATTAGGAACGATGTTCTCTGAAATGTTCCGTGCAGAAGTTCGCTATACCGGTATTTCGGTAGGGTATCAATTAGGGGCAGCTATTTTTGGCGGTACTGCACCGCTCATCGCCACATCATTAGTAGCAGCCTTTCACGGTTCTTGGCTTCCGGCAGCGATTTATTTGATGCTACTTGGGGTTATGTCACTAATTTGCGTGAGATTAATGAAAAATCTGAACGAAAAAGAACAAGAAAACATGAAAAAAGAGTTTAACCCGGCACTTTATGAATAGTTTAAATAAATAAAATTCTACTATTAGGGAGGAATAAAGAAATGAATATGAAGGATGTCACGAACAACCCATACCTATTATTAACACCAGGACCATTAACGACAACGGGTACGGTTAAACTAGCGATGATGAAAGATTGGTGTACATGGGACGATGACTATAACAATATCGTACAGGGTGTAAGGAGTAAGCTTGTTTCACTTGCTACAAAAGCTGTTGATAAATATTCAGCCGTATTAATGCAGGGAAGCGGTACTTTTAGTGTAGAATCAGTAATTGGTACAGTCCTGCCTAAGGATGGAAAGCTTCTAGTTATTGCAAATGGGGTATATGGTCATCGAATTGCAAAAATCTCTTCGAAACTGGGCATTAATACAGTGGTACTTGCCAGCGGTGAGGTTGAGGCTTTAGATTTGAACCGGCTAACAGACCAGCTGGAAAGTGATCCAGACATCACGCATGTAGCCATTGTTCATTGTGAAACTACAACGGGAATGCTGAACCCGATTGAGAAGGTTAGTGAAATCGTTAAGCGTTATAATAAAGTCTATATTGTTGATGCGATGAGCAGCTTTGGCGGCGTAGAAATGGATATTGATGAATTAAGAATAGATTATATTATTAGCAGTGCCAATAAGTGTATTGAGGGAGTTCCAGGCTTTGGCTTTGCCGTTGTTAAAAAGGATGAATTTGAGAAGTGCTCCCAAAATGCAAGATCAATCTCTCTTGACCTCTATGACCAATGGAAAACAATGGAGGAGCAAAATGGCAAATGGCGCTTCACTTCACCGACCCATGTTGTAAGAGCTTTTGCGCAAGCCTTAAAGGAATTAGATGAGGAAGGCGGCATTAAAGAGCGGGCGGCAAGATACATGAATAATCAAAAAGTCTTGTCAGAAGGAATGAGAGAATTGGGTATTGAACCAATCCTTGCAAATGAGCTGCAATCACCAATTATTACTTCATTCTACTATCCGAATTCAGAAAATTTTGAATTCACGACCTTCTATAGCAAACTCAAGGAAAAAGGCTACGTGATCTACCCTGGAAAAGTTTCTGATATGGATACGTTCAGGATTGGAAATATCGGGGATGTTCATCTGGCGGATGTTGAAGGATTATTGAAGGCAATTGAAACAAGCAGATATTGGCTCAATCCTGTACTAGAAAATTAAGTAATCACTGGCAACATACCTTTATCTTCCTCTATAATATTAATATAGGGCTAGACGAAAAAGAAGTAACTATCGTTGTTCCTATTATTTTCATGGTGAACTAGTCTAATATTATAGTGGAAATATTTATATGGGGTGAAGGTTTTGTCACTAGCGGGAGAAGAAAGAAAAAGGAAAATATTAGAACAAATAGAGGTCAAAGGGAAGGTTAAAGTACGTGAACTTGCCAAAGCTTTAGAGGTTTCTACAGAGACCATCCGAAAATATTTAGATGAATTACACCAAGAGGAAAAGCTCAAAAAAGTTTATGGCGGAGCTATTAATATTTCATTCTTTAATGAGGAGCCTTCTACATTAGAACGTGAAGTTATCCATTCTGATGAAAAGAAACGTATTGGTGAAATGGCGGCAGATCTAATTAATGATAACGATGTAATCGCGATTGATGATGGCAGTACGCCATTGCAATTAGTAAAAAATCTGCGAAAAAAACGAAATCTAACCATTTTTACAACATCAATTAATGCCCTTTCCGTACTGATTGAGTTAAGTCAGCAAAATATCTTTACGGGAAAGATTTTTATCCTTGGCGGTGAAATTAATACAGTACATCATCGAGTTACCGGAGGATTTACGATGGAAATGCTTGATAATATTTACGTAGATAAGTATTTTATTTCTGCAGATGGATTTTCAAAAGATGACGGGATAACCGGGTTTGATTATTCTAAGGGAATGATTACGAAAAAACTAATTGAACATGCTAGTAAATCAATTTTACTAATTGATTATTCAAAAGTTGGCAAACGTGCAAATTTTAAAATGGCAGACCTGAAAGACATTAGTATGGTGATTTGTGATCAGCCATACCCAAAGGATTGGGAGCATAGTCTTCAAGAAAATAATGTGAAATGGCTGGTGGCGGATCAAACGGAATCATCTTCAATGTGACTCTCCGCACTATAGGCAAAAGGCTGCCTGTAAAGGGGGAAGGGAATGGACCACTTAGGACTGTTCTACGAAGAACATTTATGGAAAAACATTGAAGTATATATGCGTCTTGTGATAAGTGCACTTCTTGGGATGTTCATCGGCTGGGACCGAAGTGCTAAAAATAAACCAGCGGGTCTAAAAACGTTCACCTATGTCTCTGTATCGTGTACGCTCATTACGATTGTTTCAATTTACAGTGCCGAGGTTTTTAGCGATTCTCACATAAATAACCGGATGGATCCGATGCGTCTAACGGCGCAGATTGTATCTGGGCTTGGTTTCTTAGGGGCCGGTCTGATTTTGAAGGACGGCCTTCAGGTAAAAGGATTGACGTCCGCAGCTATGGTATTCTTTGTCGGCGGCGTGGGAATTGGAATAGGAGCTGGTTTTTATGGGATTGTTTTTGCATCTGTGCTAATTACCTTCCTACTTGCGAAAATCAGCCAGTTGATTGAAAGTAAGCAGATTGAAAGTAGGCTGATTGAAACTAAGCAGATTGAAAGTAAGCATTTAGCAACTGTTGATGAAAATGAGCAAAAACGGACGCTCCAAAGGAATCCTGGATAACGAAATAAATAAATGGCCATATTCTGCGAATATATCGAGAGTATGGCTTTTTTTATTACAAAAGTTGGTTTTAGTTGGTGGATTTAAGAACGAAAAAAATTTTTTTGAAAAACGGACAGAAAAACCAATAAAAACCAAGACAAACCAATTTACCTGTGATATAATCAATTCAACTCATAAATTGAGTGAATATTTTAAATATTTAGGAGGGTGATGCGTGAATGTCTTTTGTTTAGGTGGAGCTGGCAGAATATGCAGAGAAGCCGTTTTGGATCTTGTTGAACATTCGGAGTTTGAAGTGATTACCATAGGTGACTTCAATGAAGAAATCGGGCTTCAAGTTGTAAAGGGATTAATTTAATCGAAGTCCGTGGTACATGGCCGAAGCAAAATACTGCAGCTCGTCAGTGCTTTGTATGATTACGGAAATTAAAGTAATCCGAAAGTCTCTGTCAATGGAGTAAAAGTGTCGGTGTAATGGATGTGATTGGTGAATATCTTATTCAATCCAAGGAAGGACAAGAAACACAAACGTACGGTTACTCCCTACATATTGAGATAGTGGGGAAAGAGGATGGCATTAAAAAACGCCACGTCCTTTATCATACACATCCCGCAAGTGACGGATCCGTTAAGGGCTGGGAAAAAATTAAGAGCCTATACGAGGAACGTAAAAATTCCAATGGCAATTGCGACAGAAATCATCGCAAAGGGATTAGTTGAAAAGACTGGAATCTTAATTCCGGAGGATGCGTTTGAACCAACGATGATTTTTGAAGCACTAAAGAAACGAGGAATTCATATTCACGAAGAGATTGTTTCTATAAAAAGTAACAATCAGGGAGCAGTTATTCTTTCCGAGAATAATAGGGAGAAAATGGTTGTTTCTACTAACTAAAAAGAACTAATAATAGCGTTTGCATGCCGGGAAGCAGATACTCTAGCGTGTGTTATATTAGTGCCGAAAAAGGAGGGTTCGTGTTTTGGGAAATCAAACTCCCCAGATTGAAGCTGTTATTTTTGACTGGGCAGGCACCACTGTAGACTATGGTTGTTTTGCACCATTGGATGTTTTTTTGGAGATTTTCAGAAAAAGAGGAATCGAAGTTTTAGATGAGGAAGCACGGGCTCCGATGGGGCTGTTAAAGTGGGATCATATTAATACGATGTGTCAGATGGACCGAATTGCACAGCTTTGGAAAGAAAAGTTTGGCCGATTACCAGAAAAGAAAGATGTCGATGACCTATATGCTGACTTCGAACCTATGTTGTTCTCAATCCTACGTAACTATTGTACGCCAATACCTGGTGCAATAGAACTGGTAGAAAGGTTAAGGAGACAAGGAATCAAAATCGGTTCCACTACTGGATACACAGCTGAAATGATGGACGTTGTCGCTCCTGAAGCGAAAAAGCAAGGGTATGCCCCAGACTTTATGATTACCCCAAGTGATGTTCCAGCGGGAAGACCGTATCCATGGATGTGTTATCAGAATGCCATGAATCTTGGTGTTTATCCAATGAAACACATCATTAAAGTGGGCGATACCATCAGTGATATTAAAGAGGGCGTCAATGCCGGTGCCTGGAGTGTTGGAATTCTTAAGGGCGGCAGTGAACTTGGGCTTAAAGAACATGAAGTAAATGCGCTTGACCCTGATACACTTGCAAAAATGCTCGAAGTTGTTACGAAAAGATTTAAAGATGCGGGTGCTCATTATGTCATTAATAGTATCGGAGAATTGGATCAATTAATTCCGAAGATTAACCAGCGTTTAGCTAATGGGGATTAAACATACTTATTAATAAATGAATAAGTTGCCGAGAGGTGGAGAGGTGAGAGTAGTTGAAAAAACATGCCTATGCACTGGGAATGGTCGAGACTATTGGTTTTCCGGCAATGGTGGCTGCTGCAGATGCTGCTGCCAAGGCTGCAGATGTGAACGTTACCACGTTTCAGAAAGCGGACTCGGGGATTGTGACGATATATATCATTGGTGATGTAGCGTCGGTGAAAAGTGCTGTCGATGTGGGAACAGAAACTGCCAAAAGAGTTGGTCAGCATCGCCACTCACATGTTATTCCTAGGCCGGACGATCATGTGATCCAAATGTTGTTTCCGGTTCTAGTAGCAGAAAAGCAAAAAACGGTTAAACAAGAGTCACAAGACTTCACTGCTACTAATGATACAAACTACCGAGATCTAAATAAAAAGAATTTGCAGGAGCTTAGAGAAATAGCAAACTCCTTTGAAGGTTTTCTGTTATCGCCAGATGAAATAGCAAAATCGAGAAAAGAGGAGTTACTACAATTAATATTAAAGTTCCAAGCAGGGAAAGGCGGCGATAAGTGATGTACCTAGATACCGATCTTGAATCGATTCAAGAGGCTAGAGAAAATCTGAAACTAGCTAAAGTGGCACAAAAGGCAATGGCAAACATGACACAGGACCAGGTTGATCAAATCGTACACTGCATGACCCAAGCTGCTATCAGAGAAGCTGGCAGACTTGCAGCAATGGCGGTTGATGAAACAGGGTATGGCAAAATGGAAGATAAAATGACTAAAAATCTCTTCTCTGCTAAGGATGTCTATGAATCAATTAAGGATAAGAAGACGGTAGGGATCATTTCACGTGACGAGGATAAGAAATTGCTGTTAGCGGCCGAGCCAGTTGGAGTTGTTGCAGGTATTATCCCTTCTACAAACCCTACGTCAACGGTTATTTTTAAAGCATTAATTGCGGTTAAATCAAGAAATGCGATTGTTTTTAGTCCACATCCATCGGCGGCTAAATGTACAAACGAAGCTGCTAAAGTTCTAAAGGAAGCGGCAAATAAGGCAGGGGCTCCGGATGGAATCATTACTTGTATTACGAAGCCCACACTTGCATCGGCACAGGAATTAATGAAGCATAAAGATACAGACCTAATTTTGGCTACAGGCGGTCCAGGAATGGTGAAGGCAGCCTATAGTTCCGGTAAGCCGGCATATGGTGTTGGCCCTGGAAATGTTCCGGTATATATTCATTCGAGTGCAAATATAGCAAAAGCTGTGAGTCAAATTGTTCATAGTAAAACGTTTGACTATGGTACGATATGCGCTTCTGAGCAAGCCCTTGTGGTGGATAAAGCCATTAAGAACAAAGTGAAATCCACACTTGAGCAGGCAGGTGCATATTTCTTAGATGATTACGAGAAGCAGAGAGTTGAAGCAATCATTCTCCGCGGCAGCGGTTTAAACCCTGACATTGTTGGAAGATCGCCACAGGCGTTGGCGAAAATTGCGGGCATTGTCATTCCGGATAATACTAGATTACTAGTAGCTGAAGAAACGAACATAGGCAAAAATTATCCAATTTCTCTGGAGAAATTGTCACCAATTCTTGCGTTTTACACTGTCACTAATGAACAGGAGGCTGGAAAGGTCTGTGATGAATTGCTCGAAATTGGAGGATTAGGCCATACAGTTGGAATTCATTGCGAGGACCAGCAATTGATTGAAAGTTTTGGTGTTCAACAAAAAGCTTCACGGGTGGTCGTGAACTCTGGTACAACCTTCGGCGGAATTGGTGCAACAACCGGGATCTCACCATCGATGACTCTTGGCTGCGGCACCTACGGAAATAATATTTCTTCGGATAATATTGGCCCAGAGCATCTATTAAATAAGAAACGAATTGCCTTTGGTATTCGAGAAATGCAAAATGAGGAACCAGCAAGAAATACTGCATATAAAGAAAGCGCTTTAAATGCTGAACCAAGTGTTTCAAAGGATGAAATTATGGAAATTGTCAAAAGTGTGTTAAAAGAATTAAATTTCAATTAGGAGGAATAAACAATGAGTGGAGAAGCTTTAGGAATGATTGAAACAAAAGGACTAGTAGGTGCAGTGGAAGCAGCTGATGCGATGGCAAAAGCAGCAAACGTAAAGCTTATCGGCAAGGTACATGTCGGCGGAGGACTTGTAACTGTAATGGTGCGTGGGGATGTTGGAGCAGTAAAAGCTTCAGTAGATGCTGGAGCTGCTGCAGCTGAAAGTGTTGGTGAATTAAACTCTGTTCATGTGATTCCGCGTCCTCATTCCGATATCGAGTTAATTCTTCCGAAATTGGAAGGATAACGTATGGTACTCATTACGGAATCCACCCTACGATCTATGATAAAAAAGGGAATTCCTAATCCTTTCATTGTTAGAGAGGGTGATAAGCTGACTCCTGCAGCCGTAGACTATCTTCGCGACAGACGAATTCCGATACAGGATATGTGTCTTGTTAAAACGGGCAAAACATCTGCCTTCAGTGGGGAAAGCCTGCAGATTCCTGTCGGGGTTTCCAACCGGCATATTCATTTAGCCGCTGAGGATGTTTCAGCACTGTTTGGTGAGGGTTATTCATTAACACAGTTACGAGAATTGTCGCAACCTGGTCAATTTGCGGCGAAGGAGCAGGTGTCTCTTGTTGGACCTAAAGGAATTATTCAACATGTAAGGATTCTTGGTCCTGCTAGAGAAGAGACACAAGTAGAAATTTCCAATACGGATGGATACCAGTTAGGGATTTATCCGCCAGTTCGCTTGTCTGGTTCTATCGAAGGCACCCCGGGGCTTACGCTAGTGGGCCCAAATGGGTGTGTTTCATTACAAAAGGGTGTGATTGTGGCAAAGCGCCACATTCATATTTCTGATATAGATGCACAAAAGTATGACCTTAAACACGGGGATTGTTTGTATTTGCAAACAGAAGGAGAGCGCCCAATCATTTTTACAGATGTTATGGTCCGAGTTCATCCAAATTATCGTTTGGATTTTCACATCGATATGGACGAAGGTAATGCAGCAGGGCTTAAAACAGGTGACATGGTCAAGTTAATCGGGAAAAATGGAGTATTTTTTAATAGAGGGGGTGAGGGAAATCGATATTCGCTCGATGGTTGAATCGGTTGTCCATGAAGTCATCCAAACAATGAAGCTGGAAAAGGAAAAAGAAAAAGTAGGGAAAGTTCTTTTTATATTTTGTGACAGTTCAGCCCACGAACCATTTGCAGATCAGTTCATTCAATTAAAGAATGCTGATATTGGGTATGATTTATTGTTTTTAGATGGAGAAACATCCTCGTGGCTCGGCATGCAGCGAGTGGAATCAACCGGCTCAGAACGTATAATAGCAGCCGATGAGCATTCACCAGCTGCCATTGAACTGGCAAAGGATTATGATGGGATCATTATTCCGGAAATTGATTTAGATAATGCTGCTAGGGTTGCGTACGGTTTGAAGGGAACGATTAAGTCAGAGGTAATTTTCTCTGCACTTATCCTTGGGAAGTTTATTCTGATAGGCGCTGATACCCCAGGAATCAAACGGGCTGATCGTCGAACATTAAAAACACTCAGTCTGCCATCGCCGTTTAAAAAACGGTTTGAGGAATATGTTAAGTTTATGACCGGACTTGGCATTGAGTTTAAGGCCCAATTGGGATTAGCAGATTCTATTGTACAAAAGTTTCATCATAAGATTGAGAAAAAGAAGGTTTTGGGGGCTTCGACCGTGGTGGGGAGTGAAGACAATCAGGCTAATGTGAATGGAAATGTGATTTTTAACAAGAAACTTCTAACACCAGAATGGATTCATGCGCAGCCTGATTTCCCTAATTCTACTGTGTATCTGCAGAAGGGAGTTATCATCTCTCCTTTAGCGAAAGATTTATTAAAAGAGAAAAAATTGATAGTTAAGTTTTTCAAGAAGGATGAGTGACGATGCTGATTGCAAAAGTAGTGGGAAGTGTCTGGGCAACACAGAAAGAAAAAGGGATGGAAAACATCAAACTACTGATTGTCCAACCAATCAATCTTTCTAAAGAGCCTGTTGGAAATTCATTGGTAGCGATGGACCGGATAGGAGCCGGGTTTGACGAAATGGTGCTGATTGCCCAAGGCTCACTGGTCCAAAAACTAGTCGCAGACAAAAACTCCCCTATTGATGCGGCTATAGTCGGTATTATTGATTCATTTGAAGGGGAATAGAATAAATGGTGTTAGGTCACCAAGAGTAGAGTCATAGTTGACGGGAGGCGGAATTACTTTGATTATTGGTGTTCCAAAAGAGATTAAGAATAATGAGAACCGCGTTGCAATAACCCCTGCAGGTGTGGTTTCGTTTGTGAATTCCGGACATAGAGTGCTTGTTGAAATGGGAGCTGGTGCCGGCTGTGGATTTACAGATGAACAGTACGAAAATATGGGTGCAGAATTGATTGAAAAGGCAGCGGATGTTTGGGCCGGAGCTGATATGGTCATGAAGGTGAAGGAGCCCCTTCCAAGTGAATATGGATATTTCCGTAATGATTTAATTTTATTTACGTACCTGCATTTAGCAGCTGAGCCGGAATTAACGGAGGCCTTAAAGGAAAAAGGTGTACTTGCAATCGCTTATGAAACCGTTTCCGATAACCGGACACTTCCGCTTCTTACACCGATGAGTGAAGTAGCTGGAAGAATGGCAGCGCAAATTGGTGCGCAATTTTTACAAAAAACAAACGGCGGTAAAGGAATTCTACTTTCCGGTGTACCAGGTGTAAACCGCGGCAAGGTAACAATCATCGGAGGTGGTGTCGTTGGGACAAACGCAGCTAAAATGGCCATCGGTCTGGGAGCAGATGTCACAATAATCGACTTAAGTGCTGACAGACTGCGTCAATTAGATGATATTTTCGGTAACCAAATTAAAACATTGATGTCTAATCCGTATAATATCACGGAAGCAGTTAAAGGGGCAGATCTTGTAATTGGTGCCGTGCTAATTCCAGGTTCCAAGGCACCAAAGCTTGTTACTAAGGAAATGGTTGAAAAAATGAATCCCGGTTCGGTTATTGTGGACGTGGCTGTTGACCAGGGGGGAGTTCTTGAAACGGTTGACCGAATTACTACACATGATCAGCCAACCTATGAAAAATATGGGGTCATTCATTATGCGGTTGCCAACATGCCTGGGGCGGTACCAAGAACCTCTACCACTGCCTTAACAAACGTGACCATTCCATTTGCCATGCAAATAGCTAATAAGGGTGTGTACAAGGCTATACTTGACAGTGAACCATTAAAGCTTGGTGTTAACACAGCTAATGGGGAAATTACGTATCAAGCTGTAGCTAAAGATCTTGGATATCAATATGTTCCAGTTGAAAAAGCGTTAGAAAAAGAATTGGCAAGTGTATAGAGGGACGAAACTAGGGAATCGGGTTAACCTGATTCCTATTTCTTTCAAGGAAACAGGATGAATTAACGGGTTCAGCCCATTCTATGAACGGAGGAGAAAAATGACTTTTAAGCGCAGAAAAATTGCCGTTATTGGAGCAGGCTTTACCGGAGCAACCGCAGCTTTGATGCTAGCTCAAAAAGAACTGGGGGATGTGGTTATTGTAGATATCCCATCACAAACCAATCCAACTAAGGGAAAGGCGCTTGATATGCTTGAGGCAAGCCCGGTTCAAGGGTTTAACGCCAATATTACAGGCACCTCCAATTATGAAGATATTCAAGATGCGGACTTGGTGTTAATCACTGCTGGTCTTCCAAGGAAGCCGGGGATGAGCCGTGATGATTTAGTTTCTATAAACGAAAAAATAATGGTTGAGGTTTCGAAAAATATCAAAAAGTACGCACCTAACAGCTATATAATCGTGTTAAGTAATCCGGTAGATGCAATGACGTATGTTTGCTTTAAAACAACAGGTTTTCCTAAAAACCGTGTCATCGGTCAATCAGGTGTCCTAGATACAGCGCGATTTAATACATTTGTTGCCCAAGAGCTAAATGTATCAGTAGAGGATATTACCGGTTTTGTCCTAGGCGGCCATGGCGACGATATGGTTCCTTTAGTTCGTTACTCTTATGCAGGAGGAATCCCGCTTGAAAAAATGCTTCCGCAGGAAAGAATTGACGCAATTGTGGAAAGAACCCGCAAAGGCGGCGGAGAAATTGTAAAATTGCTTGGAAATGGAAGTGCTTATTACGCCCCTGCAGCTTCAATGGTTCAAATGGCTGAAGCCATTTTAAAAGATAAGAAACGGATTTTACCATCGATTGCTTATCTTGAAGGTGAGTACGGCTACAACGACCTATATTTAGGTGTGCCAACTATTTTAGGTGGCAGTGGAATTGAAAGTATCATCGAAATTACTCTAACAGCGGAAGAGAAATGGGCGCTGGATCAATCTGTTCAATCTGTCCAAAACATTATGTCAATTCTAGTTGCGGCAAAATAATAAAATAGTGCATAAACATAAAGGCTAACTTAGTAAGCGAAAGTGAAAACTATTCTAAGTCGGCCTTTTTATTTGAATTTAGATTAATGGTTTCAGGCACCAAGTGCGGGGTGTGTTATTTGGTATTCACCGATTATTTATGAGAGTAATAGATTTATCTAAAATACTGCATTTAATTAATAAAATAAAACATGATTGGTATGGTTGTTAATGAAATAATGGTCGATAGCACTGTTGTAATGGTTCCTAGCTCTTCGTGGGGTTGATTTCCATTCCGGTGGGCGGCCGCTTCGCTTTCGCACAGAGCAAAGCTTCCTAGGGAGTCTGCGAAAGTGCAGTGTTAACGTAGCGGTAGCGATAGGATGATGGTCACATTCGCTTTAAGGGGAGTAGTTACAGAATTATTTTGTTTGGTTTCTACACTTAAATAGCAAGGAATATGAGAATACCATATCGAATAAGAAGATATGGCGTTTACGGATGATAAAACGAACAGTAAACTTCAATAATTTGCTTTTCCTGCTTAGATTAGTACATAAATCAATACTTTAAGTAATATTAAAAGTTATACTCGTATTTTAGGGGGGATTATAGTTAAGGACTCGTGGTTTACAATTCAGGAAATCGATAATATAACATTTGCAATTAGTGAGTATGGGCATTGGGAAAAGGTGCATTCATTTCTATTGATCGGCAATAAGAAAGCAGTTCTTATTGATACAGGTCTTGGAATTGATAATATCAAACGCATAACGGATCAATTAACTGATTTACCGATTGTTGTTTTAACAACTCATGTGCATGCTGATCATATTGGAAGCCATGGGGAATTTGAAAATGTTTATGTTCATGAAGCTGACTCAGATTGGTTAACTAATGGTATTAAAGGATTGACTATAGAACAAATAAGAAGAGATATTAGTAGAGATATAGCAATTCCAACTCCAAAATCATTTAATCCAGAAACATATAAACCATATCAAGGAACCCCAACTGGATTATTACAGGATGGTGATGTGATTGATTTAGGGAACAGAGAATTAATTATTCATCATACCCCTGGGCATTCTCCAGGTCATATATGTGTTTTTGACAAAACAAACGGATATTTATTTACTGGTGATTTACTTTATGATGGGGCACCTATCTATGCTTTTTACCCTTCGACTAACCCTCTTGACTTAGTTGATTCCTGGGAAAAGATATCAAAGATTCCGTGTGTCACAAAAATTTATGGTTCACATCATACATTAGGTCTTGAACCAAGTATCTTACAAGAACTCGTAAGCGCAGTTAAGGAACTTAAAGAAAAGAATCTAGTGAAGTTTGGAACAGGTATTCATCAATTCAAAGGATTTAGTGTACGGTTTTAATTTTATGATGGAGATCTAAGATCACCGCACTCCTTAGGAGGCGGTGATTATTCATTATATAAATAAATTGAAGTTGGGAATGTTACCTTAAAAGATATTTTGAGGTGAGGATAAATGAACAGTACCATTCCTTTCTTCTTAGTTTCATTTTGTGCGTTTTTATTAATAACATTACATGCATGCATCTGCAAAGGGTAAACCTAGTCTTTAAGAGTAAATTTAGCCTGTTAAAGATAATTTAATAATTCTATTGTAAAGGGATTCACACATAGTTTTGTGTATGAATCCTTTTTGCTCTTTGGTAGGTGGATGTCGATAAAATTCAGAAGTTGGGTGATAAAATATGAAAGTTAATCGATAAAACTCAAAAGTTGGATGATAAAACGGAAATCCATCATACGTTATGCCAGATTTTAAATTTGAAACCGAATGTATAATTTGTTACACTTAGTTTATAATAATTCTAATGTAGATGACGAATTACAGTTCTTCATGACATGTTCACAAATTATTGATGAACTCGTGTCGAACTGTGCTATAATGAGATTTGTTAATTAGAACGTGAGAGGTGTTATTCATGCATACCATCGTAGTAGGCTTGAATTATAAAACGGCGCCAGTTGAGATTCGTGAAAAGTTATCATTCATAGAGAGTGAACTACCACAGGCAATGGAAGCGCTGCAAAAGCAAAAAAGCATATTGGAAAATGTTATTGTTTCGACATGTAATCGTACGGAAATTTATGCAGTAGTTGATCAATTGCATACTGGACGTCATTTTGTAAAACAATTTTTAGCAAACTGGTTCGACTTGCCTGTGGAGACATTTTCTTCGTATTTAACAATTCGTGAAGAAGATGAGGCAATAGAGCATTTATTCAAAGTGACAGCTGGAATTGATTCGATGGTACTTGGCGAAACTCAAATTTTAGGACAAGTAAAAAAAAGCTTCTTAAATGGACAAGAGATTGGAACAACAGGAACGGTATACAATCAGCTATTTAAACAAGCAGTGACATTTGCGAAGCGTGCACATAACGAAACGGCTATCGGTGAGAACGCGGTATCAGTCTCTTATGCAGCAGTTGAATTAGCGAAGAAAATTTTCGGGTCTTTACAACGTAAACATGTAGCCATTTTAGGTGCCGGAAAAATGGGAGAACTTGCTATGGAGAACCTTTACGGTAGCGGTGTAGGGAAAGTAACCGTTATTAACCGTACGTTCGAAAAAGCAGAAAGTTTGGCAGCTAAATTTGACGGTGAAGCAAAATCTATGAAGGAACTACAATGTTCGTTACTTGAAGCGGATATTTTAATTACGTCTACAGGTGCAACAGATTATGTGATTGACTATGAATTGATGCAATTTGTTGAACGTTTACGTAAAGGTAAACCATTATTTATGGTAGATATCGCAGTTCCACGAGATATTGATCCACGTGTTGGAGATTTACCAAATGTTTTCTTATATGATATAGATGATTTACAAGGCATCGTCGAAGCCAACTTAGCAGAACGTGAACGTGCTGCTGCTGATATTTCTTCGATGATTGGTAAAGAGGTTGTGCAATTTAAAGATTGGGTCGCCACTCTTGGTGTTGTCCCTGTCATCTCGGCTTTACGTAAAAAAGCGAATCATATACAAGAAGAGACAATGATTAGTATCGAGAATAAAATGCCGGATTTAACGGATCGTGAACGTAAAATTTTAAGTAAGCATACAAAGTCGATTATTAATCAATTGTTAAAAGAACCAATTTTACAAGCTAAGGAAATGGCAAATTCACCAAAAGCAAATGAACAGTTACGTTTATTCCAACAAATTTTCGGTATAGAGGATGCTGTGGAAGCTGAAGTTACTGCGATGACAGAACAAGAGCTTGAACGCAAAGAACGCTTACAGTCGTCACAATCTTCCGCTGAACCAAAGTATTCTTTCTAACTTCTTTCAGCATGTGTTTTTGTAGCGAAAGCAAAGCGTCAGCTACAAATCTCCCACCTCTATAGGTGGTGAGATGAATGCAGGTTAAAGTTACTTTTCAGCGGGTGTCCGAAACATCCGCTGAAAGAAGTTAAAGCCTCCGGCGGATGTCACAGAATCGGAAAAGAGTTCTTTGTGCTAGCACAAAGCCGATTCCGGACGTAATTATGCCAAGGCATAATTGATAGATGTCTATGTGTTCGCGGTGCAACTTTAGAAAAGTTGTCCTTCGAGCTTTTTCCCGCGAACGAGATTTTCTATTGATATTAAATGAGGCGTTTTCGTATCTGTATGGTAAACTAAGGATACGAAAACGTTTTTTTTTCTAGGCTAAAGTACACTGCTTTAGCACTTTCAAAATAAAGAAGGGATGTCTATTGGCTGATTTGACAATGACAAGGCTCTATGAAGTAATGATCGTCTTGTATGCGATCAGTCTAGTATTTTACTTTACTGATTACTTTTATAAGCAAATTCGAGCAAGGCGAGTTGCTTTTTGGCTTGTTTCATTCGTATGGGTATTTCAAAGTGCCATTATACTATTAACTTTTGTGGAAACGAAGCGTTTTCCGATTTTATCCTTGTCTGAAGGGATTCTCTTTTATTCCTGGCTGCTCGTGACTTTATCTATTATTTTGCACTGTATAGCACGAGTCGATCTACCGGTATTTATTATTAATATACTAGGATTTTTATTCGCTAGTATTTTTACTTTTATGCCGAAAAGGTCAACAGGAATCGTTAGCGATACTTTAATTTCGGAATTGCTTTTTATTCATATATCATTTGCAATTTTATCGTACGCAGTGTTTTCGTTAACATTTGTTTTTGCGATATTGTATTTAGTATTATATCGTTTGCTTAAAAAGAAAAAATGGTCACATTTATGGACAAGGTTGCCATCATTACAGCAGACGAGTAACTGGATGAATGTTTCATTTTACATTGGTATTCCAGTGCTATTTGTAAGTTTAGTTTTAGGGTTTGAATGGGCACTACTAAATGTAGAGAGTCTTTCGTTTTTTGATGCGAAGATTATAGGGTCCTTTATTATTTTAATTTTGTATTGCTTTATCTTGTATGTGAATCGTAAGAGTAAGCTAACAGGGACAACTTACGCATGGGTACATATATATGCATACCTATTAGTTGTTGTGAACTTCTTTTTAGGAAGTAGTTTATCACGATTCCATTTATGGTATTAGGAGAGAGGTTGGAGACTGTTGAGAAAAATTATTGTAGGTTCTAGGAGAAGTAAGCTAGCTTTAACACAAACAAATTGGTTTATCAATGAGTTAAAAGCAGCTGGTGTACCATTTGAATTTGAAGTGAAAGAAATTGTCACAAAAGGCGATCAAATTTTAGATGTGCAGCTATCAAAGGTAGGTGGTAAAGGGCTTTTCGTAAAAGAAATTGAACAAGCACTTTATGACAAAGAAATCGACTTTGCTGTTCATTCTATGAAGGATATGCCTGCAGTATTGCCAGAAGGATTAGTGATTGGTTGCATTCCACCTCGTGAAGATGCGCGTGATGCATTTATTTCAAAAGGACATGTGAAATTTGCCGATCTTCCGGCAGGAGCTGTTGTTGGGACAAGTTCTCTTCGTCGTAGTGCGCAACTTTTAACAGTCCGTCCAGATATAGAAATTAAATGGATTCGCGGAAATGTAGATACACGCTTAGCTAAACTTGAAACTGATGAATACGATGCTATTATTTTAGCAGCAGCAGGACTAAAACGCCTTGGCTGGAGCGATGATGTAGTTACTGAGTTTTTACCTGTTGAGGATTGTCTGCCAGCAGTAGCGCAAGGCTCTTTAGGTATTGAATGCCGAGGAGACGACACGGAACTATTAACGGAATTAGGCAAGTTAACAGATCGTATTACATGGCAAGAAGCACATGCAGAACGTGCTTTCTTAGCAGCTATGGATGGCGGCTGTCAAGTACCTATCGCAGGATATGCAAAGTCAAATGGGGAAGAAATTACATTAACTGGCCTTGTTGCTGCACCAGATGCTTCAGTTGTTTACAAGGAAACAGTTGTGGGCACTGATGCGGAAGCAGTTGGGAAAGAGCTTGCTGAGATTTTAACGGAGCAAGGTGCTTTTGAGTTAATTCAACGAGTAAAGGCAGAGCAAGATGCAAAATAATTTACCTTTAGAAGGTAAAACTATTATTTTGACAGGTTCATCTAAGACGACAACTATAATAGAGGACATTACAGCTTTAGGTGGACAGGCAGTAATTGCCCCGTTAATTGAAACTTGCGAGCTTATCGATAAAAACGATGATGTGCAATTACAGAATGCGCGTCAATTTGAATGGCTTATTTTTACGAGTCAAAATGCTGTAGAAGCTTTTGCCAACAAGATGCTCCGATGTCATGTAAGTGTAGAGCATTTTCAAGGGAAAATTGCTTCAATTGGTACGAAAACCACTGCAGCCTTAGAAAAGCTAGGATTTCGTGTGAGCTTTATGCCTTCTATATTTAGTGCAGATGTTTTTGTTCAAGAATTTCCTAGTGTAGCAGGTAGCAATCCTACATGTCTATTTATTCGTGGAGAGAAAGCGAAAAAGACATTGAAGGAAGGGTTACCCTTTACATTGAAAGAATGGACAGTTTATGAAACGATTGAGCGACACGATTACAAACAATTGATCATTGAATGTATCCTTGCGAATAGCGATGTCACAGTGATTTTTGCTAGCCCTTCCGCTGTTGATGTCTACGCCAAGGATGTGGCTTCGGTAATTGGTTGGGAAGCGGTACATGTTGCAGCAATCGGTCATATTACAGAAGCAGCTATTTTAAATCACGGTGCGATTGTGGATGTTATGCCGAGCGTATATACCATGCAAGCAGTCATCGAGGAAATAACGAAAGTAGGAGAAAGAAAATGACAAAATTACAATTTCAAAGACATCGTCGTTTGCGTGCAAATGCTGCAATACGATCAATGGTAAAAGAAACATACTTACACAAAGAGGACTTAATTTATCCAATTTTCGTTATGGAAGGCGAAAATATTAAAAACGAAGTACCTTCTATGCCAGGAGTTTTTCAATTTTCGTTAGATAAACTTGAGGCTGAGATTGATGAAGTTGTTACTTTAGGAATTCCTGCGGTTATTTTATTTGGCTTACCTGCAGAAAAAGATGCAGTTGGAACTGGTGCATTCCATGATCATGGTATTGTGCAAGAAGCAACACGTATGATTAAAGCTCGTTATCCAGAGCTTTTAGTCATTGCAGATACATGCTTATGTGAATTTACAGATCATGGTCATTGTGGCTTAATTGAAGGCGATCAAATTTTAAACGATCCTTCATTAGATGTTTTAGCGCGTACGGCAGTATCTCAAGCAAAAGCAGGAGCGGATATCATCGCTCCATCTAATATGATGGATGGATTTGTGGCAGCTATTCGTGCGGGTCTAGATGAAGCAGGCTTTGAAAATGTTCCGATTATGTCATATGCCGTGAAATATGCATCTAGCTATTACGGTCCGTTCCGAGATGCAGCTGATGGTGCACCTCAATTTGGTGATCGCAAATCATACCAAATGGATCCTTCGAATCGTATGGAGGCATTCCGTGAAGCGGAGTCGGATATTGAAGAAGGTGCAGATTTCTTAATCGTGAAGCCAGCTCTAAGTTATTTAGACATTATTCGTGATGTGAAAAATAACTATACATTACCTATTGTTGCATACAACGTTTCTGGTGAATATGCAATGATTAAAGCAGCAGCTATTAACGGCTGGATTGACGAGAAAAATGTAGTGCTTGAAACGTTACTTAGCATGAAACGTGCAGGCTCAGATTTAATCATTACGTATCATGCTAAAGATGTTGCACGTTGGTTGGAGGAGAAATAAATGACACGTTCTTACGAAAAATCAAAACAAGCATATGCTGAAGCAATTAACTTAATGCCAGGTGGTGTAAGTAGCCCAGTACGTGCATTCAAATCCGTAAACATGGATCCAATCTTTATGGAATCTGGTCACGGTGCGATGATTAAAGACATTGATGGCAATGAGTATATTGATTATGTATTATCATGGGGACCACTTATTTTAGGGCATTCTCATCCAGAAGTTGTACAAGCAATTGCAGAAACAGCAGCGAAGGGCTCTTCGTTTGGAGCACCAAGCTACACAGAAAATCGTTTAGCCAAATTAGTGTTAGATCGACTACCTGGTATGGAAATGATTCGCTTTGTTTCTTCTGGTACAGAGGCTACGATGTCTGCTTTACGCGTAGCTCGTGGTGTTACTGGTCGCGATAAAATTTTAAAATTTGAGGGCTCGTATCACGGTCATGGAGATTCGTTACTAATTAAGGCTGGCTCTGGGGTAGCTACACTAGGTTTACCTGACAGCCCTGGTGTTCCAGCGGATATTGCACGTAATACATTAACAGTAGCGTACAATGACTTAGAAGGGGCTAAACTAGTCTTCGAAAAGTTTGGTTCAGAGCTTGCGGCAGTAATTGTTGAGCCAGTCGCAGGAAATATGGGGGTTGTCCCTCCACAACCAGGCTTCCTACAAGGTTTACGTGAATTAACAAAGGAACATGGGACATTGTTGATTTTTGATGAAGTTATGACAGGCTTCCGTGTTGATTATGGTTGTGCACAAGGTTATTTTGATGTAACACCTGATATGACAACATTAGGTAAAGTTATTGGCGGTGGACTTCCTGTCGGTGCATTTGCAGGGAAAAAGGAAATTATGGAGCAGGTAGCACCAGCGGGTCCGATCTATCAAGCTGGAACATTGTCAGGGAATCCATTAGCAATGACAGCAGGCTTTGAAACATTATCACGCCTTGATAGTAACTCTTATGAATACTTCCAAAAGCTTGGGGATCAATTAGAGGCAGGTTTCCGTGAAGCCGCAACGAAATACAATATTCCGCATACTGTAAATCGTGCTGGTTCAATGATAGGTTTCTTCTTTACGAACGAGGATGTTATTGATTTTGATTCAGCAAAAACGTCAGATTTACAATTATTTGCTGAATACTTCCGTCTAATGGCAGAAGAAGGTATTTTCTTACCGCCATCTCAATTTGAAGGTTTATTTATTTCTACGGCACATACAGAAGAGCATATCGCAAAAACAGTGGATGCTTTCCATAAAGTATTTGCTCAATTAGCAAGATAACACGAGTGTGAATTAGTAACCACTTCTTATCAATTCTAACATTTGATAAGAAGTGGTTTTTTGTATGCTTCTAAAATTTGCAAATGAGGATTTTATTGCAGATAGACGATAAGTAAGTCTTAATACATCAACTTGTCCTGTAGATTTTATATACCCATTTGCTGGTGTAGCAACCTGAGTAGAATGAATTTCCTATGAGTGCTTCCCATGATACACCGTGGTCATTGGAGGCAGGCTAACGGAACCATAGTTGGTCAACCTTCCTCTCCAAGCCGTAATTTCAATAAAAGCCCTTATTTAGGAGAGGAAAAAGAATCTTTTATTCAACAGTTGCGTTTGATTGTTGGAGAGATAGATTATTGTTGTCTTGTAATTGATTTTGTTGCATAGCAAAAAAGTTTCGTACTGGGACATTTATATAAAAGAACATACTTATAATGAAAATCGAGAAAGCCCACCCTGCGATTTGCTTATATATCAACATGCCACCATAGCCATCAATTCCATATTTATTGAGTAGGTATACTGTTAATCCTGCCATAAAAAGCCCTCTGATAATGAAAATAACCTGAATAAATTGAAACCATTTAAAGATTCCTTTTTGAAAAAATAATGCTCTGCTGTCCATTCGTGCATAACCTTGCAAATATACAAAATCAACAGCAATATATAAAGAAAGAGGACGCTTAATCAATAGCGTAACAATATAAAGAAATGTATAAAAGAGACCTAGATATACACCATTCCAAATCATTTGCTCTGCTGACCCTGATAGTAAATTTACTGTCGTACCTAGTGCTAGTGAACCTAAAATTAATAAGCCAGTAATGTTAAATTGCTTATCTAAAATAAAGCGGTAAATGGTGTAAACAATCCCTGGAATGGTTGAAATCAGCATTGCTGTATAATCACCTAAAGGCTCTCTTCCAAAATTCCATATAACATAAGGTAATGCCACATAAAAAATCAACTCGAATAAAATTAATATTTTGTTTGAACGTTGTTTTTTCACCATATTCCCCTCCATTTATCTATACTCAGCTTGTACCTTTTCATACTTGTAGATAAACTATATAATTTTGCTCAATAGTTGAACAAGCTAAAACATTTTTCTTAAACTAAATCGCTGCGTTTTTAACTGAATAATCAGACGTTTTATTCTATAAATATTAGGTAATGTGAATTGTATGACTAACGAGAAGGATTTACTGTTACAAATAAAACCAACTGGGAGAGTAATAGCAATTTATTTTTATAATAACAAATCTCTCCTTACTAAACTTATTTAATTTTTTAAGTAAACTGCGCTGTTAGTTGAAAGCATCAGATAGTCTTTAATATTTTATTTGTTTAATTTCTCTCATTTTTCATTGATCCCAATTTTATCCATACTTGCTTGTCCTGGATAACTCTCTTTTATTGCGTTTGTCCAAATAAAAACTTACTTTTAAAGATTCAATGTCATTCGTTGAAAACCATATTGCATCTGGTCTTTGTGGTCTTCGTTTCGAATTTTATGATAAGTTATTCACTAAATTCCCGCTTTACTTCAATAAAAACGGCATTATCCTTCTTGAAGAATAGCCCTCTGATAATGTGAATTTTAATTAGAGTAGATGAAATGGTTAATCAACACACTGTGCAATATGCCTTTATCTGCAATGGCTTCTATGTTTGCCAATTAAGTTACAATGAATTGTTATCGCTTGAAAAAAATTTTATTAAAATTATAACTTTCAGCATAGCCAAATTGTGGGCGAAATCGTATATAATAGAGCTATTCGTAAAAGAAAGTAGTGAATTGATATGGCAACAGGCACACATATGGTCGAAGTACCCGTAGGAATTGAAAATGTATGGGATTTCGTCAGTGATATGGAAAAATGGGCAAAGCTTGTCCCAGGTTATAATGCACATGAGATGATTGATGAAAAACATTCAAATTGGACGTTTAAAGGCAATGTGGGTGTTCTGAAAAAAACAGTACAAGTAGAGATTACTATTTTAGAATGGGCGGCTCCTACAAAAGTAACATTCGAATTAAAAGGAATTTCTGATAACTTTTCAGGAAACGGTTATTTCCTAGCAGAAAGTATTGATGCAGAAAATACAAAAATGACAGGCTTCTTGGAAGTAACAGCCGGGGGATTAGCTGGTCCTGTTTTAAATCCAATCTTTAAGCCAATCGTACCAAAAGCAACACAAATGTTAACAGACCGTGTAGCAAATAAAATTAAATTGGTGAATGTATAACGCTGTTAACTTCTTTCAGCGGGTGTTACGGAATCGGAAAGGAATGCTAAAGGGGATATTAGCCTAAATCATCGCATCCATGTGACAAGCCGATTCCAGACGCCATTATGCCGAGGCATAATTGATACAAACAGTAAAAAGGCATGCTAGAAGAATTTTTCTAGTATGCCTTTTTTGACTCGCTGTGGGGGTTGTTACTGTTATGTGTCTGTGCTTTTTCTTGGGGCATCCGATAAACCGTTCTCCTTGGACCAATACAAAATCCAAACGCATTGTTTTTCTGAGTGAAAGTCTGTATTGATTAGCCACCACCTAGCATACTATCCTTCGAAACTTCATATGATGCAAGGGGAGGGATTATTATCGAACAGAAAACTTGGAATATGAGTGAAACTTTTTGTTTTCCTGGTTATGGCTGCCCAACTGAAATAGCAGCTGTACAAATTAAACCGCGTTGGCAGACGAAGCAGTTAGAAGATTCTTTACGATTAATGGGTATTTATCATATTACGGCACATGTTCGCTTTGATTTTCAAGACATGCAAGCTTTCATGGATGATGAAGAATTAGTACAAATCGATGCGCTTGATATTCAAGGGGATACTGGTTATTTTGAGTATGCAGTTCCGTTAAATGTGGATTTACCAAAGGATGCAGCTATTGAAGATTTAATGGTAAAGGATATTCGACCTATATTAACTAATCAAATGTGTCAGCTCGAATGGACAGTTACAAGTACTTTTAATGAACCTGAGCCAGCACTCGAAAAAGCGCATGTTTTAGAAAAACAGCCGATCGCTGTCAATGCCTCAGCTCAGATAGAGAAGCAAGCTATTAAAGAAACATCACAGGTAAAACAACCTGCAGATGTAGTAGCATCGATTCAAGAAGAAAAGCCAGTAGATGTAGTAGCATCGATTCAAGAAGAACAACCTGAAGTTGTAGCGGTTTCGGCACAAGTAGAAAAGTCTACAGCAGCAGTTTCTTCACCTCAAGAAGAAAAATCTGCAGTTGTAACAACATCAAAGCAAGAGGAAAAATCAAAGGTTGTTACATTTGCTGCTCAAAAGGAAAAGTCTGAAGCAATAGTAGCCTCAGACAAAAAAGAAAAGCCTGCACAAGCTGAACAAAAAACAATGTTGAAGGAATCCTCTAGTCATATTGCAGTCCGTGAATCTAGCTCTTGGCAGGAGGTTCAATCGACGATCTGGGATTTAACGGAAGACTATACACCGCTAAAGGTTCGTGTTTCAAATGACTTCATTCAAAAGTAAATAGCATAGAAGTAGCAGGAGTAATAAGATAATAAAATCTCCAGATGTAGGAATGATGATGACACGTATAAACTGAAAAACACAAATTGGAACAATTATCGTTTTGCAATAAAATCGAAATTGTCGTAGCCAAGGTGGTAAAAGCCAAGGATTATACTTACGTCGACGCATTTGAATTTTCACTTCCTTTTCTAGTAGTGCTTCCTAAAAAATGACTAAATCACTTGAAAAATTCCACGATTTTGCGGTACAATGTGAAAAAGTCGAATATAGATGCTATGACAGGGAAGAGTAAATTATTAGTACATTTTAAGAGAGGAAACGGTAGCTGAAAAGTTTCTATTTGTACCTAATTGAATGTAGCCCTCGAGCAGCTTTAGTGAACTAACAGTAGTTAAAGCCGGTTAAACACCGTTACCGAATTGAGAGCCAGTAGAAAAAGGCTTAAGTAAGTAGTACATTTTTTTTCTGATGAAATGTGTGACAGCTTAACTCGCCTCTGCTGGAATTAAAGGTGGTACCGCGAACTTAAACTCCTTCGTCCTTTTAGACGTTAGGAGTTTTTTTTATTTTCATTAATCTTCTGGTAAATGACCTATATCTGAGTCATCAAAACAGAATGATTGGTACGATCTCACACCGGTAAAATTATGAAGTCAACAGGAGGAGTCAAAATGACAGAAAACATTTCAATGCCTACAAAATATGATCCGCAGTCCATTGAAGCGGGTCGTTATGAATGGTGGTTACAAGGGAAATTTTTTGAGGCGCAGCCTACAAGTGAAAAAGAGCCTTATTCTATTGTTATTCCACCACCGAACGTAACAGGTAAATTACACCTTGGCCATGCTTGGGATACAACATTACAAGATATTTTAATTCGTATGAAGCGCATGCAAGGCTATGATGCACTTTGGTTACCAGGAATGGACCATGCAGGTATTGCAACACAAGCAAAAGTAGAGGCTAAACTACGAGAAGATAATATTACACGTTATGATTTAGGACGTGAAAAATTCCTTGAAAAAACATGGGAATGGAAAGATGAGTATGCTGGACATATCCGCGATCAATGGGCGAAGCTAGGTCTTGCATTAGATTATTCTCGTGAGCGTTTTACACTTGACCAAGGTCTTTCCGATGCGGTTAAAACTGTGTTCGTTCAATTATATGAAAAAGGCTTAATCTATCGTGGCGAACGTATTATTAACTGGGACCCTGCTGCAAAAACAGCATTATCAGATATTGAAGTTATCTATAAAGATGTGCAAGGTGCATTCTATCATATGAAATATCCATTAGCTGATGGATCAGGCTATGTGGAAGTAGCAACAACACGACCTGAAACAATGCTAGGTGACTCTGGAGTAGCCGTTCACCCGAAAGATGAGCGCTATCAACACTTAATCGGCAAAACGGTTATTTTACCAATCGTAGGTCGTGAAATTCCAATTGTAGCAGATGACTACGTTGATATGGAATTTGGTACTGGGGTTGTAAAAATGACACCAGCACACGATCCTAATGACTTTGAGGTTGGTAACCGCCACAATCTAGAACGCATTCTTGTCATGAATGAAGATGGTACTATGAATGAGCTTGCTGGCAAGTATAATGGTATGGATCGCTTTGAATGCCGTAAGCAAATCGTAGCTGATTTACAGGATGCAGGCGTGCTAATTCGTATTGAAGAGCATACACATTCAGTAGGTCACTCTGAACGTTCTGGTGCTGTTGTAGAGCCATATCTTTCAGCTCAATGGTTCGTAAAAATGCAACCACTTGCTGATGCTTCACTTGCTCTTCAAAAAGATGAAGAAGGCCAAGTAAACTTCGTACCATCTCGTTTCGAAAACACATATTCTCGTTGGATGGAAAACATTCGTGACTGGTGTATCTCTCGTCAGTTATGGTGGGGTCACCAAATCCCAGCTTGGTATCACAATGAAACAGGTGAAATTTACGTAGGAAAAGAAGCACCAGCAGATGCAGAAAATTGGACACAAGATGAAGACGTATTAGATACATGGTTCTCTTCTGCACTATGGCCATTTTCTACAATGGGTTGGCCGGATGAGACAAATGAAGAATATAAACGTTACTATCCAACAAGCACGCTTGTAACTGGTTATGATATTATTTTCTTCTGGGTTTCTCGTATGATTTTCCAAGGTCTTGAATTTACAGGTCAACGCCCATTCAAAGATGTATTAATTCATGGTTTAGTACGTGATGGTGAAGGACGTAAGATGAGTAAATCACTTGGTAACGGTGTAGACCCTATGGACGTAATTGATCAATATGGTGCCGACTCATTACGTTACTTCTTAGCTACTGGATCATCACCTGGTCAAGATTTACGCTATACAACTGAAAAAGTAGAAGCCGTTTGGAACTTCTCTAACAAAATTTGGAATGCCTCTCGTTTCGCTTTAATGAATATGGAAGGTATGACATATGATGAAATCGACTTAACTGGTGAAAAATCAGTTGCCGATAAATGGATTCTTACTCGCTTAAATGAAACAATTGAACGTGTAACATCTCTTGCAGAGCGCTACGAATTTGGTGAAGTTGGCCGTGAGCTTTATAACTTCATTTGGGATGATTTCTGTTCTTGGTATATTGAAATGGCGAAATTACCGTTATACGGTGAAGACGAAGCAGCTAAGAAAACGACTCGTTCTATTTTAGCGTACGTTTTAGATCAAACTATGCGTCTATTACATCCATTCATGCCATTCATTACGGAAGAAATTTGGCAGCACTTACCTCATAAAGGTGAATCAATCACAGTGGCAGCATGGCCAACTGTACGTGCGGATCTTCATTTTGCAGAGGAAGCAGACAATATGAAGCTCCTAATGGATATTATACGTTCGGTACGTAATATTCGTGCGGAAGTTAATACACCAATGAGCAAAAAAGTGCCGCTATTTATTTCAGCGAAGGATGCTGCAACGGTTACAGTACTTGAAGCCAATAAAGCATACTTAGAAAAATTCTGTAATCCAGAATCACTAACAATAGGAGAAGGTTTAGAAGCTCCTGGTCAGTCAATGACAGCAGTTGTAACTGGAGCTGAGCTATTCCTACCGCTTGTTGGACTTATTAATCTGGAAGAAGAAATTGCTCGTCTTGAAAAAGAATTAGAAAAATGGGCAAAAGAAGTGAAGCTTGTAACTGGTAAATTATCAAATGAGAAATTTGTATCTAAAGCGCCGGAAGCATTAGTAAATGCGGAGCGTGAAAAATTAGCAGATTATGAAAGTAAACATGCAGTTGTTTTAAAACGTTTAGAAGAATTAAAAAATATGTAAGTCGAGACAGCGGATGGCAATAGTCATCCGCTGTTTTTCTTAATTGATTAGTATGAAATTATATTAGGTGTGTTGATAAGGAATAAATTGGTTTATTTTTGAGTGTTAAAAGGATTTTTTGTGGATCATTACAAAAACGTGTGGTTGATTTCCGTTCCGGCTGGGCGCTTTCCTGGGGGCGTCCGATGAGCCGCTTCACTCGCGATGCTCGCTCCAGGGTCTCATCTGTGACGCTAATCCCCAAGGAGTCGCCCAGCCTCCACTCCAATCAACTTATTTACATAGTAGACGTTTTAACAAAAATCATCCGCGATTTTTGGTGATGAACCTTTTTTGGTGCTATTTTGCTAATATATTCCTATTTTTTACTGATTGTAGTGGAGGGCTACTCGACTCCCGCGGGAAAGCGAGACAGACGAGACCCTACACGAAGCGAAGGAAGCGGCTCGACGCTCGCCCGTTGGAAAGCGAGTAGCCCGTAGCGGAAATCAGTGTTTTTCTGCGTGTTTTTTTACTTTCATTCAATGTAAAAGTAAACAATAGTTTTTTTAGAAATCTATGTGTATTGGGCGCTACTTGTACTAAAATAGAGATATTGCAGTGAAGAGGGAGTGTTTCGTTTGTTTAAAACGATGAAAGAATGTACAGATTTTATTTTTACGTTAAAGGCAGTTGATCATAAACGTGCACCGCTCGTATTGATGCGAGAGGTATTAGCACTTCTTAATAACCCACAGGACAGGCTACGCGCTATTCATTTAGCAGGCTCAAATGGAAAAGGGTCTACAGTGAATGCTCTAAGAGAAATGCTACAACATGCGGGCTACAAAGTAGGCGCCTTTACTTCACCTCATTTAAAACGTGTGAATGAACGTATGACTATTAATGGAATTCAAATTTCTGATGCGCAATTTTTACACTATATGAACAGAGTTTTTGAGATTATAGAGACACATTATGAAGGTGAATTTCCGAGTTTTTTTGAAGTGGTAACACTTATTATGTATCAATATTTTGCGGATGAAGAAGTGGACATTGCATTGATTGAAACGGGACTTGGTGGACGTTTGGACGCTACGAATGTCATTACGCCCCTAATTTCAATTATCACAACGATTTCACTTGAACATACTGCGTTTTTAGGAGATACGTTAGCAAAGGTGGCATTTGAGAAGGCGGGAATTATTAAAGAAAATGTACCTATTATAGTGGGGGTTAAAAGTGAGGAAGCACTTACTGTTATCAGGGAGGTAGCAAAGGAGCGTCATGCCCCGTGCCTTGTTTTAGGGAAGGACTTTACTGTTGAAAACATTGAACAAGGCACTACGATCCAACGCTTTAATTACCGAAAGGCTAATGCGGAGATGGTAGGTGTCCCATTAAAAATGGCTGGGCCTCATCAAATGAATAATGCCAGTCTTGCGATTACGGCGATCCTAACGCTAAGAGAGAATGGGGTCATTGATATTTCAGATGAGTCAATCCATCAGGCTTTGGCAAAAGCTCAGTGGGCAGGCCGATTTGAGCAGTTACCTGGCGATATTATATTAGACGGAGCACATAATTCTGAAGGAACGAACGCACTCATTCAAACACTTAAAACGGTCTATCCACAGCAAAACTATCGATTTATATATGCGGCATTAGCGGATAAAGATCATGCGAAAAGTATTGCTTTAATGGATAGTATAGCTACATCAATTGCATTTACACAAATTGAGCTACCAAATGCTATGCCTGCAGATCAATTAGCTGCATTATCTACAAATGTGAACAAAGAATATAATGCAGATTGGCGTGAAATGGTGCAAACGATACTACATCAAAGAAATAAAGAGGATGTTATCGTTATTACAGGATCCTTGTATTTTATAGCTGAAATACGACAATGGCTACAGGGGGAACAATGATGATTCCAAAATTGAATCACTACAAAGAAAAGTGGAATGTTCAGAGTGATGATGTGATTAAACCTGGTTTGACTGCGATTGAAGAGGCGTTAGCAAGAGTAGGTAATCCAGAAAATAGATTGCAAGTCGTACACATAGCCGGGACTAACGGTAAAGGCTCGACACTTACATTTCTAGAATCAATCGCTAAAGAGCATGGCTTACGTGTTGGTAAATTTATGTCTCCTTGTATTTTAGACGTGCATGACCAAATTCAAGTAGAGGGTCAAGTGATTACAGAAGCGGAAATGAATCATGTATTTCAACAAATGCAGGCAGCTGAACTAAGTGGGAAACTAACAGATTTTGAACTTTTAACGGTTGCAGCTTTTTTACATTTTGCTGCAAGTAATGTAGATATTGCCCTTATTGAAGCAGGTATGGGGGGCTTACTTGATAGTACAAATGTAGTTACGCCAATTGTGTCAATCATACCGAGCATCGCATTAGAGCATACGAATTTTTTAGGAAATTCGATTGAAAGTATTGCTTGCCATAAAGCAGGAATTATTAAACCGAATCGTCCAGTTATTATCGGTGATTTACCGTTAGAGGCGAAGAATATAGTTTATCAGGAAGCTCAAAAAAAACAATCATCGGTACTTGAGCTAAATCATCAATTTTTTGTGCAACATGACAATGATGGAGAGAGCTATAAGCATAATGACAGAGGCATCAGTATTACAAAGCTTACACGTACAATGAAGGGTGCACATCAGGCGAATAATATGGCACTAGCAATTACAGCTTTTTTTGAAGTAGCAACTGCATTAGCGTTACAAGTTAGCGAGGAAGCGATTCAAAAAGCTGTAGAAAGTGCAAACATTTTAGGGCGTTTTGAAGAAATGATACCTTACGTTTTTTTAGACGGTGCGCATAATCCAGCGAGCGCTGAGAAATTGAAAGAAACGATTCAACATGAATTCTCAAATGAGCAGATTACTTTTGTCATAGGTATACTTGCTGATAAGGCTGTAAAAGAGATTTTGCAACAATTTGAGCAAGTAAGTGATTGTTTTTACTTTGTAGATTTTGACAACCCCCGTGCGATGGCCGCTCACAGCATGCTAGAGTTGTCCAACGCCTCGCACAAAGCAATATTAGAAGATTATGTACAATTTTTAAAACAACAGTCAGAAAACAAATCGAGAACGATTGTATCGGGTTCGTTATATTTATTAACGGAAGTACGTAGTAGATTAAAAATAAATTAGCATTTAGTTGAATGAACAATATATTGGCAGTAAAGATCAGGTACTCATAAAAATGAGTCCTGATTTTTTCATTTGGGTATTCTCTCTTTAAGTTCATCAAGTACTTTTTTCCAATATTTTTTCATTTCTTCTCTTACATTCTCATCAGAAAGTTTTTCTTGGTGAAAACTAATAGTTGTTTTATTGTTTGAACTCGGTATAAATCGAACTTGAACTGTTGATGCTTTTTCCCATCCTATCTTTTGCCAAGTAAGGCGAAGTTGCTGTAAAGGTTTGACTACGCGTATTTCTCCTGTACCAAATTTCGTAATATATTTCTGTCCCGGTTCAAGGATAATGTTCGTACTCTCTCCTAACCAGAAGTTTAATCCATCTTGTGAAGTCACAAGGTTCCAGGCTTCTTCTTGGGAAATAGGAAATATCCTTCTAACACCTACTTGGAATCCTACCGTTTTTGTTTGTCCTATAATTTTCGGATTATCCATCTTATTACCCCCATAACAATTATTTATCTGTAATATTATAATTTCTATTTCTTTTTTCTATTTCCTGGGCATATCAAAAAAAGTTTAGGATGACATTTTGTTAAATCTGTATGTCATCTTCATTCGTTAGAACGCTTCTACTGAATGACGAATGGTGAGGTGAATACGGATGTGTTCCGTTAGCGGTTGCAAACACTACTGAAATAGAATTTATCGTTCCAAGCTACAATTACACCAATACGACACCAACTATGATGAACCATTTCCTTTTTTAATACCTCCTTTTCTCATTTGGTAAAATTGTTCTTTAACTGATTGTAGCGTAGGGCTACTCGACTCCCGTGGGAAAACGAGTAGCCCGTAGTGTAAATCAGAACTTTCTAATTAATTAGAGCGGATAAAAATGGTTAATAAACACGCTTGATCTTTTTGTTTATAGTAAAACTTTCATTACAAAAATAGTAAATTTTACAGTGAAACTTCGAAAATAACTATTAAATCAAAATGTAGTAAATTCGCATTTACACATCCTTTTATACATATACTTATATATCAAATTGGTCTTTTCTAAATTTACTTTGATACGTTAATGAAAGAGGTGATGGTCGAATGAAAATTGTCAGTCATGTAATAAAAAAACAAGTATTTCGAGCGATGATTATTGGAGGGATAGTTGGACTTTTTGGTGTAGCCATTTTTTTAGGTATTCTTCAAGCGAGCACTCAATTGTCTTTAAAAAATGATAGTAATGAGGTAGCCAATAAAAGTAACAATGGTAATACTTCCGGAGAAACAGTCCCGACAGCGGGGGGAGCTAAGAGTGGGCCTATGTTTTTTGCAAGTCAAGCAGGCGTCTATTCAAATTATGAAAGTGCAAGCGCGTTTGTATCTGAACATCCTTCATTAAAAGAAAGTGCCATTGTCGAGGTTGATGGAAAATTTTATGTTTGGACAAGTATGGTAACAGACGAAAGTAAGCTTGTCTTTTTAAAAGATCCTGCAACATTTAAAAAAGCATTTACAGTGAGCGGTGACAGTTGTAAGGAAGCAACGATGGCAGAGCTTCCATCTGTGCTAGCTGACAAAAATGCAACAAAATTAAATTTTAAAGATAATTCCAAGGATTCTACGTTGCCTGCTGATTGGCAATCGATTGGAGCGGCAGCCTCGTCTATTTCAACAGATATTAGCATCGTTCGCTTACAAGTTTTTGCCCATTACAAATCGAAAAATGCTTGTCTTCAAGTGAAATTTTAAGCGCAAAAGATAATAAAATAAGCATTATCTTGATTTTTAGAAAATTTTCAAAACCAAAATTCTCCGTTATGATAGCTAATAAGGAGGAATGGTCAGATAATGTTTAAAACAAATCACAAGCTAGTGCTTGCTTCTGCTTCACCAAGACGAAAGGAATTGCTTGCTATGCTATCACTTCCATTCGACATTATTACTAGTGAAGTGGAAGAGACAAGCGTACAGGCAACTACAATGCAAGATTATGTAAAAGGTGTAGCACTCTTAAAAACACGTGATGTGGCGAAAAAAGCTCCAAATGCCACGATTATTGGAGCAGATACTATTGTTGTTTATGATGATGAGCTACTCCATAAACCGAAAAATCGTGAGGAGGCAATTTCTCACTTATTGCGCTTATCAGGTAAGCGTCATGCGGTCATGACAGCTGTTGCCATTATTGAGCCTAACGGTAATGAAACTACATTCGTTGAAGAGACCAATGTTGTCTTTCATCATTTATCGCAGGAGCTCATCGAAGCATATGTAGATTCGGGAGATCCATTTGATAAAGCAGGTGGCTATGGCATTCAAACTACTGGAACCCTTTTAGTAAAACGAATTGAAGGAGATTATAACAATGTTGTTGGGTTACCACTTGCAGCGTTGTTTACGCAATTGGTAGCACTCAATATAATCCAATTTGCGAAGGAGTGAGGCTTTTTTGCCGAATGATGTTTTACCAAGGACGATGATACGAGATGTTAATATAGAGGATCGACCGCGTGAGAGGCTACGGAGACAAGGAGCTATGAGTTTATCGAATCAGGAGCTGCTGGCTATTTTACTAAGGACAGGCACTAAAGAAGAGTCTGTTCTTGTACTTGCCAATCGCATATTAAGTGTTTTTGAGCGTTTACATGATTTGAAACATGCAACAATAGAAGAAATGGTTGCTATAAGAGGAATCGGAGAGGTTAAAGCCATTCAATTATTAGCAGCCATTGAACTTGGTAGACGTCTCGCACAGAAACAAAGCGATGAAAAATATACGATTCGTTCACCGCAAGATGCCGCAGCCTATTTAATGCCTGATATGACCTCGCTGAATCAAGAACATTTTGTCGTTCTTTTTTTAAATGTAAAAAATCAAATTATTCATAAGAAGACGATTTTTATAGGCAGTCTAAACGCTTCGATTGTTCATCCTAGGGAGATAGTGCGCCCATAAGGGTTTATAAGGAATCTGCTTTCGCACAGCAGTAGGGGAATATCACTATCTGTACCCTATCATTAGCCAACTTATCTGAAAGGGAAACTAATCAGGGAGTGTAGCATGTTGGAAAAGCCAGAAGTTACTTAATGACCAAAGTACGACTGAATGGCGAGATGAATTGTATAAATAAGGATAAAGGCTAAACTGCTTGAATGATAGCTCAAGGGGGACTACTCGGACCTTTAGCGGGAGGTCATGATTTACGCTATTTGAAATGTGCATTGTTCTTAAAGATTTCGAGAATGATGATGTGATACCATTTCACCCAACTTTCATATAAAAGTAACGAGCGAACGTCATATCCGACATTATACATGCGATAAGTCTTTATAAATCTAAATGGGGATTACCTAAGTCAGAATGCCTTATGGGCTATGTGTTTAGACACTGAATATCTGATATGGTAACGGAGCTCTCGTAGTAGTCCGCGCTAGGGAAAGCCTAGTACATGGCGAAGGGGAGCAGTTTACCCTGTTAATACCAAATTGGGAAGGAGCGGAGGCTCTATGAGAATTCCAAAAGTAGTATTAAATCGTCTAACTGCCAAAGCAAGAGATGAAAGCTATGTATTTGAACGACTATATCGTAACTTGTACAATAAAGAATTCTATTTTGAAGCTTACGTAAAACTGTATAAAAACAAGGCCAGTAATACAAAAGGAATCAATGAAGATACGATTGATGGCATGAGCGTAAAGCGTATAGAAAAGCTCATTGAAAAATTAAAAAATCAAGCGTATCAACCAAATCCAGCACGACGGACATACATCCCAAGGAAAAACGGGAAAACAAGACCGCTTGGCATCCCTACTTTCGAGGATAAACTAGTCCAAGAAGTTGTTCGGCGATTACTTGAAAGCATTTATGAGCCACAGTTTTCAGTACACTCTCATGGATTTAGACCCAATCTTAGCTGTCATACAGCATTAAAAGAAATCCGTAATACTTTTACGGGAACCAGATGGTTTATTGAGGGTGATATTAAAGGGTTCTTCGATAATATAGACCATCATGTGTTAGTTAGCATTTTGAGAAGACGAATTCATGATGAAAAATTCATCAATTTAATCTGGAAATTTTTACGAGCAGGTTATGTAGAAGATTGGGTGTTTCATAAAACTTATAGTGGTGCACCACAGGGAGGAATCATCAGCCCTCTGCTATCGAATATTTATTTAAATGAACTCGATAAATATGTGGAGCAATATATGAAAAGCTATGATAAAGGTGACAAACGAGTGCACAATTTAACATATCATAATCTTGCTTCTAAGATTAATCATCGCAAAAGTAAGAATAAACATGATTGGGCGACCTTATCCGAGGAGGAAAAGAAAGAACGCTTAAAGGAATTAAAATTCCTTTATAAAGAACTGCAAAGCCATGATAGTAAAGACCTTTTCGACCCAAATTACCGACGTCTAAAATATGTTCGTTATGCAGATGATTTTATACTTGGTGTCATCGGGAGTAAAAAGGAAGCTGAACAAATTAAACAAGACTTGACAATGTTCTTAAAAGAACAGTTAAGGCTAGAATTAAGTGCTAAGAAAACATTGATTACTCATAGCAAAAAGAATGCCCGTTTTCTTGAGTATGATATTCGTGTCGTAAGAGATTGGCATCGAATGAAAATGCCAAACGGAACTAAAAAGCGTAAATTCAACTATCAAACAAAGCTTTTCGTTCCACATGAAAAATATATTCAAAAGCTCTTACAATTAAACGCTTTAAAAATAGGAATGAATAATAGTTGGAAACCTATTCATCGCCCGTATTTAGTGCATAATGACGACCTTGAAATTATTCGTACATACAATGCAGAAATAGAAGGCTATTACAATTACTATCGCCTAGCGAGTAATGTACATGTTTTACAGTCTTTCCGTCAAACGATGAAATACAGCATGATTAAAACGTATGCGAATAAATATAAGAGTACCGTTAGAAAAATTATCACTAAATATAAGATTAATGGGGAATTCGGCATTCAATATGAAACAAAAGAAGGTCCAAGAATTACTTATTTTACAGAGCAACGAATGGAAAAGAACGATGCAATTAAACAGCCAACAGTTGATATAGTTGAAAATACACTAATTTATACAGGGCGTACAAATCTGATTGACCGATTACTTGCCGAAAAATGTGAATGGTGTGGAGTATCAAGTGTATCACTTGAAATGCATCATATTCAAAAAAAAGAATTTACAAGGTAAGAAAAAATGGGAACAGAAAATGATAGCCCGTAAACAGAAAACAATGGCTTTATGTATATCGTGCCATCACGATTTGCATAATGGCAAGTTAGATTAAAGTAAATGGAAAGCCGTATACTCTGAGAGGAGTACGTACGGTTTGGAGGGGAGTTCTTGGAAACCTAATATAGAAATATACCAAGGCGCTGGGTTCTCACCCTACTTTCGCGAGGCTGTCAAAAGATCTGCCGCTTCTATTATTTGTGCACATAATCATCCTAGTGGCATTCCAACACCCAGTGATGAAGATATTGAAGTGACGAGACGAATTATAGAGGCGGGTTATATTATAGGCATTGATTTAATCGATCATCTCATCATCGGTGATCATCAGTTTATTAGTTTGAAAGAAAAAGGTTATTTTTAACTCTGCATTCATTGTGCAGAGTTTTTTTGATTTAGTTTTTCGAGTTCTTGAACATTTGTTGAGATAGTTAACGGATTACTTTAAGAATCCTTATATTGTTGCTTATGCCAACATTTGATGAAGAATCGAATCAATAAAATAATTTTGTAGTTTTTGGAGAAAATATAAAAAATAAAAACGAACCTTTTTTTTTATAAAACGTTATTGTATTCGTAGAAATGTCTATAATATTCACAAAAATTGGTAGCCTATTACACGTTGTCTTACAAGAATAAAAATTATATGCTAATCTATACGTACTGTTTTTAATTAGGAGGGAATTAAAATAGTATCTTTTCTGCGAGAAGAGGTATGTGGCACTACAAATTCTTGCGCTTTTCCGTTATAATGAACGGTATGATTTTATCTTTGTTCAAGAAAGACTCTCACTCCAGCAGGTGTGAGATAAATGAGTGTGTAGTTTTTTCAATAGGTGTCTAACACCAAGTGAATGAAGATATAGCCTCGGGGTGTAATGCGCCGGGTGTAAGTTGATGTCAACGAAAGTATGGCTTAAATAGAAAGGGAGTACACAAATTGTTTGGATTAGGAAGTAAAGATGTCGGGATTGACCTTGGCACAGCGAATACATTAGTGTTTATTAAAGGGAAGGGGATCGTTTTACGTGAACCTTCAGTTGTAGCAAAAAATACAAAAACTGGAGATATCGTTGCAGTTGGTAATGATGCGAAAAATATGATTGGTCGTACACCTGGCTCAATCGTAGCAATCCGTCCTATGAAAGATGGTGTTATTGCTGATTTTGATATTACTACAGCGATGATAGAATACTATTTAAAAGAAGCTTGTAAAAATTCTGGTGGTAACTGGAAAAAACCGAATGTTATGATTTGTGTGCCTTATGGTATTACATCGGTTGAACAGCGTGCGGTTATCGATGCTGCTCGTCAAGCAGGTGCTAAAGAAGCATTTACAATTGAAGAGCCATTTGCAGCTGCAATCGGTTCGAACTTACCAGTATGGGATCCAACAGGGTCAATGGTCGTTGATATCGGTGGCGGTACAACAGAGGTTGCCGTTATTTCATTAGGTGGTATTGTAACGAGTGAATCCGTGCGTGTGGGCGGGGATGCTATGGACCAATCCATTATTTCGTATATCCGTAAATCATATAACTTAACAATTGGTGAACGTACTGCGGAAGCAGTAAAAATGGAAATTGGTACAGCGTTAGCTGAGGGTCCAGAAGAAAAAATGGAAATTAGAGGACGCGACCTATTAACAGGTTTACCTAAAACAATCGAAATTTCTTCACAGGAAATTTCTGAATCTTTACGTGAAGCGGTAGCATCTATTATTGATGGTGTTCGAAAAACTCTTGAACAAACACCTCCGGAATTATCTGCAGACGTAATGGAACGCGGAATTGTATTAACAGGTGGTGGAGCGCTATTAACGAATTTAGACAAAGTTATTAGCCAAGAAACTAATATGCCAGTATTTATCGCAGAAGATCCACTTGACTGTGTAGCAATTGGTACAGGTAAAGCTTTAGAACATATTGATTTAATTCGTCAACAACAAGTTAAAGGGTAAGGAGGTTTAGGCAATGCCACACTTTTTTTTCAATAAGAAATTAATTCTGCTGCTCGTGGGCATGGTTTTTCTTGTGGCATTGATTAGCTTCTCATTACGTGATCGGACGAATGCAACTTTACCAGAGCAAATTATTAAAGACACTGTCGGCGTCGCACAATCTATTGTTGCGAAGCCGGCGAATTATATTACTGGTGTTATTAATAGTATTGATTCCCTCTTAAACACGTACGAAGAAAATAAACGTTTAAAAGCACGCTTAGATGAATTTGCTGCTGTACAAGCTGAGGCATCGGACTTGAAATCTGATATAAAGAAATTTAAGGATCTCATGGACAAATCGGAAAGCTTAAAAGCCTATGATCCGATTCATGCCACAGTTATCGCTAGAAATCCTGACCAGTGGGAAGAAAAAATTATTTTAGATAAAGGATCTTCACACGGTGTAGAGAAAAATATGGCAGTTATGACAGCGAAAGGGTTAGTCGGTAAAGTTACTTTAGTGACACCTTTCACCTCTGAGGTAGAGCTTTTATATACAAATAATCCAAACTATCGTGTTTCTGCGATGGTTCAAGGAGATAAACAAGCATACGGTTTAATCGAGGGCTATGATAAAGAGCGTAATGAACTCATCATGAAGCGAATCGATTCAAGTTTAACAGTTAAAAAAGGTCAGCAAGTAGTTTCATCAGGACTTGGCGGTATTTTCCCTAAAAATGTGCCAATCGGAGAAATAACTGAAGTAAGTACAGATGATTTTGGCTTAACAAAACTGGCCTATGTAAAACCATCTGCTGATTTCTCAATTTTAGACTATGTTGTTATTGCTAAACGTTCCGCTACTGTGATAGATGGATCTGATGGTAATACATCCAACGAGGATTTAACAAATCCACCACAAAAGGGTAAAGAGGAGGCGAAATGATGGTTCGGTTTCTCATCCCCTCTGTGGCAGTTTTACTATTTTTAGTGGAGCCAGAGTTTGCTATGCTTTCACCGATTGAAGTGAAAGGACAAATCTTTTATTTAGTTCCAAGGTTTTTAATCTTATATTTAATATTTATATCCATCTATTACAGCCGTCAGCGTGCGGTAATGTATGGACTTTTTTTTGGTGTCTTGTATGATGTGTTTTACATTGATATTATTGGATTATATTCAGTACTGTTTCCGCTTACTTGTTTTCTAGCAGGGTCAATTGTGAAAGTTATTCATCAGCACTTAGTTGTGACAACGACCATTTCAGTTGTTTTAGTAGCAATTTTAGAATTTATACTCTATCAATTCTTCTATCTTATCGACTTTACAACGATTCCATTATCGGATTTCTTACGTTCACGACTGCTGCCGACGATCATTGCTAATGCATTATTTTTAATGATTCTTGGTTGGGCCTTCAAGTATTTAATTAATGCGCGTGTCTTACAGAGAGCACGTGAAGTTTCTTAACAAAGAGCAACGTGGGGTGAGGCATTCATGAAAAAACAGTTAGTTAATATGAAGGGAACAAAGGATGGTTTTGTTCTTCATTTAGATGATCAATGTGCGTATGTCGATTTAGTAGAAGAGCTTAAAAAGAAAGTTTCAGAAAGCGGTATCGATAGTAAAGTAGATGTACAATTATATTTGGGCTATCGATACTGTTCTGAAGAACAAATCAAAGAGCTTATCAAAATTGTTCAGGAAACAGAGCAACTAATCGTTTCTAAGGTGCAAAGTGAAGTACTGACTGTCCATGAGAGCAACCAGAAAAGGATTGAAAGTCAACAAGATACATATTTTGGTGTGGTCAGATCGGGTCAAGTTCTGCGTTCACCGGGAGATATTATTATCGTAGGGAATGTCAATCCGAACGGACGTGTAGAAGCGGGTGGCAATGTGTATATCCTAGGGAAACTCAAGGGGATAGCGCATGCTGGTGTTCATGGTAATAAGGAGGCAATCATTGCAGCATCTTGTTTTGAGGCTACACATATCATGATCGCTGATCAGGTTCAGGCAATGTCGGACGAGCATGTAAAAGCAATTAAACATGAAGAGATGACTTGTGCATTTATTGACTATGATGGGCGCATTACGTACGATCAAATTCACGCGTTAAAAAATATTCGACCATTTTTAAATGTGTCTAAGGGAGGTAGCTAGTGTGGGAGAAGCGATCGTCATAACTTCAGGTAAAGGCGGTGTCGGAAAAACAACGACAACGGCTAACCTTGGGACTGCATTGGCACTACAAGGTAAAAAAATATGTTTAGTGGATACTGATATTGGCCTACGTAATTTGGACGTAATTTTAGGTCTTGAGAATCGAATTATTTATGATTTAGTAGACGTTGTTGAGGGACGTTGTAAGATTCATCAAGCGTTAATAAAAGATAAACGTGTAGATGAGAAACTATTTTTATTGCCTGCTGCTCAAACGACAGATAAAAATGCTGTTAAACCCGAGCAAATGAAGAGCTTAGTAGAAGAATTAAAAAGAGATTATGATTATGTTTTAATAGACTGTCCAGCGGGCATAGAACAAGGCTATCGAAATGCTGTTGCTGGTGCAGACCACGCAATTGTTGTAACAACACCAGAAATCTCTGCTGTGCGTGATGCAGATCGAATTATTGGCTTGCTAGAACAAGAAGACATTACTGCACCTAAACTAATTATTAACCGTATTCGCCAGCATATGATGAAAAGTGGTGATACTTTGGATGTTAATGAAATTACAACACATTTATCTATCGATTTATTAGGGATCATCGTAGATAACGAAGAAGTTATTTCATCATCCAATAAAGGTGAACCAGTAGTAATGGATCCTACGAATAAAGCATCTCTAGGTTATCGTAATATTGCCCGTAGAATACTTGGCGAGTCTGTGCCTCTTATGGCAATTGAAAATGAACATAAGGGTGTATTTTCAAAGCTAAAATCGTTATTTTCAAGATAATCATTAACCTTTTCGTGCATTTGTACGAGAAGGTTTTTTTCTTGTGCATGAATGGACATGCAATCTCATATAGTGTGAAAAAAGGATGAGGGCTTGTTTAAAAAATGGAAATGGTTGGTCACAATCCTGCTTGTGGCTGCGATTATGCTTGTCATACGTTTAGAGGATCAAGGTGTGCTGGAAACACCAGTGCGAAAACTTGTTACAACATCAGCAGATTTAGCCTATTTAAGTGAGCTCGGACAAAGCTGGTTAAATAAAGAGGATACGACAATTTTGGTATCGAGTGATGTTGGGCAAACTGAACTATTATCTTTTGCCAATGCGCAAGTTTTTAAGGAAGGTTTTTTATTGCAATATGACATGGGCCTACCGGTTTATGCTGGAAAGAATGGTCTTGTTGTTTTTACCGGCCATACAAAATATACTGGAAAAACAATGACGGTAAACTACGATGATGGGACAACTGTATCCTATGGTATGCTGGATAGTTTAGCTCAACTTCCATATACAACTGTGCAGGCAAACGATTTAATCGGCATGAAAGAGGCGGGACAACTCTATATCTCGATTGAAAAAGATAAGACACAATATAGTTTAGAGCAGATTGTACAGTGGCTTGAAACAGCGGCGTCCAATGAAAATTAAACTTCATCTTCTATGTATTCCTCTCGTATTTTTCATGATTTTTACTGGCCAAATTGCTTATTACGCCATTATTTTATTTTCGTTATTGTGGCATGAGGCGGGTCATTTGTTAACGGCAATGCTTTGTGGTGTTAAGGTGAAATCATGTATTATTACACCTTACGGAGGGGAAATAGAATTTGAAAATCCAGCGGTTGTGCCTGCAACGTCACTCCTTTGGATTGCCTTAGGGGGACCAATCGCTACAATATTAGGGATTGGCCTCGCTTTTTTTATGCCAGAACTACTTGCTACTAAGCTAATTAATGTGCAATTTGTGCTATTAGCAATCAATGTTTTACCGATCATTCCGTTGGATGGTGGCAGAGTATTTTTAGCGAGCTTATTTTTAGTTTATCCAAGTGCTCGTGCGTTTGAATATTACTACTGGCTTTCTCTTATAATTGCCTTTATACTATTCATGATAACTTTATGTTACCTGCCACAATCTATTTTTTTAGCAATTTTATGTTTATTTATATGGCTTCAAGTGTTAAAGGAATGGAATTATCGAAAATATCGTTTAGCATTTGAGAAATATGTAATGAATAGATTGACTTAAAATAATTCGTGTGGTAATATTTTAATGTTATTGTTTGTAGCACCTGTGCTACTACAACCGCACTGGAAAGGTTTAAGTATCGTATGATCACCTTTATAAGCAGGCGAGTCTGAGTCTATGAGGAGGTGCAGTAAAATGTACGCAATTATTGAAACTGGTGGTAAACAAATCAAAGTAGAAGCTGGTCAAGAAATCTATGTTGAAAAATTAGGTGTAGAAGCTGACGAGGTTGTAACTTTTGATAAAGTTTTATTCGTAGGTGGCGAAAACGTTAAAGTTGGAGCTCCATTCGTAGAAGGCGCTACTGTAACAGCTAAAGTTGTGAAAGAAGGCCGTGCGAAAAAAATCGTTGTTTTCAAATTGAAAGCTAAAAAGAACTACCGTCGTAAACAAGGTCACCGTCAACCTTACACAAAATTAGTTGTTGAAACTATCAACGCTTAATTGTGAGGTGTAGCGAATGATACAAGTTACGATTCATCACGATGAAAATAGACATGTGTCAGCATTCGAATTTTCAGGACATGCTGAATACGATGAATCTGGTAAGGATTTAGTATGTGCAGGAGCATCTACCATTGCCATTGGTACGGTGAATGCTATTTATGCATTATTACAATTACAGCCAGAAGTCGAACAAGCTGCTGAAGGCGGAGGCTATCTTAAGGTAGGTCTACCAACAGATATAGAGCCTGAGATTGATGCAAAACTACAGTTAATTGTCCAAGTAATGACTGCCCAAGTGTATTCAATGGTGCAAAATTACGGACAATACATCCAAATCAACTACAACCAAGTAGGAGGTGGAACACGATGAAATTATTATTAGCATTAGACCTTCAACTTTTCGCATCTAAAAAAGGTGTAGGTTCTACTAAAAACGGACGTGACTCTGAGTCAAAACGACTTGGTGCTAAACGTGCTGATGGCCAATTCGTAACTGGTGGTTCAATTCTTTACCGTCAACGCGGTACAAAAATTTACCCAGGTACAAACGTAGGTCGCGGTGGTGACGATACACTATTTGCTAAAGTTGACGGCGTTGTAAAATTCGAACGCTTAGGTCGCGATCGCAAACAAGTATCTGTATACCCAGCAACACAAGAAGCTTAATCTTTTATAAGATAACATAAAGCGGAGGACTGCATTTATTGCAGTCCTTTTTTTGGCTAAATTTCAACTTCTTACAGCAATTGTTTTCTGTAGCGAAAACAACACGATTTTTATCTGTGTGAAAGCAACAACAAAAAAATATCGATTGCTGCCGCTACGTTAGCACTGCGCTTTCGCACAAAAAAACATTTGCGGGCCTAAGCATAAAGCCGATTCGTGGCGCAATTTTGCCGAGGTATAATTGATTGAAGAATTAAGGGAAAAATACAGCAAAACTTGTTATACTAGTAAAGATAACTTTATTGGAGTGAATGGGATGAACAATCAATCACTAACCATTAGTGAGGTATTACGTTTTGCAAATCATGATTATGTGAATCAGCTTCAGCTTATTCGCATGAATTTAGATTTAGGTAGAATTGATGAATCAAAAAAACTTATTCAAGAGTATTCAGAGCAAATGCAAGTGCTTTCTATCCTTAATCGTCTACAATTACCGAAAACAATAGAATGGCTGCAAACAGCTGGCTGGCGCTATCCTTCATTACCGATGAAGATAAGTGGTGAGATCAAAAAATCTGTTACAAATACTATTGATACGGAAGTTGTAGACTATTTAAACAAAACAGTTATGCATGTTTATGATACATTAGATCCATTTACAGAGCAGAGTTTAGGGCTCGATGTACGTGTTGACGATCATACATTTGCCGTGACATTCACGTTAAATGGTCTATGGAGTGCTGATGCATTCACCGAAAAAGGTTTGAAACAATTAGACATTCGAACAATTGAACAGACGAAGACGCGCTGGCAATATGTCATGAATGCAAATAGGGAGTGAACTAAATGTTTGTCGATCACGTAAAGATTTATGTTAAAGGTGGCGACGGTGGAGATGGAATGGTTGCCTTCCGCCGAGAAAAATATGTACCGAATGGTGGTCCAGCTGGTGGTGATGGTGGACATGGTGGTAACGTAGTGTTTGAAGTGGAAGAGGGCTTACGAACATTAATGGATTTCCGCTACAAACGCCATTTCAAGGCTGACCGTGGTGAGCATGGTATGAGTAAAGGAATGCATGGTAAACGCGCAGACGATTTAATCGTTAAAGTACCACCAGGCACAGTCGTAATGAACGAAGAAACAGGTGCTGTTATAGCCGATTTAGTCGAGCATGGCCAACAAGCGATTATCGCAAAAGCTGGCCGTGGTGGACGAGGAAATTCTCGCTTCGCAACACCAGCAAATCCAGCGCCAGAGCTTTCTGAAAAAGGTGAGCCAGGACAAGAATTAAATGTTATATTAGAGTTGAAAGTTTTAGCAGATGTAGGACTAGTAGGTTTCCCAAGTGTTGGTAAATCAACACTTTTATCTGTTGTTTCTGCTGCGAAGCCAAAAATTGGCGCCTATCACTTTACAACAATTGTCCCTAATTTAGGAATGATTGAAACAGATGATCATCGAAGCTTTGCGATGGCAGATTTACCTGGTCTTATTGAAGGGGCACACCAAGGGGTAGGATTAGGTCATCAGTTTTTACGACATATTGAACGTACGCGTGTTATTGTCCATGTTATTGATATGTCAGGAATGGAAGGCCGCGATCCGTACGAGGATTATTTAACGATTAATGAAGAGTTAAAGCAATATAATCTTCGTTTAACAGAGCGTCCACAAATTGTTGTTGCCAATAAAATGGATATGCCTGATGCAGAAGAAAAATTAGAGGAATTCCGCAAAAAAGTGGGAGAAGATATTCAAATTTTCCCGATATCAGCTGTTTCACGTCAAGGTTTAAAAGAATTACTATTTGCTATAGCTGATTTACTTGAAGTAACACCTGAATTCCCACTATATGATGATATAGAGGAGCAATCCGAAGCAACAGTCATGTACAAACATGAAGCAAAAGGTGAAGATTTCGTCATTACTCGTGATGATGATGGTGCATTTATTATTAGTGGTTACGCAATTGAACGCCTATTTAAAATGACTGACTTTAGCCGTGAAGATGGTATTCGTCGATTTGCTCGTCAATTACGTGCAATGGGTGTGGATGAGGCTCTACGCGAACATGGAGCTCAAGATGGCGATACAGTTCGTCTGCAAGAGTTTGAATTTGAATTTGTCGATTAAGACAAGAGTTTTAGGGGGAAGCGTATGAAGAATGTTGCGAATCAGCGATATTATTTAGTTCGTGAAGATGTTTTAACGGATGCTATGCAAAAAACTTTGGAGGCGAAACACTTACTTTCAAGTGGTTCGGTATCTTCCATTTGGGATGCGGTAAAGCAGGTGGATTTATCGCGTAGTGCGTTTTACAAATATCGTGATGCTGTATTTCCTTTTCATTCAATTGTGCAGGAACGCATTTTAACAGTCTTTTTACAGCTTCAGGACCGTAAAGGAACACTTGCAAAGCTTTTAGAAACAGTAACAAATACGCATTGCAATATACTGACTATCCATCAAACAATACCGATTCAAGGACGTGCTAATGTTACATTGTCATTAGATGTCACTAGTATGACATGTGAACTTGATGATTTAATACAGCAACTCAAACGTTTAGATTTTGTCGAGTCAGCAGAAGTAATTAGTTCTGGTGCATTGTAATGACTAAAAGCAAGCTTGAATTTTAAATAGAATGTAAATAGCTCAAAAGGAGCAGTCCTATGTAGTGGTATGATATCGCTTCATGGGACAGCTCCTTATTCTATAACCGAAGAGAAGGAATGCAATTCAAAGTGATTTTCATGGGTTGAGAATTCTGAATCTTTCCATTAGTGAAATTTAAGGATACCATTTGTTAGAACGTTGTCATGTGTATAAGTTGATTAGAGTTAGGGTGGATAAAAATGGTTAATAAACACACTTGGAATTTTAATATAAAATAAAAAGCTACAAGTTGTAGTGAAGGAGGTAAAGTAATGACAGAGCAACAATGGGAAAAACGAATTGGATATTTAGGACCGGAGGCATCATTTACATACTTAGCAACAAAGGCAACCTTTCCGAACGAGTGGCTTGTCCCTTGTTCTACAATACCAGAATGTATTGAGGCAGTAGCAGAGGGAAAGGTAGATCTAGCAGTTGTACCACTGGAAAATGCTTTAGAAGGCTCTGTATCGTTAACGCTCGATTATTTATTTCATGAGGCGACCCTATATGTGACAGGTGAGCTTCTGTTAAAAATACAACAGCATTTAATGGTCAATAAAGCGCAAAAGGAGAAGTGGGAATCGATTACAGGTGTTTATTCACATCCACATGCGCTAGCTCAATGTCATAAATACTTATTTTATCGTTTCAGCCATGCTCCGTTACATCAAACGACATCAACAGCAGCAGCTGCTAAATTTGTATCTGAAAATCCAAACGAGTGCATTGCTGCGGTTGGAAATGCAGCGGCAGCCGATAAATATGGCTTAGAAATCGTTCAACCTAATATTCATGATTTCCATTTTAACCATACACGCTTCTTCGTATTATCTAAGCAAAATAGACGATTGCCGCAAGAATTATCAGAAGGACAGGCAAAGACTACATTCATGATTACACTGCCAACGGATCGTTCAGGGGCATTACATCAAGTGTTATCAGTATTTGCATGGCGACAGCTCAATTTAAGTAAAATCGAATCACGACCTTTAAAAACGGGCTTAGGCGATTATTTCTTTATGATTGATGTATTGGCAGATGAAAAGGAGCCTATGATGCGTGGGGCTATGGAGGAACTAGCTGCTCTTGGTTGCAAGGTGAAGTCGCTTGGTACATACTTTACTTATCTAACGTCGGATGAGTAATATAAGTGGCTAGGAGGAATCATTGTGGGCGGCATTATTTTGTTTGACGGGGTGTGCAATTTCTGTGATCGTAGTGTGCAATTTATTATCAAATATGATCAGGCAGCATATTTTCAATTTGCGTCCATCCAAAGTGATAGTGGGCAGGCATTACTTGCACAATACGAAGTACCAGAAAATATTGATAGTGTCATATTAATTGAGCATGGAAAGGTATATTTTGAATCCACAGCAGCACTTAAAATCTGTAAGAGGTTAGATAGTATTTGGCCTGTCTGCTATATTTTCATCCTTATTCCTCCAGCTATGCGAAATAAAATGTATCGACTATTTGCTAAAAATAGATATCGTCTTTTTGGGCGAAAAGAAAAATGTTTATTGCCAACACCTTCACAACGAAAAAGATTTCTCTAACTCTGAAGCTATCCATTTAACGTGGATAGCTTTTTTTTAGAAATGGCAATAGTATGCTCCACATGAATATGGAACAAATGAAATCAGCCTCTTCGAATAAATAGAAAACTGCTAGTCCCCGTGAAGGGCTAGCAGCTACATGAAATATTTGGTTTTACACGTTATTGATCTACAACTAAATAACCTTTTTTTTCTAAAGTAAGCTCAATTAAATCTAAAATTTCAACAGAAGGGGCAGAAATAACATGGAGATGTGTACCACCTGTTAGATCAGATAAATAACTTGCTTGTGTTTCGTTGACACGCTGAATAAATTTTTTTACCTCATGACGGTTAGAAATCATAATCGATGCGGTGATGTCCCCGTAAATTGGATGTTCAACAATCACATTTTTTACTGTACCACCGCAATCAACGATTGTTATAAGTTCGTCTTCTGCATCCTCTGCAGTGTGGAAGCAAGGAATTGTACGTTCAACAGCATGATGTAATTGTTCCTGGTGCATATAGAGATATCCTTGGCTAGTTGCGATAATAGGTTCATTTCTAGCCTTTAACAATGTCATATCATTGACAATGACTTGTCTGGAAACATTAGCGAATTTAGCTAGGTCCGTCCCTGTAATAGGTGCTGTGCTTTGTTTTAATTGCGCTAGGAGTTGCAGTCGGCGTTCTTCGCCTAACATTTTTTTCATAAGAGATCACCTCTGCGAGTAATAAAGGAAGCAGTTTTCCTTAAAACCTAGTGTACCATGAAGCATTTCCAACTGCGTGAAATTTTTGTATCCAAATGAAACATTGAACATATGATACGAAGAGAGGAAGGGAGGAAAAAATTGCGTATTCATATTGTCCAAAAGGGAGACACGTTGTGGAAGATAGCGAAAGAGTACGGAGTTTCGTTTGAAGATTTAAAGCGGCTTAATGCCCATCTTGCTAATCCGGATTATATTGTACCGGGCATGGAAATTATCCTACCTGAAAAAATAAACAAAGAACCGCATAGAGAACCACATAGAGAACATCATCGAGAAACAGATTGGGGAATGCATAGAGAAGGGCATAGAGAAGGACATAGAGAAGGGCATAGAGAAGGCCACAGAGAGGGCCACAAGGAACACATGCATAAAGAACATATGCACAAGGAGTCACCTACAAGGCATGTTAAAGAAAAAGAGGTACAGAGACCGATGCCGCCACCAATTATTGTACCACCACCACCAATGCCAGAACCACAGATGATTCCAATTCCTTATCCAATGCCGATGCCGATGCCTCAGCCAGCGCCTGTTGAGCTTAGCTGGAATCAAAACGTTGTCATGCCAAGTGTAGAGCAAACTGTATCTCCAATTCAAATTCAACCACAACCACAGCCTGTAGCCCAACCGGAGGCGCCACCACCAGCACCAATGCCGCAACCGATTTTTATCATGCCACAAATGCCGGCAGTACCACATTGTGCTAGCTGCCATCAGCCAGTACATCATCATATGTATTGGCCGATGCCAATGCCAATGCCGATGCCTATGGAACCGCAAGTTGAGGCGTATACGATGCCAGAACAACCAACATGTGATATGGGATGTGAAAAAGTTGCTGGGGCGGAGGAGTTTTTAGAATCTAGTACATCTCCATTCTTCCCTATGAATCCAGAATTTCAACCTATGCCGGAAATGATGCCGGAAATGGAACAGCCATGTGGTTGTCATGCACAGCCAGTCATGATGCCGACTTGGCAAATGGACCAATGTTTCTGTCCGCCACCATGCCCACCGCCGTGTCCATCACATTGCCATATGCCACATTCCCATATGCAACATTCGGTAGGACCATGGATGTCACCGCACTTTTACCCAGGCGGGATGACGCCTTATCGATGGTGAAAAAGCGTATATAATTGAAGAAGTAAAGCCGAATATTTGGAAGTATAAATATCAATCCAATATTTATTTTGTGAAACGAGCAAAACAGATAGAAATAGCAGAAAAGGTAAGGGCTATTCATAGACAGCTTGGCCATCTGGAACCCTCGCTGATTTTACCTTTAATGAAAAGTGATGATGAGTATTTAATCGTGCAAGATTGGCAAGAAGGCAGTCATAGTGCTAATTTTGCACATAAAAAGGATCGAAAGGAATCACTCAAACTATTAAATACATTACATGATACACATAAAAAAATTGCTTGGCAGCGAGTTCCAGGTTTGCACACCTATTCACAGCTTTTAAAATGGCAAATGCGTCATATGCGCTTTAAAAGCAGACGGAATGAATTTCGTGCATTTTTAACAAAAGAAGAAATTAATCAAATTTCACATTATAGTGAAAAATCGTTACAGCTAATCGCACTGGAAGACCTACCTGAAAAAGAAATAACGCTTTTACATGGCGATGTCGTACATCATAATTTTTTATGGTGCTCAGATGGGCATTTACGTTTAATAGATTTTGATTTGGCTCACCTTGGGGAAGCGGATGATGAATACATCTTATGGTTGCATCGAGTATTGCCGGCTGTTGATTATGACCTTGGTAAAATATTTGCCGAGCTACCAGAGCTGAAAAGATTAGATAAAAGAAAACTACATCGTTTAAAATATCCAAATGAGCTATTACGTGAATGGCTTTTTGCAGTAGATTTGCCATTAGATCAACAGATGATATTTTTAGATTATTTAGTGCCATTTACAAAAAGAGCTCTCACATATTGGCCAAAACTGTGGTACGATATTGATAAAATGATAAAGAAATGACCGTCTTTTGGCGGTCATTTTTGTATGTGGACGACGAGTTGTGTTATTTCTTATAGTCGAGCATTCGTTCGTAATATGCTATAATCGAAGACGATGATTGTGAGGGAATATAGAATGTATGATTATTTAAAAGGACAAGTAAAGCGTGTAACTCCTGAGTATATCGTCCTTGAACAGCAAGGGATTGGCTGGCAGCTGAATACACCAAATCCATTTGCGTTTAGGACATCACCCCTTGAACAACAAATTTTTGTTCACTTGCATGTACGTGAGGATGCACAAGTGTTATATGGCTTTCCGAATTTAGACCAACGAGAGCTATTCCGTAAACTTATTTTAGTGTCAGGAATTGGACCAAAGGGTGCGCTTGCAATTTTAGCTACTGGGAACCCACAACAAGTTATAAGTGCAATTGAGCGTGAGGATGAATCGTTTTTAGTAAAATTTCCAGGTGTGGGTAAGAAAACGGCACGTCAAATGATTTTAGATTTAAAAGGTAAACTTGGCGGGTTATTGGAGACTATAGAGTTACCTAGTACAGAAGATGAGCTACCGTTATTTGGTGTAAATCCATTTAAACATGAGCTTGAAGAAGCGATTCTTGCCTTAATGGCACTTGGTTATTCTGAAAAAGAATTAGAAAAAATTCGTCCACAGCTTGAAGAAAACGACAAGCTTGAAACAACAGATGCATTTATGAAGCAAGCTTTACAATTGCTATTAAAGTTAAAATAGTGAAAGGGGGGGAAGTACATGTCTGAACGTATGATGGCTAGTGAAGCAGGTAGCTATGATGAACAGTTTGAATTATCTTTGCGTCCACAAAGATTAGCCCAATACATTGGTCAGCATAAAGTAAAGGAAAATTTACAAATTTTCATTGAAGCGGCAAAGCTTCGTCAGGAAAGTTTAGATCATGTGCTGTTATATGGACCGCCTGGACTTGGTAAAACTACATTAGCGGCTGTTATTGCTAATGAAATGAATGTCAATGTGCGCATGACTAGCGGCCCTGCGATTGAACGTCCTGGAGATTTAGCAGCTATTTTAAGCTCACTGGAGCCAGGAGATGTACTATTTATCGATGAAATCCATCGCCTGCCTCGTGCAATTGAAGAAGTGCTTTATCCTGCCATGGAGGATTTTTGTTTAGATATTGTCGTTGGTAAAGGCCCTGAAGCACGGTCTGTTCGACTTGATTTACCACCATTTACACTTGTCGGTGCAACAACAAGGGCAGGAGCATTATCAGCACCTTTAAGGGATCGCTTTGGCGTATTATTACGATTGGAGTATTATGATAATACATCGCTGGCAGAAATTGTCGTACGAAGTGCGCATTTATTTGATGTTGAGATCGAACAAGTAGCAGCACTTGAAATGGCTACACGCTCGCGTGGTACACCCCGTATTGCGAATCGCCTACTGAAACGAGTACGAGATTATGCACAGGTGCTCGGAGATGGTATGATAACGGAGGGACTTGCTAAGCAAGCGCTTGAGCTATTACAAGTCGATCCTAGAGGGCTTGACCATATTGACCATAAACTTGTGACCAATATGATTGAGCGCTTCCGTGGAGGCCCTGTAGGCTTAGATACGCTGGCAGCTTCTATTGGCGAGGAACGCGTTACGATTGAAGATGTGTACGAGCCATATTTAATGCAAATTGGCTTAATCCAGCGGACGCCACGTGGACGTGTGGCAACACATTTAGCCTACGAACATTTTGGATATGAATATCCCCAACAAACCTAGAAGAAGGAAGTATTTTCATGCGTGTAGAAGATTTTGATTTTGAATTGCCAGAAGAGCTTATTGCACAAACACCACTTGTGGACCGAACAGCTAGTCGTTTAATGGTAGTGACGCCAGGCTCAAAAAATGTAGAGCATCATCATTTTGCTCATATATTAGATGAGCTAAAAGCTGGAGACTGCCTTGTGTTAAATGATACAAGAGTCTTACCAGCGCGTTTAATGGGCGTTAAAGAGGAAACTGGTGCTCATATAGAAGTACTGCTATTAAAGCAAATGGCAGGTACAGATGAATGGGAAACGCTTGTTAAACCAGCTAAACGTGTAAAAGTTGGCACAGTTGTAACATTTGGAGATGGCTTACTGACAGCTATTTGTACAGGAGAGCTTGATCATGGTGGACGTACATTTGAGTTTAAATATAATGGGATTTTCTATGAAATTTTAGAGCAACTTGGTGAGATGCCACTACCTCCGTATATTCGTGAAAAATTAGCGGACAAGGATCGTTACCAAACTGTTTATGCAAAAGAGCGTGGCTCAGCTGCAGCACCAACAGCCGGCTTACATTTTACAGAAGAATTACTAGAGCAAGTAAAAGCAAAAGGGGTCGAGGTTGTATTTATCACTTTACATGTGGGGCTTGGAACCTTCCGTCCTGTAAGTGTAGATTCCATTGAAAATCACGAAATGCATGCCGAATTTTATAGTGTAACGGAAGAAACCGCATCTATTATAAATCGGGTAAAGAGTAATGGTGGAAAAGTGATTGCTGTAGGTACAACCTCTACGCGTACATTAGAAACGATCGGCTCAAAATATGGAGGCGAAGTGCGAGCGGAACAAGGTTGGACGTCTATTTTCATTTATCCAGGATATGATTTTACGATTGTAGATGGTTTAATCACAAACTTCCATTTACCAAAATCAACCCTTGTAATGCTTGTAAGTACGCTTGCGACAAGAGAAACAATTTTAAGTGCATATCAACAAGCTGTAGAAGAAAAATATCGTTTCTTTAGCTTTGGTGATGCTATGTTTATTCGTCCAAAAGGAGAATAAAGAAAAAATCGGAGTACTGTTTTTACTTTAGATAAGAGAGGAATTTTTTATACTATGACACAACCAGCAATTCGTTATGAGCTACTTCATACTTGTAAACAAACAGGAGCGCGCCTTGGCATCGTGCATACACCGCATGGCTCTTTTGAAACACCAGCATTTATGCCTGTAGGTACACAAGCAACTGTTAAAACAATGTCACCTGAGGAATTAAAAGAAATGAATGCAGGTATTATTCTGTCAAATACGTATCATTTATGGCTTCGACCAGGTAATGATATTGTGAAGGAAGCAGGAGGCTTGCATAAATTTATGAACTGGGATCGCCCGATTTTAACAGATTCAGGTGGTTTCCAAGTGTTCTCACTTAGTCAATTCCGCAAAATTGAAGAAGAAGGCGTTCATTTCCGTAATCATTTGAATGGGGACAAACTGTTTTTAAGTCCAGAAAAGGCGATGGAAATTCAAAATGATTTAGGTTCGGATATTATGATGGCTTTTGATGAATGTCCACCTTATCCTGCGACATATGACTATATGCTGCAATCAGTAGACCGTACAACACGTTGGGCTAAACGTTGTAAAGAGGCTCATAAACGAACAGAAGATCAAGGTCTATTCGGTATCATTCAAGGGGGAGAATTCGAGGATTTACGCCGTCGTTCTGCAGAAGCGTTAGTAGAGTTAGACTTCCCAGGTTATGCAATTGGCGGACTATCAGTAGGTGAACCTAAAGACGTGATGAACCGCGTATTAGAGTTTACAACACCATTAATGCCAGCGAATAAACCGCGATATTTAATGGGTGTAGGGTCACCTGACTCATTAATTGATGGTGCTATTCGAGGCATTGATATGTTTGACTGTGTATTACCAACACGTATTGCCCGTAATGGCACATTAATGACATCTGAAGGCCGCTTAGTTGTTAAAAATGCAAAATATGCACGTGATTTCGGACCAATTGATCCGAACTGTGATTGCTATACATGTAAAAATTATTCACGCGCTTATATTCGCCATCTAATTCGTACGGAAGAAACGTTTGGTATCCGTTTAACGACTTACCACAACTTACATTTCCTACTGAAGCTAATGGAACAAGTACGTGAAGCAATTCGCCAGGACCGTCTTGGTGATTTCAGAGAAGAATTTTTCGAGAAATACGGCTTTAACGGACCGAATGCAAAGAACTTCTAATATTTAGTAAAAATATCATGTAAATTTGTGTGAAATGAGAATATTTCTAGCAAAACATTGTCATTCTTAGAAAAAATATTAGTAATACAGAAAAATTTTGGGCTTGTCCATCGCTTTTTTATGGTGGAATAGTCTATACTAAATAAGAATTGGAAAGGGGGCAAGAATGATGGAACAACTATTAGGATTCGCACCAATATTATTAATGTTCGTTGCAATGTGGTTTATTTTAATCCGCCCTGCTAAAAAGAGACAGCAGGAAACACAAAATATGCAAGGTAATTTGCAACGTGGAGATAAAGTTATTACAATCGGTGGCTTACATGGTGAAATTGACTCAATTGAGGACACAGCTGTGACATTAAAAATCGCAGATAATGTGCGCGTGAAATTTGATCGTCAGGCAATCGGACGTATTGTTAATGACTAAATTTTTTCTGCAAAGGCGTTGTCCAACTATAATGGACAACGCCTTGCTCATATAAATAGCTTTGTCAAAATGTAATAATCCGTTTGACAAGGCTTTTTTTTGTATAAAAAGTAACTTACACGGTCACCTTAGTATATGATGGGGGTGCCTGTATGGGAGAATATTTAACGATTATTTTTAGAACAATCTTTTTATATGTGTTTATCCTAATAATTTTTCGTTTAATGGGTAAACGAGAGGTCGGCGAATTGTCTGTAATCGATTTAGTCGTATCCATTTTAATGGCTGAGGTTGCAGCATTTGCACTCGATGATTTCAAAAGTCCTTTATTTAAAGTGATTTTACCAATTATCATTTTGTTTTTCATACAAATAATAACTGCCTATATTTCACTTAAAAATAAAAAATTTCGTGACCTAGTTGATGGTGATCCAGTCTTACTTATAAGAGATGGTGTTATTTTAGAAAATGAAATGCGCAAGCAACGCTACAATTTAGATGATTTGTGTCAACAATTACGCGAAAACGGGAATGCATCCGTTACAGATATTGCTTATGCCTATTTAGAGCCTTCTGGCAATCTGTCCGTATACCAAAAAGATGAAAAAGCATTTGTTTACCCACTGATTATAGATGGTGATATTCAAGATAGGCATTTAAAGGTCTTGCATAAAGATACTGATTGGTTAATGGCAGAGCTTGCTAAAAATAATATTACAGATAGTAACACCGTATTTTTTTGTGTTTGGGAGGAAGATCGGCTTCATATTCAGCTGAAAGAATCTTAAACTTTCTTAGCAAGCTTACGAAGGTAGCGCAAATCAGTGATGCGTAACTGGTTGGAAAATAGTAAGAAAGTAAAGAGTAAAAATAAGGTTACACAGCTACTTAAAACAAAGGGCAATGGCATAACTTGCATCAGGAAATACTGAGAAACACAAACAGCAATAAAGCAACCATAAGGAACGACAAACATTCTAAATCCAGCACGCAAATTTTTACGCTGTCTGACTGTTGCAATATGCAAGAATGAGGTTAATAACACGCCGAAACCAATTGCTACAACGGCACCTTTTTCCTGTATACCGGGCTGAGAAGCAAGGACGAACATGACAAAGAGCTTACCAAGACCACCGTAGATAGAGTTCATCATGGCTGCACGAGCTTCACCGATTGCTTGTAATATAGAGTGCAATGGGCTTTGTATATAATAAAAATAAAAAATAGGGGCTAATATTTTCACATACCCTCGATTTTCTTGTAAGTGAAAGAGCTTCATAGCTAAGTCGTCCCCATGAACAAAAAAGTAAGTAGCGGCAACGCAGCCCACTAAGGATGATAGCCGTAATGAGACAGAAATACGTTCCTGTAAGAGCGGTATATGCTGACGTGCAACGGCGTCACTAACAGCCGGTATAAGAACGATCGAAAGAGCGGCTGATACAAAAGCCGGGAATAATAATAGCGGGACTAGTACACCCGAAATAACCCCATATAAAATTGTTGCTGCGGAGGCTGTTAATCCAGCCATTGTTAAAGCCTTTAAAAAAATGATTGGCTCTAAAAACCAAGTAAAAGATCCAAACAGCTTGCTTCCAGCAGAAGGAAGAGCAATCCGTAACATCGGAGAGGACGGATATGCCTCGATTTTGCTTTTTCGTGTCAATAATTTTTTCTTTGAGACAATATAATGCATCCACAAATACAAGAAAGCAACGACTTCAGCTAAAAGTGTAATACCCATTGCAGAGGCTGCGGTTACGGCAGCGTTATCATAGGCAGCTACAAAGGGTAGCGTAAATGTGATAAAGCTAATGCGGATAATTTGTTCAATCATTTGAGCCCAAGCTGTCGGTGTAATTTTCGCAATACCCTGTAAATAAGCGCGCAATAATCCAGAACCAACTGACACTGGTACAGCAAAGAGTGCAATCCAGAGCGTAATTGTTGTTTGTTCATTATGTAAAAGCGTAGTCGAGATATATGGTATAGTAAGTGCAACAATCGGCATAAAGATGATCATTCCAATAAATGACCAAAGAATAGCCGTACGCATAACACCATAGATGTCTTCGCGTTTGTTTTTTGCTAGTAACTCTGCTACAATTTTTGCCACAGCAATAGGTAGTCCAAGTTGAATGAGTGAGATGAAGAAAATGAACGCCGGATAGACGGTCATATAAATGCCGACTGCCTCTTCACCAGCGATACGCATAAATTGCATTCTATAAAAGAAGCCAAAAAGTTTAGATAAAAAAATCACAAACATTAAAAATAGTGTACCCCGTACAAAAGAACTCATGCCATCCGTCCCTTCTCAAGCCACAAAAATTCATTTACACTATTTGTATGCAAACATGTCTTACGATACAACTTTGATTGGAGATGATTCAAAATGAGTATGCAGCATGAGCAACTATTTGAAAAAATTCGTCCTGCAATTGATAGTAAGATGGAAGAGTTTAAACATTATCAATACGATGCGATTACAGCCGAAGAACTATGGCGCTATTGTGTAGAGAAGAAATGGCGTAAAAAAAATATTGAGCAATTACATTTACATGAAATTATCGCAACTATTTTTGCCGTATCGCCATCCGATATCGTATCATTTAATCAAGTAGAATTTTTACAAAGTAATGATTGGTTTACAGAATTAAATACGGAAGAGTTAAAAATGCTACTTGGTCCGGTTAAAACTTAAGAAGAATATGTGAAATTTGTCAAATAATAAAAGAATACTAAAAGTGTTGAATTGACACCAAGCGCAACGTGTTTCATAATGAGTGTGTTGCGCTTTTTTTATTTGTATAAGTATATTTATTCAAAAACCTCCTTAAAATTCTTTTCTGAATTTGGAGGACTATACCTATTCATCAATTTGCGCGTTATGAACGATTGAAATAAGTAGAGCAACCTTTTTGAAGCACAGGCAACATTATTCTAAAGGAAAAGGAGGAATAAACGTTTCAAAAGGACTTGCTAGTAATACTTGTTTGTAGTGTAAGGGGTTTCCTTACACCAATTCGAGGAGGATTTATAAATGAAACTAAAAAGTCGTATAGTTGCATTCGTACTAATAATGGTTATTTTTGCTGCAACCATCGGTACGACTGTAAGCGGCGTCTTAAAGGACATTAAGCTAGGCCTTGACTTACAGGGCGGGTTTGAGGTTCTTTATGAGGTGAAAGAATTACACAAGGGCGAAAAAGTTACACCAGGTGTTTTGTCTGCAACTGCAACAGCTCTTGGTGAACGTGTAAATGCTATCGGGGTAAGTGAACCGAGCATTCAGGTTGAAGACAAAAACCGCATTCGTGTGCAATTAGCGGGTGTTGAAGACCAAGAATCTGCACGTAAATTATTGTCTACGTCTGCGAATTTAACATTCCGTGATGTCGATGACAATATTTTGCTGGATGGTAAGGACTTAAAGCCAGGTGGCGCAAAGGATTCCTTTGATCAGCAAAATCGTCCGATTGTTTCGTTAAAGTTAAAGGATGCGAAAAAGTTTGCTGATATCACAAGTAAAATTGCCGCTAAACCAGCAGGTCAAAATTTACTCGTTGTTTGGTTAGACTTTGAAGAAGGTGTTGATTCATATAAAGCTGAATCACAAAAAGCGAAGCCTCGCTATGCATCTGCAGCAACAGTTAACCAACGATTAGATACAACAGATGTAATGATTAGCGGGAACTTCACAGTTGAAGAAACAAAAAATCTAGCGGGTATTTTAGATGCTGGGGCACTTCCTGTTAAACTAAATGAAATTTATTCTACTTCAGTTGGTGCACAATTCGGTGACCAAGCACTTAAAAGTACAATTTTTGCAGGTGTTGTGGGTGTAGTAATAATTTTCTTATTTATGCTATTCTACTATCGTTTACCTGGCTTTATTTCCATCATTACGCTTGCTATTTTCACTTTCCTAGTACTAGTTGTATTCGACTGGATTAATGCGGTGTTAACACTTCCAGGTATCGCAGCTATCGTTCTCGGTATAGGGATGGCGGTAGATGCGAATATTCTTGCTGCAGAACGTATTCGTGAAGAATTACGTGTCGGTTATTCGGTTAAACAAGCATTCCAGATTGGCTCGAAGCAGTCTTTATCAGCAATTGTCGATGCACAGCTAACTACATTATTAGCGGCAGCTGTATTATTCCAATGGGGGACAAGCTCTGTTAAAGGATTTGCGACAACTTTAATTATTAGTATTTTACTAAGCTTCTTAACTGCTGTTTGGGGTTCTCGTGTACTATTAGGTTTACTTGTTAACAGTGGCTATTTCAACAATCCAGCCTGGTTTGGTATTGCAAAATCGAAACAGCATAGCTTAGATGAAAAAGTAGAAACATTAGATTTATCAACGAAATTCGATCGTTTTGACTTTGTCCATAACCGTAAGAAATTCTATACATTCTCATTAGCAATATTAGTGGCTGGTTTAGTGGTTCTTGGAATTTTCCGCTTAAACCTAGGTATTGATTTCCAAAGTGGTACTCGTGTTCAAGTTGAATCGGATCAAACTTTAACTAAAGAAGAAGTATCTAAATACTTAGATAGTATCGGTTTCTCATCTGAAGATATCGTTTTAGCAGGTGAAAAGAACAACTCTGCGGTTATCCGTTATAAAGATGACCTATCGCAAGCAGAAATTTTAAAATTCAAAAAAGAAGCAGGCGAAAAATATGGTCATGAACCTGGAGTAAGTACAGTGTCACCAACTGTCGGTAAAGAGCTTGTGAAAAATGCTATTAAAGCATTAACCCTTGCAGCTATCGGTATCATTATCTATGTAGCGGTTCGTTTCGAGTGGCGCATGGGTATTGGGGCAATTGTCTCATTACTACATGACGTATTCTTAATTGTTGCTGTATTTAGCTTTATGCGCTTAGAAGTGGATATTACATTTATAGCAGCTGTGCTGACAATTGTCGGTTATTCGATTAACGATACAATCGTTACGTTTGACCGAATGCGAGAAAACTTAAATCGATATGATACGATTAAAGACCGTGAAGTGTTAGCGGATATTGTAAACAAATCATTACGTCAAACGATGGGTCGATCTGTTAACACAGTGTTAACGGTTATTATCGTGACAGTGTCACTTCTTATTTTAGGAGCACCGTCGATTGAAAACTTCTCAATCGCGTTATTAGTTGGTTTAATCACAGGTATGTATTCTTCCATTTGTATTGCCGCACAAATCTGGTATTCACTTAAAGTTCGTGAAATGAAAAAATCAGATGGTCAAATACACAAAAAAGAGAAAAAACAATGGGGTACTGACGAGCCTACTGTTTAACATAAGTCTTTAAAACAGGGAAAAGAAACATTTCTTTCCCTGTTTTTTCATGTCCCAAAAGAGGAATTTCCTCCTGAACATAAAATGCCGAAGCGTTGATTTAACAACGCTTCGGCATTTTTGAATGCAAGTAATTTTGTTGTAAAAGGAACTGATTAAATCCAGTGGATTCGCTTTTGTTCAATTTCCTTTAGGTAAAGGCAGTCTGAATTCATAAACCAAAAGAAACTCTCCATCAACAGAATAAGAATTAAATACATTGGATAAGTACTTTTATTGAAAATCGTATGTTTAAAATATGAGTTTTTCCCGTACATATAGCATCAAATTTGGATTTCAATATATGTAGAAGAAGTAACGAAAAATGGACTTAGGTATTTTGGCGTAATGTAGTATGGTTTATTTATATTATACAAAAAGAAGGGGGTCATGTGATGGATAGGGATTTAAATGCATCATTAAATTTAGCAACATATGGAAAAGTGGCGGCTTAGCGATTTTCAAAACACTGTTAATATGTACGATTCGTTGTATCGGAATTTACGCCCTCGGAGTGTGATACCAAACGAGAGTAGCTTCGGCAAAACCGGTCACGTAGAACAGGGAAATAAATAAACTTTATAGATTTTTATAAGGTTTTGGCAACGAAATTTTAAATTAAAAACAAAATTGCGGTATAAAAAATTTTAGTGAAAGGAGTCTTTCTTTATGTATGAATATCAAAAAGTAAAGAGAAAAATTAAAAAATTATATATGTATGGTGCAACGATTGCTTTTGTAGCTTGTACTTCACCTTTTGTGAGTTATCGATCTGCTCAAGCTTTAGTGGATTCAACAAACGAAAATACAGCCGGGATTGAAGCAAGCGACGATTCAACAAACGAAAATACAGCCGAAATTGAAGCAAGCGACGAATCAACAAACGAAAATACAGCCGAAATTGAAGCAAGCGACGATTCAACAAACGAAAATACTGCCGGAATTGAAGCAAGCGACGATTCAACAAACGAAAATACTGCTGGAATTGAAGCAAGCGAAGATTCAACAAACGAAAATACAGCTGAAATTGAAGCAAGCGACGATTCAACAAACGAAAATACAGCCGAAATTGAAGCAAGTGACGATTCAACAAACGAAAATACAGCTGAAATTGAAGCAAGCGACGATTCAACAAACGAAAATACTGCAGAAGACGACTTGGACATATACCAAGCTGTTCTCCAAGACGATTTCGACTTAAACAACTTTTTAGACAAACTTCTTCAAGACAAAACGTTGGACGAAAAAATCATATCCCTTCAGGGTATAAACATAGACAAAGTAATCGATAGCCTTATCAAAAATAGAAAAGGGGAATCTATTTTACCATTCATAGAAGCTTACGGTGAACTTAGAAACGATCTAATTACCCAGAGAGATCAGATCATGTACGAAAATGAAGACGACATCTACCAAGCTGTTCTCCAAGATGATTTCGACTTCAACCAATTTTTAGACAAAGGTTTTCAAAACAAAACTTTGGACGAACAAATAGATTATTTTAATGCTATAGACGCTAACATAATAAAAGGGTATCTCGGAGGGGATAATGAAAAACAACAACAATTCTTAGAAGCTTACAATAATATTAGAAACGATCTATCTTACGAACTATACGAACAATATCTCGGAGAAATAGCAGAAGACAAAGCATACAACGACCTATTCAGAGCTATGCTCCAAGGCGGACGCGACTTCTACTTACCAAACTTTTTAGAAAAAGTTTTCCAAAACAAAACTTTTGAAGAACAAAAAGATTATTTTAATGCTCTAGACGTTGACTTAGCCGTCGACTTCGACAAAATAGATGAGTTTCTTAGGGCAGCAGAAAGTTATCAATTATTTGACGGTATCGGTTACTGGCGTCTAAGAAACAATCTAGACGTAGAGAGAAACAATCTACGCGTAGAGAGAGGAAAAAGTGGAGACGACATATACAAAGCCTATCTTTATGACACTTTATACAAAGCTCTTCAAAACAAAACTTTGGACGAACAAATCAAATATCTTAAGCCTATTACCGTTAACCCCCTTTCTGAATACAACGCGACGACTGCTTCTATTAATAATTTTTATAACATGGGCCTAGCCGAAGGTGAAGTTTACTCTAAAATTTTTAAGATACTATTTCTCGAAGGTGTATACGAAAATACAGCAGAAGACAGCATATACAGAGCTGTTCTCAAAGATATTTACCAAGACAACTTCGACATAACCCAATTTTTAGACAAAGTTCTTCAAAACAAAACTTTGGACGAACAAATCAAATATTTTAAGGCTATAGACCAGTCCATAGTAAACTATATGGCTCAATCTTATACGTATGATGGATATAGCGGTTCCTACTTCTGGCATGATTTAACCTTTTTTTATAACAATCTAGATATGAGAGTGTCAGCAGAGAGAGTGTCAGCAGAAGACAACATATACCTGGCTGCTCTCCAAGACAACTTCGACTTAACCCAATTTTTAAAAAAAGTTCTTCAAAACAAAACTTTGGACGAAAAGATCGAATATATAAAGGAGAAAGACTTTGGATTCATTGAGTTAATCAACAAAAACAAAAAAGTAGACTTAGATGACCAAAGATTTAAGTCTATATTCTATGCCTCTCACGAAGGGGACTATTTGACAGTTATATACAAATTTTTGAATTTCGATGATGATGGGGTGTACGCTTTACACTTTAAGGGTGGTAAAGGGCAGGAAGAATTTGATAGTAGGATGGAATGGGAATCGATTGTATACCCGGAAGATTATTGGACGGTTGATACAGTTGAAAAATCGTGGGAAGAGATTGCTAGTGCATTTGCAAAAGGAAGAATGGCACCATTAGAATCAACATTATCGAATTTTAGATATTTTTCTAATGGCCCGTATATTAATGAAAGTTTTCATGGTTGGTATCTCAATGAAGATTATGATGCATTTAATTCTATGATATATGACAGTATATCTGATTTAAAGGCGTTGTATTCTGGAACTAACATTCACCCTGTTGATATTTATTTTTCTGATACAGATATGTTAACTCAAGTGGGTTGGTCGGGTCCACTTTGGAGCTCTCCATTTTGGGGAGTGTTTATTACAACAAGCGATGGTAAGGTATACCGTTCTACTCTTCAATATAACACCCCAGTTGGTTTTCATTTATATACAGAGTACAACATGATTGATAAAGGTGGGGAAGAAGGGTCATCCAACGAAGTACCGCCCGGAGGTGAAACAGGCGAAGGGTCATCCAACGAAGTACAGCCCGGAGGTGAAACGGGCGAAGGGTCATCCAACGAAGTACAGCCCGGAGGTGAAACAGGCGAAGGGTCATCCAACGAAGTACCACCTGGAGGTGAAACAGGCGAAGGGTCATCCAACGAAGTACAACCTGGAGGTGAAACAGGCGAAGGGTCATCCAACGAAGTACCACCCGGAGGTGAAACGGGCGAAGGGTCATCCAATGAAAATCCAGCCGGTGACGAAATAGGCGAAGAGCCAGCAACCGAAAATCCAGCCGGTGACGAAATAGGCGAAGAGCCAACAAACGAAAATCCAACTGGTGACGAAATAGGTGAAGAGGCAACAAACGAAAATCCAGCCGGTGACGAAATAGGCGAAGAGCCAGCAACCGAAAATCCGGCCGGTGACGAAACAGGCGAAGAGCCAACAAACGAAAATCCAGTCGGTGACGAAACAGGCGAAGAGCCAGCAAACGAAAATCCAGTCGGTGACGAAACAGGCGAAGAGCCAGCAAACGAAAATCCAGCCGGTGACGAAATAGGCGAAGAGCCAACAAACGAAAATCCAGCCGGTGACGAAACAGGTGAAGATCCAACAAATGAAAATCCAGCTGGTGACGAAACAAACGAAGATCCAACAAACGAAAATCCAACTGGTGATGAATCAAGCGAAGATTCACCAAACGATAATAAGACTATAAAAAGATTTGAGGACTCACCTTTCGGCCGCCGAAGATTTGATATAAATGAGGATTATGTAACGGTAGAAGATGAAGATGAACATGTATCCAGCTATTTTGAAATCTCCGTATCAGGCGATTAGATGATTGTGGTCATTTGTGTTTTTTAGCAGTACTGCACTTCAATTAGCGTCTAGCAATTGAGGTGCGGTTCATCTTGTGAAGGGTTATCTACTGTACCTAGAAACGCACTGTGCCAAATATTATGCAGCCCATTCTATATTCGCAATTGGATTTTGTAAGCTACATTTAGTTAGTTGACATCTTATTTTTGAAAATAAAGAACTTTCGAGTACCTTTAGCACTAATTCTAGAATTTCAACATATGTTAAAAATTCAACAAAGGCTGGTTTTGGATATTTTGGAGTAATATATTAAAGCTAAAATGCAGATATTAATGAAAGGATGATAAAATGTCTAAACATAAGTCGAAACATAAAGAGTCGAAACATAAGTCGAAACATAAAGAGTCTAAACATAAGTCGAAACATAAAGAGTCTAAACATAAGTCTAAACATAAGTCTAAACGTAAAGAGTCTAAACATATAAAGAGTCTAAGCATAAAGAATCTAAGCATAAAGAATCTAAACATAAAGAATCTAAACATAAAGAATCTAAACATTAAAGAGTCTAAACAAAAAGAGTCGAAACAAGATAAAGAAGGCGTTTTCGACAGAAAGATTATAACAGATGCTGAAACAGGAGTGCAATACTTATTTGCTTACAGTGGTAATGCAGCGGGATTAACACTATTAGTAGACAAGGACGGAAAGCCGTTGATAAAGAAGGATTATGAGAATTCTAAATAATAGGCATTGCAAGGCAAAAGCAATATAGATTGATAATGATGTAATCTGGCTACATAGCAAGCTCATAGTTCATTCGAAGCATTCATATAAAAAAAAAGAAAATTTCAACAAGCAGTATCTATCGCAGATCATGAGAGATGAATTATTGAACTTGAAAATGATATCGAGACGAAAGTATGTAGTTTAATTCCCTTTTATTGGCGCAGATAGAAGATGATTTTCCCTATTATGTAAATTCAAAAGTCCTTTCAACATTTTTTCTTTTTCTCTGAATTGATTGACAATTTTCGTAGATTGGCATAAAATAAGGCTAACTTTTTTGTTCGATCCAAGGTAGTTGGTCTCGGGAGCGAGGTCAGCCTTAGAACAGATGAGCTGAGTTTAGTTGAGAATAGCTGAGAAATTGTTGAATAAGAGTAGTAGCATAAGTGTGCAATTTAGAGAGTCAGTGGATGGTGCAAACTGATTTGTAGCTTATGTGAATGGACTTATGAGAGTCGCTAATGATCTTCATCCAGTAGGTTTACAAACACCTATTGAACGAAATTAATGCCTCTGGCTGTAATGATGCCAAGGCAGATAATAGCGAACGGATTCCCCACGTTATAGGGGGTGCTTCGACTTAGACAAATCTTTTCGTCATCCACCTAAAAGGTATCAGTTAAAATGGCGAACTAAGGCTGAGCACATAAGGGAGAGCAAATATGCTCTAATATGAGGTGGCAACGCGGTCTTGAATCGTCCTCTGCAATTAGGAAAAATCCTTTTTGCAGAGGGCTTTTTTTATTGTTTTTATTTGCAAGAGGATGAATGCTTCGCTTTCACACAGAAAACAATTGTCACTGCCGCTTCACTTTCTCACAAAAAAACATCTTGCTGAAGTTTGTTTTATAACTATAAATTGAAGCGACATATTAGAATACAGACGCAATGTAAATAAGTTGATTGGAGTGAAGACTGAGCGACTCCTTGAGGATCAGCGTCACAGATGAGACCCTAGAGCGAGCAACGCGAGTGAAGCGGCTCATCGGACGCCCCCAGGAAGCTCTGCTCTGCGCGAAAGCGAAGCGTCAGCGGCAATATTTTATCTGTGCGAAAGCGAAGCGACAGCAACAAAGCGCCCAGTCGGAACGGAAATCAACACCACGCTATGCTGATGATACTTTTTATTCAACAAAAAAACGATACAGCTGCTAAACATTTGTAAGTCCAAGGGTAGAGGATTTTTAAGAAAAGGAGCTTGGTAATTATGCAATCGACGAGTTCAAGAACAAAAATGAAAACCATTAATGCTGATTCTTTAACGCCGATTTTAATTTTTAGACGCCTACAAGGTCATTATAAATTTTTACTTGAGAGTTCATCACAGCATGAGGGAGCAGGACGTTATTCTTTTATCGGTGCTAATCCAAGAAAAACATATAAAGGCTTTGGAGATGAGATTCAGGAATATTCATATAAGACCGGCAACACTTATACACATAAGGGCGATCTTTTTGTTTTATTGAAAAGATTAATGCCTCGTATATCCAATACAACACAATTCCCATTTTCAGGTGGAGCTATTGGCTATGTTGGTCATGGTGCAACAAAGATCGATTCGACTGCTTTGGATAATGGACAGCTACCAAATGTGCATTTCCATATATATGAGACAGTGATTGTCTTTGATCATGTAACAGATGAGGTCACGTTGATTCATACGAATATAGATGCAGAAAAAAAAGAACCCAATTTAGAAGAGTTGGCTGAGCAGCTTCTTCAAGGGAGAGAGGATGAAGATACAACTTATCGTTATGAACCTTATGAAGCATCTATGAATGAATTATTTTCAGCTTCCCTTACCTCTATCAAAGATCATTTAGATGAAAATATTACTAGAGTCGTCCTATCCAAATGTTCTTTAGCAAATTTACAAGGAGATGCTTTCGCTTTATATCGTCAATTGCGTAAAAAACATCCTGCTCCTTATATGTATTATGTAGAATTTGAGGATCATGTAGTCTTAGGAACGTCACCGGAGAGTTTCATTCGAGTAAAAGATGAGCGGGTGATTGCAACGCCAACGGAGGGGACATTTCCTAGAGGTTCCACAAAAAGTGAGGACTTAGCACATGAACGAAAGCTCTATGAAAACATAAATATTAGGCAGGCACATGCTGAACTGGTTTCTACCGTTCAGCAAGAACTACGATCTGTATGCTTACAAGACACCATACAAGTCATTGAGGCGATGAGAATTGAGCGTTCAAAGCATGCATTACACATGAAATCGAGGGTAGAGGGTCAAATATTACCGATGCTTCATGCACTCGATGCATTAGCTGCAACATTACCACCCTTTGCATCGACAGGTATTCCACAGGATTATTTGAAAAAATCTAATCAAGCGACTGGGATAGTTGGAGGAGCTCTAGGATTTATTGGTTTTAACGGTCATCTTGATTTTGCTTTAACAGGAAAATCTATTGTCATCGAAAATGAAACGATGTATATGCAATCTACTGTTACGGTAACCAAATACACAAATGTTATGGAAGCTTTAACACAAGTAGAACAGGACGAACAGGAATTTTTACAGCTACTTGAAAAAGAAGGAGGTCGACATTGATGGAAAGTATTCTTCAAAAAGTACAACAGCGAGAGCATCTAATGTATGAAGAAATGCAACAGGCTGCAGAATGGATGTTTCTAGATGACACGCCAAAGGAACAAATTGCAAGCTTTTTAACGGCATTAGCTGTCAAAGGTGAAACAGCCCATGAAGTAGCTGCATTAGCCACAGTTATGCGTTCGTTTGCTCTAGACGTACCAGCAAAAGAAGGTGTCTATATGGATAATTGCGGCACTGGTGGTGATGGTCTTAATACATTTAATATCAGTACGGCTTGCGCCTTTGTTTTAGCGGGGGCAGGTGTCAAAATGGCGAAGCACGGCAATCGTAAAATTTCTTCGGCATCAGGAAGCGCTGATGTTTTGGAAGCACTCGGTATTCATGCGAATATTTCCATTGAGCAAACTGTTGAGCTGTTAGAGAAAGAAGGAATAGCCTTTTTATATGCTCCAAATGTTCATCCAAAATTAAAGCGCATTGGCGAGGTACGTCGGGCACTAGGGAAGCCAACTATATTTAATCTTGTCGGTCCACTTACGAATCCAGTGCCTTTATTCACGCAATTTACCGGCATTAACCGCCCTAATTTTGTCATGGAGTATGCATCCGTATTACAAATGCTCGGGCGGGAACGTGCAATGGTCGTTTCGGGGCCACTAGGTTTAGATGAGGCATCATTAGCTGGTCAAAATACTTTTGTTTTGGTTGATAAAGGCGACTTAATTCCATTTTCATTAACTGCAGAGGAAGCGGGTCTTAGCTATGCCCCAATCGAAGCTATTCGTGGAAGAAATGCAGATGAAAATGCCGCAATTATGCGTACATTATTAGCTGGAGAGCAAAGTGCTTACTTTGACACCGTTTTATTGAATGCTGGTATTGGTTTGTTTAGCTATGGAATGGCTGACACCGTTAAAGAAGGCGTAGAAATAGCAAAGGATAGTATTTTTAGCGGGCGTGCACGACAAAAATTAGAGGCAGTCGTTGCTTATAGTGAGGATATGAAAGAAGAGGAGGTTCGACAATGAATATCTTAAATAAAATTCTCGAACAAAAAAAGATTGAAATTGGTGCTTTACTTGAACAGCCTGACCCGTTAGCTGATTTTACAGAAAAGCTGCGATCGTCATTATTTGAACGATTGAGAAAGGCTGACACATTAGAGGTTATTTCTGAAATGAAGCGTGCTTCCCCCTCGAAAGGATTAATCGCAGAAGGAGCAGATCCAGTGGCGCAGGCAAAAACTTATGTGGAGGCTGGAGCAGCGGCCATTTCTGTTTTAACAGATAAAATGTTTTTTAAGGGTTCCTTTGATGATTTAGCCGCAGTTGCAAATGCTGTTCAAACGCCACTTCTTTGTAAGGACTTTATGATCGATCGTGTGCAAATACGATTTGCAAAGGCATCAGGTGCATCTATTATTTTGCTAATTGTAGCCGCGTTAACAGATGAGGCATTACGTGATCTATATAGCTATGCAACAGGCTTAAATCTAGAGGTCTTAGTGGAGGTGCATGATTTAGAGGAGCTTGAACGTGCTATTGCAGTTGGTGCCAAGCTGATAGGTGTCAATAACCGTGATTTACGTACCTTTGAAGTGAGCTTAGAACGTACACGTGAAATTGCTGAAGCTTTTCCGTTCGAAGAAGAGAAAGTATTGATTAGTGAAAGTGGTATTTGGACGCAAGACGATGCTAAAGCGGTGGCGGCCATGGGAGCAAGTGGCGTTCTTGTAGGGGAGTCATTAATGCGCAGTGGTGATGTAGGTACTGCGCTAAAAAGTTTACAGGTCAACAAGGCAGGTGCCCCTGTATGACGAAGGTGAAAATTTGTGGACTGAAGGAACAACAGCATGTGCAGGCAGCAATAGAAGCAGGAACGGATGCAATTGGTTTTGTCTTTGCACCAAGTAAACGACAAGTGTCGATTCAACAGGCACAGCAGCTAGCTAAACATGTGCCAGATGGCGTTTTAAAAATCGGTGTTTTTGTCAATCCAAGCGCAGAGGAATTACGCACAGCGGTAGAAAGCGTGCCATTAGATTTTGTGCAGTATCACGGGGAAGAATCTCCGGAGTTTATTCGTCAGCAAGGTTACCCGGCCATTAAAGCTCTGTCAGTAAGAGGTGTTGAAGATGTTCAGGCGGCTGCTAACTATGACGTAGACTATTACTTATTTGATGCACCAGGAACAGATTTTAAAGGGGGGAGTGGCCACACGTTTGATTGGACTCTACTAGAAATGGTAGGAATCTCAAGGGAACAGTTAATCTTAGCAGGTGGCTTGCAAGCTGCAAATATCGAAGAAGCAGTGTCACTTGTATCGCCATTTATGGTAGATGTATCGAGTGGTGTGGAGACAGATGGTGTAAAAGATATAACAAAAATAACCGCATTTATTCAGGCAGTGAAGAAGGGGAGAGCATGATGGCGATTTCAATTGCAAATAGTGTACCGACAAAGGAAGGGCGTTACGGAAAATTTGGTGGACAATTTGTTCCGGAAACATTAATGACCGCTTTGATGGAATTAGAGACGGCCTATGATGAGGCAATGGATGATCAATCTTTTACGGAGGAATTGGCCTATTATTTACAACAATACGTTGGTCGTGAAACGCCATTGTATTACGCAGAAAATTTAACAAAAGAGCTAGGTGGCGCGAAGGTTTATTTAAAGCGTGAAGATTTAAATCATACTGGAGCCCATAAAATTAATAATGCGATTGGTCAAGCGCTTCTTGCAAAACGTATGGGTAAAAACAAAATAGTGGCAGAAACGGGTGCAGGGCAGCATGGAGTGGCCACGGCAACTGCATGTGCATTATTAAATCTTGAATGTGTTGTATTTATGGGAGCAGAGGATATTAAACGCCAACAGTTGAATGTCTTTCGCATGGAATTACTCGGTACAAAAGTGGAGTCTGTAGAAACAGGCTCAAAAACATTGAAGGATGCCGTCAATGCAGCACTGCGATACTGGGTGACGAATGTTGAGGATACTCATTATATTTTAGGCTCAGCTTTAGGACCACATCCATTCCCGAAAATCGTAAGGGATTTCCAACGTGTAATTGGTGTTGAAACTAGAGAGCAGATTTTAGCTAAAGAAGGATGTTTACCAGATGCAGTCGTTGCTTGTATAGGTGGAGGTAGTAATGCAATCGGTATGTTCCATCCTTTTGTCGATGATGAAACTGTAGCGCTATACGGAGTAGAGGCTGCTGGCAGTGGCATTGGAACTGCTAAGCATGCGGCAGCGATTGCCGGTGGTCAGCTGGGCGTTTTACATGGTGCATACATGTATTTATTACAAGATGAAAATGGCTTTGTACAAGAAGCACATTCTATTTCTGCTGGTCTAGATTATCCTGGGAAGGGTCCAGAGCATTGTTATTTACATGATATTGGGCGTGTTACATTTGATTCGATTACAGATAGTGAAGCACTTGAGGGCTTGCAGTTACTGTGTAGAACAGAAGGTATACTACCCGCATTAGAAAGCGCTCATGCTATTGCCTATACAGCAAAACTCGCGAAGACAATGTCTACAGATGACATCATCGTTGTGTGCTTATCTGGCCGAGGAGATAAGGATGTTCATACTGTCCGTAAAGCATTAGGAGGAGAGATATAATGACAACATTACAGCAGGCAATTGAACAAACGAAAATCGCTGGGAATAAAGCATTTGTACCTTATATTATGGCGGGTGATGGGGGTCTGAAAACGTTGAAGCCAACGATTTTGAAGCTCCAACAAATGGGTGTAACGGCAATTGAAGTTGGCATACCATTTACGGATCCTGTCGCGGATGGACCGACCATCGAGCAAGCAGGCGAACGGGCTTTAGCAGAAGGTGTGACATTACGTAAAGTGCTAGAAAACTTAGCTTCATTTAAAGAAGAAATTCATGTTCCATTAGTTGTCATGACTTATTTTAATCCTGTGTTAACTTTTGGGTTAGAGGCTTTTGCGAAGGCTTGTGTGGCGGGGGGCGTTAAAGGGTTAATCGTTCCTGATGTACCACTTGAGGAAAGCGCAGTCTTACGTACCACATTAAATCCTTATGGTATCGATATCGTTCAGCTTGTATCGTTAACAAGTCCACCAGAGCGAATTGCACGAATCGCGGCTGCTAGTCAGGGCTTTGTTTATGCAATAACAGTCAATGGAATCACAGGAGCTCGCACAAGCTTTGCTAATGATTTACAGGATCATTTTGCTCGTTTACGCGAGGCGAGCCAAATACCAGTGCTAGCCGGCTTTGGAATTTCAACGCCTGAGCAAGTGGTAAGTATGGGGGCACTTAGTGATGGCGTCATCGTGGGTAGTGCGATCGTGACAGCATTGCATGACGGTAAATTGGAGAAGATTGAGGCATTAGTGTCTGCTTCAAAAGGTGTGTTTCAGAAGTCTACTCTTTAATGGAGTAGGCTTTTTTCTATTGGGACTGATATGCAAGGAATTGTTGGTTCTATCCAAGCATCGTCTGTATCCACGATATAGCCGGTTCTATCCATGACTTCGGCAGTTCTAACCACGATATAGCCGATTCTATCCACGGTATCGTCTGTATCCACGATATAGCCGGTTCTAACCGCGGTTTCGGCATTTCTATCCATGATTTTGGTGGTTCTAACCACGGCATCGTCTGTAACCACGACTTTGGCATTTCTAACCCCGGCATCGTCTGTAACCACGATATAGCTGGTTCTAACCACGGTTTCGGCGGTTTATCCATGACATAGCCGGTTCTACCCACGGCATCGTCTGTATCCACGACATAGCCGGTTCTATCCACGGTTTCGGCGGTTCTAACCACGATATAGCCAGTTCTATCCATTCTATCCACGGCATCGTCTGTATCCACGATATAGCCGGTTCTATCCGCGGTTTCGGCGGTTCTAACCACGACATTGCTGGTTCTATCCATGGCTTCGGCAGTTCTAACCCCGGCATCGTCTGTATCCACGATATAGCCGGTTCTATCCGCGGTTTCGGCGGTTCTAACACGACATTGCCGATTCTATCCATGACTTCGGCATTTCTAACCCCGGCATCGTCTGTAACCACGATATAGCTGGTTCTAACCACGGTTTCGGCGGTTTATCCATGACATAGCCGGTTCTACCCACGGCATCGTCTGTATCCACGACATAGCCGGTTCTATCCACGGTTTCGGCGGTTCTAACCACGATATAGCCAGTTCTATCCATGACTTCGGCAGTTCTAACCACGACATTGCTGGTTCTATCCATGGCTTCGGCAGTTCTAACCACGGCATCGTCTGTATCCACGATATAGCCGGTTCTATCCGCGGTTTCGGCGGTTCTAACCACGACATTGCCGATTCTATCCATGACTTCGGCATTTCTAACCCCGGCATCGTCTGTAACCACGATATAGCTGGTTCTAACCACGGTTTCGGCGGTTTATCCATGACATAGCCGGTTCTACCCACGGCATCGTCTGTAACCACGAAATAGCCGATTCTATCCGCGGTTTCGGCATTTCTAACCACGATATAGCTGGTTCTATCCACGACATCGCCGGTTCTATCCATCACTCTGAATTCTATTCTTCGAGTAGTTTAGTATGATCTGATGGATAAAACTATCATTCTGACAGATAGTGCGGATAGGCTCGATTTTCGGTATAATAGCTTTCGTGAGGAAGTGAGAAGATGATTCTATCAAAAAAGAGATGGCAGGTAGAGCGCCCAGACGCTAAGCTTGTCCAAACATTACAAAATGACCTACAACTTTCTGCGATTGCGGCTAAAATTTTAGCTGCACGAGGCTGTGAAACTACTGCTGACGCAGAGAGCTTATTAAATATGACAGAAGCAAGTATCCATGACCCGTTTTTAATGCATGGTATGACAGAAGCTGTGGCACGTATAGAGCAAGCGCTTGATAATGGAGAGAAAATCCTAGTATATGGTGACTACGATTGCGATGGTGTCACAAGTACGACAGTAATGCTCAATGTGCTACTTGACCTCGGTGCCGATGTATCGTTTAAAATACCGAATCGCTTTATTCACGGCTATGGACCGCATGAAGCACTATTTCGTGAAGCACATGACGAGGGTGTGCAGCTTATAATTACAGTTGATAATGGTATTTCAGGTATTGAACCGATTCGTGTTGCGAAAGAACTAGGTATGGATGTTATCGTGACAGACCATCATGAGCCGGGCGATGAATTACCACCTGCAGATATAATATTACACCCTCGCATTCCAGAGGGACATTATCCATTTGGTGAGCTTGCCGGTGTAGGGGTAGCATTTAAGTTAGCACATGCTCTATATGGAGAACTACCAACGCATTTAATTGAATATGTTGCTGTTGGAACAGTAGCGGATTTAGTACCATTAGTTGATGAAAACCGTTACCTAGTAAAACGAGGAATAGAAGAAATGCGCCGGTCACTCAGTCCTTGGGTGCAGGCAATGTGTGAAGTAGCAAGTGCAGAGCAAGCCAAAATCAGTGAAGAAACAATCGGTTTTTACTTTGGACCGCGCTTAAATGCAGTCGGACGGCTTGGAGAAGCGGCACCGGGTGTCGAACTATTAATGGCTGAGGATAATACGAAGGCGACAGCATTGGCAAAACAGCTTAATACGTGTAATAGTGAGCGCAAAGATATTGTTAAGCGTATTACAGATGAGGCCATTGCTCTCATTGAATCCGATAAAAAAATCGGGGATTCACTTGTTTTAGTGATTGCGGGAGAAGGCTGGAATGCTGGAGTAGTAGGAATTGTCGCTTCTCGCCTTGTAGAGCTCTATTATCGCCCAACAATTGTCCTGTCATTAGACTATGAAAAAGGAACAGCTAAAGGCTCAGCTCGTAGTATCGAAGGCTTCCATTTATATAATGAATTAGCGAAAAATCGAGATATATTACCTCATTTTGGTGGGCATCCTATGGCAGCAGGGATGACATTATCCATTGAGCATGTGGATGAATTAAGAGCACGCTTAGATACGCAAGCTAGAGCATGTTTATCGGAAGAGCAATTGACACCTGTACTCAATATAGATATACCACTAAAAATGGATGAGATTTCAGCAGATGCTATTGAAGAGATTTCTACGCTTGGGCCATATGGTACGGATTTTCCGAAGCCTGTTTATGTGCTCGAAGATGTGGAGATCTCCTCCATGCGGAAAATTGGAGCAGCAGAAAATCATATAAAAATGGAATTGACGGATGGCTATGAAAAATTAGATAGTGTCGGATTCAATAAAGGACATTTACACGACGAGTTAACATATGGAATCAAAGTATCATTTACTGGAGATTTACAAATTAACGAATGGCAAGGACGTAAAAAAGCACAATTTATGATAGAGGATGTCCAAACGACTGAATGGCAGTTATTTGACATTCGTGGTATACGTCAAACATCACGCTGGTTAAATACGGTCCCGAAAGAGGAGGCAACATTCATCGCCTTCCGTCCAGAGACGGTGACTTATTACCAATCCCTAATTGGTGTACCGATTTTGGCAGTGGATGCTACACTTTCAAATGTAGAACAAAGCAATTATATTGTCCTACTGGATTTGCCACAAAATGTTCAAATGTTAGAAGATGTCTTACGAAAAGCGGCGCCTTCCCGTATTTATGCACACTTTTACATGCCAGATTCTCAGTATTTCAATGGATTGCCTACACGCGAGCAATTCTCTTGGTATTATAAGTTTTTGAAGAATCGCCCTGCTTTTCCACTAAATATGCATTTGCCTGAATTAGCGAAGCATACGGGCTGGCCATTAGATGCATTAAAATTTATGACACAGGTGTTTTTTGAGCTTGATTTTGTTAGAATGGAGAGTGGACTGACGACTGTCAACGTGAATGCTCCAAAACAGGCACTTACAGAGGCGCCGTCTTACAAACAACGTTCAGAACAGATTGAAATGGAGCAAAAGCTTGTGTATGCCCCTTATATAGAATTAAAACAATGGTTTGATGAACGATTACATTAATATACGAAAAAGTTTCGTAGGAGGAACAATAACATGGATTTAAAGCAATACGTAACAGCGGTTGAAAACTGGCCAAAAGAAGGCATCAGCTTCAAAGATATTACAACAATTATGGATAACGGTCCTGCATACAAATATGCAACAGATCAAATCGTTAGTTACGCAAAAGAATTAGGTGCTGAAATTGTAGTAGGTCCTGAGGCTCGTGGCTTCATTATCGGATGTCCTGTTGCTTATGCACTTGAAATTGGTTTTGCCCCTGTTCGTAAGCCAGGAAAATTACCACGTGAAGTGATCAGTGCTGACTACGGTCTTGAATACGGTAAAGATACGCTAACAATTCACAAAGATGCGATTAAACCAGGTCAAAAAGTATTAATCTGTGATGATTTACTTGCGACTGGTGGTACAGTTGAAGCGACAGTACGTCTAGTTGAACAATTAGGTGGTCAAGTTGTTGGCTGTGCCTTCCTAATCGAGTTAACAGATCTAAACGGTCGTGCAAAACTTGGTGACCTAGACATTAAAACACTTATTCAATATTAATAAAGATGAGTTTCTTGTTATAAAGATTGCAAAAAAGCGTCACATTTTTGTGGCGTTTTTTTATTTATAATAAGGGAGACGTAGCTTTGTCCGTTTATGTTATTGACGCTTTTACAGAAACAAAATTTGGCGGTCATCCAGCAGGTGTAGTGATTCATGTAAATTTAGACGAAGAGTTTATGCTCATCACTTTCTAAATGAATTTAATCAAAGTACTTGTTCCTCCAAGGGCACAGTATGGGTAGACCCTCTAACATTGTGACAAAATTACTAAATAAAAATAATCCAAGCGTGATGGTAGGTGGGCAAGCAGTAATCTTGTCAAAAGGGGAACTATGCTAGCGGTATTTGAATGTCGAAGTAAAAGTGATTTCGGTTTCAGGCTACTCGCTTTCAAGGGGCGAGCGTCAAGCCGCCTGTTTCGCTTTCACTGCGGGGAGCTTTGCTCTGCGAGAAAGCAAAGCGTCAGCTGCAAATGTTTTATGTAGCGAAAGCGAAGCGGCAGCAACAAATGTTTTATCTGTGCGACAGCGGGACAAAGCGCTCAGTCGGAACGGAAATCACTCCCTCATTTTGCCGAAGAGCTATACTTAATTGACACCTTAATTTCATTGAGATAATCATCATGCAGAATCCATTTTGAACAAACATTTTCAAAATGGATTCTTTCGTTTATTTATTCTTCGTCATAAGTTTTAATTATTTTTTGGATAGTTTTAAGTGTTTCATAAAAATCCTCGTATTTCTCAATGCCAATATCATTGATAATTCTTTCTTGGATATCTTGCCAAATTGGAGCAGCCTCGTTTAATTTTTCAATCCCTTTATCTGTAAGCGTAATGACCTTTGTTCGAGCATCTTGTGGATCTCTATTTAAATCGACATAGCCATTTTGTTTTAACAAGTTAATATTACGAGTAATAGTTGTTTGATCAAGTAGCAAAATTTCCCCTAGTTGACTTATGGAAACGGATTGTTGAAGATCGATATTTGCTAGCATTGAGTATTGTGTAACTTTTAAGCCAGTGGGCTGTAGTAATTTATCATACAGTTGTGTCACGACGCGTGTTTTTTTTCGAAGGTTTGCACATACGCATATTTGTGTGTAATCTATATTCTTCATTGCTCCGGACTCCTTTTCGAGTTGGTTCAATATTATAGTAGCCTTATTGATTTATTTTGTTAAGCTGGAAAATGTTTCTTGACAGTAGTAAAAGCGATTACTAAGATTATATATGTATATACATGTTTTTAAAAGGGATTTATTCCATTAATATATGCATATACATGTATTACTAAGGAGTATTTCAAAAAATCTTTCAAGAAATGAAGGTGTCAAGATGAAGCGTATTCATTATAGCTGGTTTATTTTAGTCGTAACCTTTTTCTCCATTATTGTTGCAGGGATTACTATGTCATCTTCTGGGGTATTTATAGACTCCTTTGAAAAAGAATTTAATTGGGATCGGTCTTTAATTGCTTTAGCATTTGCAGTGAGTCTATTTTTATATGGATTTTCAGGTCCATTTATGGCAGCTTTACTAGAAATAGCCGGTTTAAAGAAAATGATGCTAGGGGCGATGGCTACATTATTCGTAGGTATGTTGCTTACGCTTTTCATGACTCAATCATGGCAGTTAATTATTATATGGGGCGGTATTATTGGCTTAGGAGCAAGTCTTTTTTTAACGGTGTTAAGTCCTTATGTAGCCAATCATTGGTTTGTGAAAAGTAGAGGGTTGGCAGTAGGCATTTTAACGGCGAGTACTGCAACAGGGCAGTTAATTCTCCTCCCTATATTAGCAATTATTATTGAGCATTATTCTTGGCGATGGGCGATTGGATTAATTCTCATTTTAAGTATGGTTATGTTTATCACGATTTCTATATTTATTAAAAATAAACCGCAGGATATTGGAATTCTTCCTTATGGAATGGAAGAAGAAGTTGAAACCCAAAAAGAGAATCATAAGAAAAATCCGATTATTATTGCTTTTAATGGGTTATTTGAGGCTATTAAGAAGAAAGAATTTTGGCTATTAGCGGGGAGTTTTTTTATTTGTGGACTTTCAACTAGTGGGTTAGTTGGTACCCATTTTGTTTCTTACTGTATTAGCTTTGGTGTCCCTTTAGTAACCGCTGCATCCTTTCTTTCTTTTATGGGCGTGTTTAATCTTGTAGGCACGACTTTATCTGGGTGGTTGTCTGACCGTTTTGATAATCGATGGTTATTGTTTTGGTATTACCTTTTAAGAGGAATGTCTTTGCTTTTACTCCCGTATGCATTAATGCAAGGGTCGTTCACTTTACTGACAATCTTTACAATTTTTTACGGATTAGATTGGATCGCTACAGTGCCTCCAACGATTAGTATTTCTAGACAAATTTTCGGTACAAACAAAAGTGGCATTATTTATGGGTGGATTTTTGCTTCACATCAAGCAGGAGCGGCAGTTGCTGCTTATGGTGGAGGCCTTATTTACAAATTTTTCGATTCCTATACTTGGGCCTTTTTCCTTGCAGGTATGTTCTGTGCATTGGCAAGCTTATTTGTCATCATCGTGAAAAAACAACCGCCTCATCAAGCTAATACTCGATAATCAAGAATTCTTGATGCTATCGTCGGTTGTCGGCAATTTATCAGCGATGATCATGATGTTATCAGCGATACCTGGCAATTTATCAGCGGTTTCCGTGATGTTATCAGCGGTGTTCATGATGTTATCAGCGATACCCAGCAATTTATCAGCGATTGGCATTTCGGAGCACCGAGTTGCTTTCGCTGCTTTTGTTGTTGTTTCGCTTTCGCACAGAAAACATTAGTCCAGCTTATATTGGACTTCGCCGCTAAAAGTGTGAGTTTCGCCGCCAAACTATAAAAATGCGCCGCCAAGCAAGCAAAGAACGCCGCCAAACCACAAAAATGCGCCGCCAACCAAGCGAAGAACGCCGCAAAAACCTGAACTTTGCACAACAACATTGAAGTTGAAGCCAATAACATAGCGGCTTCAACTTTTTTAAAAAATTTTTTTGACATCATTCAAACAAAAGTTTATAATGTAAACAAATATAACAAAAGGTGATGCTATGAATGAAAGAGAACAGGCGGTCCTTGCATTAATTCGTCAGAATCCGTTTATGTCTCAGCAAGAGATGGCAGATAAGATGAATCTGTCTCGACCGGTGCTTGCTAATTTAGTGTCGAGCTTAACGAAGCAGGGGAAAATCGTCGGTCGTGCTTATATTTTACCTGAGGAGAATGAAATCATTTGTATCGGTGGAGCCAATCTTGACCGAAAGTTTCATGTAAAGGGTAATGTCCAATTCGGTACATCTAATCCTGTTAGCTCTTCATTTAGTGTAGGTGGTGTTGGGCGAAATATCGCTGAAAACTTAGGCAGATTAAATCATCAAGTAACATTGTTGACTACTGCTGGCAAAGATGCTGATTGGCAAGTGATCCAGGAAGCTTCAGAGCCATTTATGAATTTACGCTATGTGGAACAGCTACCAGATGCTTCGACTGGTTCCTATACTGCGATAATGGATGAGCAGGGCGAGTTAGCATTAGCTGTAGCAAATATGGAAGTGTATGAGCTTTTATTGCCAAGTTTGCTGAAAAAACATGAGGCCATGCTGATGAATGCAGGCTGCTTTATTATGGACTTAAATTGTCCAAAGGAAACCGTGGCATACATACAGCAGGTTGCGATTGCACGTGACATACCATTTGTCATCGTACCGGTATCTTCGCCAAAAATGAATCGATTACCGGATACATTGCAAGGAGTTACATGGTTTATTTGTAATACAGATGAAGCAGAGACGATTGTTGGTCATAAAATCCATAACTCTGCGCATTATGAAAAGGCTTTACAGCAACTTCTTACATTAGGTGCTGAACAGGTAATAATTACTGCGGGTAGCAAGGGTGTGTATGCAGCGTCCACTACAACGAAGCCAAGTCACTTTGCAGCTAAAGCTATTGAAAAAATTGAAGATGTAACAGGTGCAGGAGATGCCTTTGTCAGTGCTGTGATCCATAGCTGGCTTACTGAGCAATCCTTTGCAACATGTATTGATGCAGGCTTAACGAATGCCAAAAATACGCTTGCATCTCCATATACAGTAAGACCTGAATTATCAGTTGATTTGTTAAACAGTGAAATGGAGGAATAACAACATGAAAGAATTCATCGTATTATCAGAAGAGGTAAAAGCAGGACAAGCGAAAGGCTTACCAATCGTAGCATTAGAATCAACAATTATTTCCCACGGAATGCCATATCCACAAAATGTTCAAACTGCACGTGAAGTAGAACAAATTGTTCGTGATAATGGTGGAGTACCAGCAACTATTGCATTAATCGATGGTAAAATTAAAATTGGTTTATCTGATGAAGAACTTGAAATGTTCGGTAATGCACAAGGGGTAGCAAAAGCATCTCGTCGCGACTTGGGCTATCTTTTAGCAACAAAAAAATTAGGAGCAACAACAGTAGCTGCAACAATGATTTGTGCGGAGCTAGCTGGTATTGAAATTTTTGTAACTGGCGGTATCGGCGGCGTACACCGCGGTGCTGAAACAACAATGGATATTTCAGCAGACTTAGAAGAATTAGCACAAACAAATGTTGCTGTCATTTGTGCAGGGGCTAAGTCTATTTTAGATATTGGTTTAACGTTGGAATATCTTGAAACAAAAGGTGTACCAGTAGTTGGATACGGTACTGATGAACTACCAGCATTCTATACACGTCAAAGTGGTTTTGATGTAAACTTCAAGATTGATACACCAGAGGAAGTGGCGGAAATGCTACGTGCAAAATGGCAATTAGGCTTACAAGGTGGAGCTGTTATCGCGAACCCAATCCCAGAGTCTGAAGCACTTGAAAGTTCATTCATTACAGGTATCATTGAAAAAGCTCTAGTAGAAGCAGAAGAAAACGGTATTCAAGGTAAAAACGTGACACCATTCTTACTTGGAAAAGTGAAAGAATTAACAGAAGGTAAAAGCCTTGATGCCAATATTGCATTAGTGAAAAATAATGCAGTAGTTGGTACAAAAATTGCTGTAGCATATAATAAATTAAGCTAAACAATTCAATTGATCATAAAATTCATATTTTGGATCCCTAAAAATTATGGATGACAATGTTAAAACATTTAGTTGATTGGAGTGGAGACTGGGCGACTCCTTAGGGATCAGCACAGAAATCAACCACACGTTATGGTTAAAAACCATATTTTTAGTGGAGTAACCATTATATGGAGAGATAGGCTCTTTGCGAAATATTAAATTCGCAAAGGGTCTTTTTATTCATTTCAGAGAATATTTTTCCATTTTTCGCATTGTTCATGAGAATAACTAAACAAAATGACACAGTTACTTTACAATAGCCCATATAATTTTATACAATTAAGTTTATATCTAATCTGAAAAATTTGACGAGCAAGGTGGACATGTTATGGCGAAAGAGCAAATTTTGACTCCCGAGGACGTTTTTGAGTTAGTCAAATCCTACATGAATGATGAAAATGTCGCATTCGTGAAAAAAGCATATGAATTAGCAAGGGATGCCCATATTGAGCAATTCCGAAGCTCGGGTGAACCGTATATTATTCACCCTGTGCAAGTAGCTGGTATTTTAGCTGAATTACAAATGGATCCTGAAACAGTTGCGGCTGGTTTTTTACATGATGTTGTCGAGGATACGGATTTTACACGCGACGATTTGGTACGTGAATTCGGCGAAGAGGTTGCGATACTTGTAGACGGAGTAACAAAGCTAGGGAAAATTAAATATTTATCGAAAGAAGCACAACAAGCAGAAAATCATCGGAAAATGTTTGTAGCGATGGCGCAGGATATTCGTGTCATTTTGATTAAATTGGCAGACCGTCTACATAATATGCGCACGTTAAAGCATCTACCAGCAGAAAAACAACGCCGTATTTCTAAAGAAACGCTTGAAATTTTTGCACCACTTGCGCATCGTCTTGGGATTTCAACTGTTAAATGGGAGCTTGAGGATACAGCACTTCGTTATTTAAATCCACAGCAATATTATCGCATTGTCAGTCTTATGAAGAAAAAACGTGATGAACGTGAAGCCTATTTAGACAATGTAATGGCAGAGATGAAGTCACAGCTTACAGATGTTGAAATTGAAGCAGATGTTTATGGTCGTCCAAAACATATTTACAGTATTTATCGTAAGATGGTATTACAAAAGAAACAATTCAACGAGATTTATGATTTATTAGCCATTCGTGTACTTGTCGATAGTATTAAAGATTGCTATGCCGTACTTGGGATTGTGCATACTTTATGGAAGCCAATGCCTGGACGTTTTAAAGATTATATCGCAATGCCAAAACAAAACCTCTATCAATCACTGCATACAACAGTAATTGGCCCTTATGGTGACCCATTAGAAGTTCAAATTCGTACGAAGGAAATGCATAAAATTGCCGAGTACGGGATTGCAGCGCATTGGGCGTATAAGGAAGGTAAAAAAGTTGATAACGAAAAACAAAATGTCGACCAGAAATTAACGTGGTTCCGAGAAATTTTAGAATTCCAAAATGAATCTTCTAATGCTGAAGAATTTATGGAATCTTTAAAGTTTGATTTATTCTCTGATATGGTCTATGTATTCACACCAGAAGGAGATGTCATTGAATTACCAGCAGGCTCTGTACCTATCGACTTCGCATACCGTGTGCATTCAGAAGTTGGAAATCGTACAATTGGCGCGAAAATCAATGGTAAAATGGTACCGCTTGATACACCGTTAAAAACGGGAGATATTATTGAAATTTTAACTTCTAAGCAATCATTTGGTCCGAGCCGCGATTGGCTAAAAATAGCCCAATCCTCACAGGCAAAAAATAAAATAAAGCAATTTTTCAAACGTCATCTTCGTGAGGAGAACATCATCAAAGGTAAAGAGATGATAGAAAAGGAAATCCGTGCACAAGATTTTGACGTAAAAGAAACAATGTCAGCAGAAAATTTGAAACGTGTATGTGAAAAATTTAACTATACAAATGAAGAAGATATATATGCTGCTGTCGGCGTGAATGGAATTACAGCTCAACAGGTTGTTAATCGCTTAGCGGAAAAACGTCGTAAAGAGCGTGAACAGGAAGAAGCGCTTGAGAAAATTGAACAAAAAATGAAAAACCCTATTCCACAAAAACGTACGGAATCGGGTGTTATCGTAAAAGATATCGACAATATGCTTATTCGACTTTCACGTTGCTGCACGCCAGTTCCTGGAGATGAAATTGTAGGTTTCATTACAAAAGGTCGAGGTGTTTCAGTGCACCGTGCAGACTGTCCAAATATTCAAGTTGATGATGAACAGGAGCGCCTAATAGAGGTTGAATGGGAACACGGACTTGCCCCAGAGAAAAAAGAATATCCTGTTGATATTGAAGTTTCAGCCTTTGATAGACCAGGCATTTTAAATGAAATTATGCAAATTGTTAGCGAAACGAAAACGAATATTTTAGCAGTGAGTGGTCGTGCAGACCGCGAAAAAATGGCAACGATTCATTTAACGATTTCGATTTCAAATATTTCACATTTGCATAAAGTAGTGGAACGTATTAAGCAAACGCCTGATATATATTCAGTACAACGTGTTATTAACTAATTTCTTGACCAAATATATGATGGCCATTTTGTTATGTATCGAGTAATGGATTTTCTGGTGCATCACAATGAAAGAGAATTGAGGTTTTAAAGAATGAAAGTCGTTTTACAACGTAGTAAAGCCGCCTCTGTTACTGTTGACGGAAAAGTGACGGGAGCTATTGATAGCGGTTATGTTCTTCTAGTGGGCATTACACACGGGGACACGCAAGAGGATGTTGAATATTTAGCGAAAAAAGTAGCGAATCTCCGCCTTTGGGAGGATGCTGATGGAAAAATGAATCATTCCATTTTAGAGCATGGAGGGGCTATTCTATCCGTCTCACAATTTACATTGTATGGGGATGCTAAAAAAGGGAATCGTCCAAGTTTTACAAGTGCAGCAAGACCAGAAGTTGCGGAACCGTTATGGGAGGCGTTTAATAATGCCTTGCTTGAACACGGTTTACATGTGGAGACAGGAATATTTGGTGCAATGATGGATGTTGCACTAACAAATGATGGCCCGATTACAATACTTCTTGAGTCTAAATAAATGGTACATTTCCTATAATTTCTTCATACAGTAAATAGTATGGTTAGTTTTGTAGGAAGGAAGTGTATGAAGGATGACGCAAGTAGGAAGCATATCAAATCCATATTTATACGAAACTCTTAACATGATGATTGGTCAGGAAATTGTAGTACAAACTGAGAAAAATATTCAGCAAGGAAAATTAATCTCTGTATTACCAGACGATATCGTTGTAGAGGTTAGCCGTACACCGCTTTTCATTTGTATGAAGGAAATAGCATGGGTGACGGTAGCAAAAAGAAAAGAATAAGCGCATAGAGGATCACATGTAAAGTGAGTTGGAGCCTTTTTCGTTTTAGCGTTAGGCATAATGGATTTAAACGAAATAGTCATAAATAATTTCATAAGTGCATAATAAATAAGCTGCAAGGAAGTACAGTTCTACTTTCCTTCGCAGCTTATTTGTTATTGCTCGATTGGTGAAGACTAAGAATCTCAAGTTTCGCTTTATTAATTTTCGTTAAAGTAGTTTAAAATACCTTGGTAGATGCCGAGAGTAGCTTGTTCACGGAATTTAGCGGTTGTAATAAAACGTTCCTCACTACCATTACTTAAGTAGCCTAGCTCTATAAGGGCAGCCTGTTGGCGATTTTCTCGTAAAACTAAATAATTCCCTTGCTGGGTCCCACGATTCTTTAAATCTATTTTATTTGAGAGTCCCTTATTTATTGCCTCTGCAAGACCCTGTTGATTACTGTTCATATAATATGAGGTAAAGCCATTAACAGAGCTATCGTCTGTTGCATCATAATGAATACTGATAAAAGCGTCTGCTTCATACTGGTGCGCAATGGATACGCGCTTACGAAGTGCCACATATTCATCAGATTCTCTTGTCATAACAACATTGGCTCCAGCGGCACTTAACTTTGAACCAAGTAGAGATGCCGTTTTCAATGTAATTTCCTTCTCATTTGTTCCACGTTGTCCTGTAGTGCCGTGATCATTTCCACCATGTCCTGCATCTACGACAATTGTAAGCCCATTTAAAGTGCCTTTCTTGCGTGGCTCAGATTTTTCCTTTTTTATAGCAGTTGCGGCATTACCTGACGAAGTGGTAGTAACGACCCAGTTTGCCACGAATGCAGTTTTGTCATTTACTTGTATTTCGTAAAAGTCATTTTTAGCGCCCACAATAGGGTAGGTTTCACCAGCATCTACACGTGTAACAACATCAGCTGCTGTTGTTGCATCTGTCCGTAGGTTTGTCCCATTATAAATGATTGTGACAGATTCAAGCTCTGAGGACGATGTAGATTTGGATGCCGTTTTTTTAGTATTTGAATAAGTGCCGTAAAAGCTATAAACCCAACCTGTTATTTTGTTGTTATATTGAATTTGTACCCAGTTATGCTCTTGAGCTAGCACTTTAAAGGCTTGTCCATTTGAAACAGTACCTATTTTTTTAGCATTTAAGTCGGGCTGTTGGCGCACATTAAGCGAATCCACTAAAACTGTAAATGTTGTATCTTTGTTGATTTTTTTTGTAGATACTTCAATTTTTGGTTCGTTAGTTTCTGTCTTTTTTTCGGGTAGGTCATTGATCGTAACATAGTCAGTAGATACCCACCCAACTAGTCCGTTCCAATCTATTTTTGCCCATTCGCCATTTTTTTCAATAAGTGTTGCTTGGTTTCCTATTGATAATTGTCCAAGAACTGCTGAAGATATGTCAGGCTCAGTACGGATATTTAGACGATCGACTTGTGAAATTAATGTTTTATCAATCATTTGTTTATCGTTGATTGAAGCTGTCAGCCAGGAGGCTACCCAACCTTCGTAATCGCCTGCTTTTACTTGAATCCAATCGCCTTCTAGACTAATAGAAGTTAAAGGATCACCCTCATCTAATGTTGTAATGATTGGATAGGATAGGCCAGGTCCCTCACGTAAATGAAGAATCGTTCCATTTACTTTTAAATCACTGGTGTTGGCTAGTGCTTTTTGAACATTATTCATACTTGGAATCGCAATCATTAGCACTAATACGAAGATGATACTAATATTTAAAAGTTTTTTCCTCATCAGATTCCTCCTATTCTTGTGCTATTTTACCATGCTTTTGTAATAGATTTCTTGGGAAAAAGGTAATGGAATTTGTTATTTTAACAAATGTATTGTAAAAAAAACAAAAACAGTTGACATTGCCTATTGTTGTGACTAACATAAAGGGTAATCAAAAATGATTAACCGCTTATGACCAAGCAAGTAGCATATACCTCTATTGAAGAAGAGAGGGAAAGACCTAGGCTGAAATCTTTCCTACAAAAATGTATATTGTGAACAACACTTGAGAGGCTTTTTTCTGAAAAGTAACGCTTAGTAGGAAAAAACGGAATCGGCCGTTATCCGATTAGGAGGAGGACGCATGTATTTGATGCGTCAACTAGGGTGGAACCGCGGAAGCTTGCACAGCTCTCGTCCCTTGCAATACGCAAGGAGGCGAGGGCTTTTTTTTATTGGACATTTTGAGCGTTTCGTTCCTCAAAAATGAAAGAAGACCAGAAGACAGCTTGTTCATAAGCAATTTATAAAGGAGGTTTTTCTATGAGTTTTAAAGTGCCACGAGGGACACAAGATATCTTGCCTGGTCAATCAGAAAAATGGCAAAAGATAGAAGCAGTTATCCGTGATATCTGTCGTGTTTATCGCTACAATGAAATTCGCACACCAATTTTTGAGCAAACAGATTTATTTGCACGTGGTGTCGGTGAAACAACAGATGTTGTTCAAAAGGAAATGTATACATTTGAAGATCGCGGTGGCCGTTCGTTAACATTACGTCCAGAAAATACAGCTGGTGTAGTTCGTGCTTATGTGGAGCATAAAATGTTTGGTGCACCTGATCAACCAGTAAAGCTTTCATATTTAGGACCAATGTTCCGCTATGAACGTCAACAAGCAGGGCGTTACCGTCAATTTGTTCAATTTGGCGTAGAGGCCATTGGTTCAGCTGATCCAGCTATTGATGCGGAAGTAATTGCACTTGCAATGGATGTCTATGAATCCGCTGGTTTAAAGGATTTAAAATTAGTCATTAATTCACTTGGCGATAAAGAAACACGTGAAACACACCGTACAGCGCTGCTACAACATTTCGAACCACATATTCATGAGTTTTGTTCGGATTGCCAAAATCGTTTGCAAAAAAATCCATTACGTATTTTGGATTGTAAGGTAGACCGCGAGCACCCATTAATGAAATCTGCACCTGCATTAACTGATTTCTTAACAGAGGAATCAGCAGCATATTTCGCTCAAGTTAAAACGTATTTAGATACACTGGGTATTACGTATGAGGTTGATCCAAATCTTGTAAGGGGTCTTGATTATTACAATCATACTACTTTCGAAATTATGTCAACGGCTTCTGGTTTTGGCGCAATAACTACACTTTGTGGTGGAGGTCGTTATAATGGCCTTGTGCAAGAAATCGGTGGACCTGAAGTACCAGGTATCGGTTTCGCATTAAGTATCGAGCGTTTGTTACTTGCACTCGAAGCTGAGGGTGTTGAATTAGATACAGCATCAGGACTTGATGTCTATATGATCGCTATGGGCGAAGAAGCGAAGCTAAAAACTGTAGAATTAACAAGTACCTTCCGTGCAAAGGGCATTTCTACGGAGATGGATTATTTAGATCGCAAAATGAAAGCTCAAATGAAATCGGCAGACCGTTTAGGTGCAAAATATACGATTGTTTTAGGGGAAACAGAGCTAGAAGAGCAAGTAGCGACTGTTAAACATATGGAATCAGGTGAACAACAAAAAGTAGCGTTCTCAGAATTAGTGAACTACCTGTTAAAACAATAAACGATTAATCGTTTATAGCAATACAGGATGATCTGTCCAAATGATTAAAAATCTATGCCTTCATTTTGGACAGATTACATCATTTACATTGAAATGAAATCTAATTTTCCTTAGCATCCATTCGCTACTTATTAGGAACTGTATGCTACATAAGTAAAATAAATGGTCAATCATCAAGAGTTAGGGATGACGTTTTGTGGATAAGATAGAACGCAAATCACCCCTAAGTTATGGTAATTAGCCAAATAAATTTTGGAGGAATTAAATAAATGGCAACACGAACACATGCTAGTAACGAACTTTCAGAAGCATTAAAAGGTGAAAAAGTCGTATTAAAAGGTTGGGTACAACGTCGCCGCGACCTAGGTGGTTTAATTTTCATTGATTTACGTGACCGTACTGGAATCACACAAGTAGTGTTTAGTCCTGATGTAGCAGAAGCGCATGCTTTAGCGGATAAAGTACGTAGTGAATACGTAATCGAAGTGGAAGGAACAATCATTCTTCGTGCAGAAGATCAAATCAACCCAAATGTACCAAACGGTAAAATTGAGGTAGAAGCTACAAAATTAGTCGTGATTAATACGGCAAAAACAACACCATTCCAAATCGAAGATCGCACGGATGTATCCGAAGATTTACGTTTAAAATATCGTTATCTTGACCTGCGACGTCCTGTAATGTTTGATACTTTCAAAATGCGTTCAGACGTTACTCGTACAATTCGTAACTTCTTACAAAACGAAGGCTTCTTAGAAGTAGAAACACCAATTTTAACAAAATCAACTCCAGAAGGTGCTCGTGACTATTTAGTACCATCACGTGTTCATGAAGGTGAATTTTATGCATTACCACAATCACCTCAGCTATTTAAGCAATTATTAATGGTATCTGGTTTCGAGAAGTATTTCCAAATCGCACGTTGCTTCCGTGATGAAGACTTACGAGCTGACCGTCAACCAGAGTTTACACAAGTAGATATTGAAACAAGCTTCTTTACACAAGAAGAAGTTTTAGAAATGAATGAACGCTTAATCCAAGCTGTAATGAAAGAAGTAAAAGGCATTGATATCCCTGCTCCATTCCAACGAATGAAATATCAAGAAGCCATGGATCGTTACGGCTCAGATAAACCTGATGTACGTTTTGGCTTAGAGTTAGTTGCATTAAACGATATTTTTGATGGCTGTAATTTCAAAGTATTTGCTGATACAGTAGCTCAAGGCAAACAAGTAAAGAGTATCAATATTAAAGGTGCAGCAGATAAATATTCTCGTAAAGACATGGACGAACTGACAAAATTTGTTGGCATTTATGGAGCAAAAGGTCTTGCTTGGTTAAAAGTAACAGAAGAAGGCTTAAATGGACCAATTGCAAAATTCTTTGACGATGCTTTAGCAGCTTCATTAATTGAACGTATGAAAGCTGAAGTAGGCGATATTTTAGTATTTGTAGCTGATAAAGCGTCTGTTGTAGCAGCATCTCTAGGTGCACTTCGTACGAAATTAGGACAAGATTTAGGCTTAATCGACGAATCAGAATTTGCATTCCTATGGATCACAGATTGGCCATTGTTTGAGTACTCTGAGGAAGATGGTCGTTACTATGCTGCCCATCACCCATTCACACGTCCATTCGATGAAGATATTCAGTTAATGGATACTGATCCTTCAGCAGTGCGAGCACAAGCGTATGATATCGTATTAAACGGCTATGAGCTTGGCGGAGGTTCATTACGTATTTATGAGCGCGATTTACAAGAAAAAATGTTTAAATTACTTGGTTTCTCAGAAGAAGAAGCGAAGGCGCAATTTGGTTTCTTATTAGAAGCATTTGAATACGGTGTACCACCACACGGAGGACTAGCATTTGGTCTTGACCGTTTCGTCATGCTACTTGCAGGTCGCAACAATTTACGTGATACAATTGCATTCCCGAAAACGGCAAGTGCAAGCTGCTTAATGACAGACGCACCAAGTGAAGTGTCTCCTGATCAATTAAGCGAGTTAAGTTTAGCCATCAAACCATTCAGAAAATAATTAATTCTAAATACCTGGGTTCTCTAGCAAAATTTGTTGAGAATCTAGGTATTTTTTGCGTTTTCGCAAGAATTTAGATTTTTCTAAAGAAAATAGTTTGAATTATCAGATATAAGGTGTTATTATAACTGTAATACGAATCCTGATGTGTTCGTCTAATTGCCAGCTCTACTTAACAGTTTTGACCGAACACTTTTGAATCGGGAGCCTTCATTTTGTAGTCGCAAACAAGCCCCAACGGAGCGGGACGTTTAAAGCTGCAAAGCGGGCACCCCCCTGCGAATTGCGGGTTCAAAACGAATGTTTCTTGGTATAACGGCACAACCGGGATTCGTCATACATAGTAAATACGTACAAAAGGGAGCATAAAATAGCTCCTTTTTTAGTGCAAATAAATAGTTACTCAAAAAGACAGAGGAGAACAGACATGATCCTTGGCTTAAAAAAGAATGAAGTGAAAATTTTGCCGTATGATAATGAATGGAAAAATGAATTTATACGAGCTCGTTCTATGATTATAGAACATACGAATATCCATTGTGATCGTATTCAACATATTGGTAGTACATCGATTGAGGGGATTCAGGCAAAGCCAGTGATCGATATTATTATGGGTGTTGATGATATTGATAATATTTCAGAGTCATTTTTAAAAGAAATGAGAACATTTGTAAAAGCTATACTTTGTGTATAAAGTTGATTGAAGTGGAGGCTGGGCGACTCCTTGGGGATTAGCGATAGGGGAACGAAGGCTAAAACCATCACATCCTGTGATAACGCCTTCGTGACCAACATCCTGCTGCTGCCGCTGCGTTAACACTACGCTTTCGCGCAAAAAACACATGTTGCCCCGACGCCCCCAGGAAGCTCTGCTCTGCGCGAAAGTGAAGCGTCAGCGGCAAAGCGCCCAGCCGGAACGGAAATCAACCCCACGTTATGATAATCCATCTAAAAATTTAGAAAATATAAAAAAGTACTTTTTATTTTTGCAAAAGCATCATATAATTGGTATAGACAACTATACCGATTTAACAGGTAGCTTGTTCACTTCGGCAAAGGCTCCTCAAAAAATGATTAGGGGGTGATTAATTGAAGAATACGCTTTTAATTTCCAATGTTACGATCGTCAATCATCATGAAGTATTTATGGGGGATGTATACATTGAAGATGGTAGGGTTAATAAAATAAGTCGCGATTTATCTGTTAAGGCTGAGTATTATATAAATGGTAAAGATAAAAATTGGTTTCTACTTCCTGGCTATATTGATATGCACATCCATGGCTCTGCTGGACACGATGTGATGGATGCTACGCAATTAGCATTACATCAAATGGCACGCTCTTTAGTACAGGAAGGCGTTACGGGCTTCTTAGCTACTACAATGACACAATCAATAGAAGCGATTGAAAGCGCTTTAATGAATGTTGCTCAATTTGAAAATAATGATGATGAAGCAAGCTTATTAGGAATACATGTAGAGGGTCCTTACGTATCGAAAAAACGGGCAGGAGCACAGCCAATTGAATACATTATTCTACCGTCTACAAAGCAATTTGCATCCTGGCAGAACATGAGTAAGCAACGCATTAAACAAGTTACAATTGCTCCAGAAGTAGAAGGCGGATTTACGTTTATTGAATCGCTAAAGGATTTAAATGTTATTGCTTCTATTGGCCATTCTGACGCAACAGTTGAGGAGGTGGATAGGGCGGTAACATTGGGCGTAAAACAGGCTACACATTTATATAACCAAATGCGCCCTTTCCATCATCGAAACCCTGGTGTCGTTGGTGCAGTGCTATTAGAGGATCAGGTGAAGACTGAAATTATAGCTGATTTCGTGCATAGCCATCCCCAGGCTGTGAGGTTAGCATATCGTCTTAAGGGAGCAGAGGGGATTATTTTAATAACCGATGCGATGCGAGCAAAAGGCTTACATTACGGTGATTATGATTTAGGTGGTCAAACCGTTCATGTTTCTAAGGATGGAGCTCATTTATCTAATGGGGCTTTAGCAGGAAGTGTACTAACGATGGAGCAAGCCGTGAAAAATATGAAAGCTATCACCAATTGCTCATTGCAGGAAATTGTTGCAATGTCCTCTACGAACGCAGCTAAGCAATTACAGCTTTCAACTAAAGGCCATATTGTAGAAGGCTATGATGCAGATTTTGTATTACTGGATGAAAATTTAAATGTACAAAAAACTATTTGTCGGGGTAAAGTTGTATTTGAGAAATGAAAGTAAAGAAGGCGATAAGGATGGTGCAACACTTGTTAGATAAAAATTCTCATATACCTATCTATATACAAATAGAAGAAATCATTAAACAACGCATTTATTTAGAAGAATACAAAATCGGTGAAAATATACCTTCTGAGCGAGAGCTTTCTGTGCAGTTTGATGTGAGTAGAATGACTGTTCGTCAATCAATCACAAATTTAGTCAATAGCGGATTGCTGTATCGTGAAAAAGGGAGAGGTACATATGTCGCCAACCCAAAATTAGAACAACCGTTAAAAGGATTAACAAGTTTCACAGAGGATATGCGAGCAAGGGGGATGGAACCAAGCAGTAAAGTTTTACGCTTTGAAAAAATCGTACCACCAGTTGATATTGCTAGAGACTTAATGTTAGGGATGGGTGAAGAAGTATTCTTCGTTGTACGAATTCGTAGCGCAGATTCCAAGCCTATGGCAATCGAAAGAACCTATATACCAGTAAAAGTATATCCAGAATTAGATGAAAAGAAAATAATGGGGTCTTTGTATGCATTAATTGAGGCGAAGTTTCATCAAAAAATTGGCAATGCCATTCAGCAAATGGAGGCAGCTATTGTGTCAAAAGAAGATAGTAAATTTTTGCAAATTAATCATACTGCACCTGTGTTAATTATTAAACGTACAAGTTATTTATCTGATGGGGTTCCGTTCGAGCTTGTGCGAAGTACTTATCGAGCTGATCGATACAAATTCATTAGTGAAATTAAAAGGTGATCGAATGGATGCATATTTTCTAGAAATACAAAAGCTAATGCAGATCGTGAAGGAGCAAGAATATGCTCAAATAAAAGAAGCTGCACGGTTAATTGTCCAAAGGCTTCAACGCGGAGGGATTGTCCAATTATTTGGTTGTGGCCATTCGCAACTTTTAGCACAGGATGCATTTTATCGTGCGGGAGGGCTTGTACCTGTACGTCCGATAATTATTGAGCCTTTAACATTACATGCGGGAGCAATGGCATCATCTAAAAACGAGAAAGACCCAACGATCATTGAACAGTATAAGGATCATTTTGATTTTCATGAAAATGATGTTTGCATAGTTATATCGACATCTGGGAGAAATCAAGCACCTATAGATGTAGCATTTTTAGCGAAAAAGGCAGGCGTGCTTGTTATGTCTTTACAATCTCTTGCGTATGGCGAACAGCCGACCCGCCATCAAAGTGGACAGCGCTTAGAGGATGTAGTAGAGCTAGCTATCGATACACATATACCGATAGGAGATGGTTTGCTGCATCACAGTGAAATCCAGTATGCACCATCCTCTACAGTTATTGGTTCCTTTATTTTAAATGCATTATTTAGTGAGATTATTGAGAATATGGCTATATCTAATGAAATATTACCGGTTTTTAAAAGTAATAATGTTGATTCGGATTTGTCTCATAATGAGGCTATGATTGCCAATTATCAACATCGTATTAACTTTAAATGACATGCGGAGGGATATCGATGAAGAAAATGTTTAAAATTACATCGCCAGAGGGACTACATGCTAGACCTGCAGCGTTACTAGTAACCGCTGTAACACCATTTGACTGTGACGTGCAGTTAACGTATAAAGAGAAATCAGTCAATTTAAAATCAATTATGGGCGTTATGGCACAAGGAATTGCATCGGGAAGCATTGTAGAAATATCAGCAGAGGGATCTGATGCCGAGAAACTTTTTCAAACAATAACAGAAGTAATGGTTTCTAAAGGAATTGGTGAAGAATGCTAGAAATACAGGGAATTGCTGTTTCTCAGGGAATTGCTTTTGCAAATGCATATTGTTTAAAGGAACCAGATCTAACTTTTGAAGAACGTAAGATTACGGATGTACATGCTGAACTAGATAGATTTAAGGAGGCCATTGTAAAAACGAAAGCGGAACTTCACGAAATTCATGGATTAGCTCAGGAGAAATTTGGTGCTGAAAAAGCGGCTATTTTTGCGGCACATTTATTAGTACTAGAGGATCCTGAAATGCTTTCGTCTATTGAAGAGAAGATTCAATCTGGAGTGAATGCTGAATTTGCATTAGAAGAAGTATCGAATATGTTCGTTGCCATGTTTGAAGGGCTAGACAATGTCTATATGCAGGAGCGAGTTGCAGATATTCAAGATGTATCTAAACGAGTATTAGCCCATTTATTAGGTGTTGAACTGGTGGATATGAATCGTTTAAATTCTGATGTTATTATCGTTGCGAAAGATTTAACACCGTCTATGACCGCTATGCTAGATACAAAGTATGTAAAGGGGTTTGTAACGGATATTGGTGGCAAAACTTCTCATTCTGCTATTCTCGCAAGGACGTTAGAGATTCCAGCAGTGGTTGGGACGAAAAGCGCCACGGAGGTTATTCAGCATGGAACACCAATTATTTTAGATGGGACAAATGGCAAAATTATTGTCAACGCTACATCAGAATTATCTAGCTTCTATAGGCAGCAGCAACGTTTACACAATGTGGAGTACGAAGAACTTCTTCAGTATCGTTCGTTACCAAGTGTGACTGCAGATGGAATTTCTGTAGAAATTGCAGGGAATATAGGGAATCCCGACGATGCTGATATGGTCATTAATGCTGGAGGGGATGGCATCGGCTTGTTTCGGACGGAGTTTTTATATATGGAACGGCAGGAGCTACCTACTGAGGAGGAACAGTTTCAAGCATATAAAAGCGTACTTGAGAAAATGCAAGGGAAGCCAACGATTGTTCGAACATTAGATATTGGCGGCGATAAAAATCTGCCATATTTAAAACTTCCAGCTGAGATGAACCCTTTTCTTGGCTATCGTGCCATTCGAATAAGTTTAACGCAGCAAGAAATGTTTCGTGTACAGATTCGTGCATTACTAAAAGCAAGCGCATACGGCAATTTAAAGATTATGTTTCCGATGATTGCTACATTGGACGAATTTAAAATGGCAAAGTCCATTTTGCTTGAAGAAAAACAAAGTTTGAAAAGCGATGGGTATTCTGTATCTGAAACGCTAGAAGTAGGGGTGATGATTGAAATTCCATCAGCAGCCATCATGGCAGATATCCTTGCAAAGGAAGTGGACTTTTTCTCAATTGGTACAAATGATTTAATCCAATACACGTTAGCAGCAGATCGCATGAACGAAAATGTATCTTATTTATATCAACCGTACCATCCTGCTGTATTAAGACTTATAAAAAATGTCATTGATGCAGCACGACATCATGGAAAATGGGTAGGTATGTGTGGTGAAATGGCAGCGGATGAAATAGCAATACCGATTTTACTAGGGTTTGGATTAAACGAGTTTTCGATGAGTGCTTCCTCTATTTTAAAGACTCGTGCACATATCACTAAGCTCTCTAAACAGCAGTTAATGCTACATAATGAACGTATTTTACTGCTATCCACGGCATTAGAGGTTGAGGAATATGTCAAAAGTAATTTATTAAGTTTATCATAAATTGCAAGAATATTCAGTGCTGTAAAGGGGTGATTTTGCATATGGAAATAAAAATAGTCCCAGAAAAAGATTATTTACAGGTACATCAATTAAGAGATTATTGTTTTCCTAATAAATATACGGATGCGCGGAGAGATGATTTTCATTATTGGGTGGAGCATAGCACAACTTTGGGTGCTTACGATGAACAGAAAGTAGTAGGACAGCTATTAATATTGCCACTAAATATGACAATTCATGGTGAAAATTATAAGATGGGCGGAATTGGTTTCGTTGCAACATATCCTGAATATCGGCAACAGGGAATCATCAAAAAGCTAATGATAGAGGCGTTGAAGAAAATGCGAGAGAATGGGCAGAGTATTTCTGTGTTAGCACCATTTTCAGTATCTTTTTACCGTTACTTTGGTTGGGAGTTATTCTTTGAGAAGCTTTGTTATACCATCCCACACTGGATGTTCCCTTCTTTTGGAAAGCATTTGGATGTAGTAAAACGTATGAGCTTTGAATGGTCGGATCATGATCTTTTTCAGGCGATTAAGGATTTTCATAATGCACAGGCGCTTTTCAGTAATGGCAGTATGCTACGAAACGATGCTTGGTGGAGAAGAATAGAGAGAAGGATGCCCGATAGCCATTTTGCGGCATACTTTAAGGACGATAAAATTGCAGCATATATTCGCTATATTATTCAGGATGGTACTTTTGAGATTCATGATTTTATAGCTCAGGATTTACTAGCAGAACAAGCAATTTGGCGTTTTATTACGTCTCATGCGGCAAGTGTAAGTAACATTAAGGGCGTTACTTCTAACGACTATCCATTCGGCTTCTATTTTAAAGAACCACAGTTTAAAAAGGAAGTTGTTCAGGATGTGATGGTAAGAATTGTAGACGTTTTGAGGTTTATGCAACATTATCCGTGGGGCGTTATTCAGGAGCCGTTGTTTATTCAAATTGACGATGAGTTTTGCAGTTGGAATAAGCACGCATATGAAATAAATAAAAATGGGGATGTCTCGATAGTTGAGACAAATTCCATCCCAGAAATGCATATGTTAACATTACCAATTAATCTTTTTTCAGCGATGATGGTGGGCTATCTTTCTGTGAAGGACGCGGTCTTGTATGCAAATAAACAATTGGCTGAAGAAATGATTCATCGTTGGCAGCAAGCATTACCCTCTAATAAACCTGCATTCTATGAATACTTTTAAGTACCAATGTCGTTGTTGGAAAGTGAATAGGAATGTAGTCAATTTAATAGTAAAATTTTTTTGGACACTTTTCTGGACTATACCAGTTAGGCAAATCCATTCACTAGCCTACAACAGAGATATAGCCCAATTTTCAACGTCATTTCAAAAGGTATAAAATGGTGAAAAAAGTATATTGTGGTATATACCAATAGATGCTATTCTCAAGTTAAGAAAGCGATTTCATAGTTAAAAAATCATAAAAATAAAGTTAGTTAGAAAGACGAACATAATCAGAGAAGGAGTGTTTTTATGAAAAACATTATGCTAGTGTGTGTAGCGGGAATGAGTACTAGTTTACTAGTGTCAAAGATGCAAAAAGCCGCACAAGAACAAAACATTGAGGCAGATATTTATGCGATTGCTGAAGGTGAGGTTGACAAAGTATTAGCCACTAAAAAGGCGGATGTGCTGTTACTCGGTCCACAAGTCCGTTACTTAAAAGGGACATTTGAAAAAAAATACAAGGCAATGAATTTTCCGATTGATGTCATTAACATGGCGGATTACGGCATGATGAATGGCGAAAATGTTTTAAAGCAAGCGTTAACGTTGATTGGTTAAGGGGGAGAGACAATGGAAGAAACAGTTTTAATGGAATCCATTATGGGACTGATTGTGCATAGTGGTAATACGAAAAGTGAGTGTATGGAGGCGATTCAGCTAGCCAAAAAAGGGCAGATTCAGGAGGCGAAGGAAAAAATACAGTTAGCCAATGATGCATTAATTGAAGCACATCATTCTCAAACGGCTCTACTGTCACAAGAGGCAAGGGGAGAAAAAGTAGAAGTGTCAATGCTATTAATTCACGCACAGGATCATTTAATGAATGCCATTACGTTTCGTGATTTAGCAACTGAAATGATTGAGTTATATGAACGAATCAAAGGGGAGTAGCATCAAGTCTTGATGTCACAATAAAAAGCAAAGGGAGTGTGTGAAAATGTTCCGTTTTTTAGAAGAAAAATTTGTGCCGGTTGCAGCTAGAGTAGGGAATCAGCGTCATTTAGTTGCCATTCGCGATGGCTTTATTACGATCATGCCATTGACAATTGTTGGATCACTTGCAGTGCTTGTTAATAATTTGCCTATCAAATTTTATCAAAATGCACTTGATTCTATCTGGAAGCATGAAACTTGGACACAGTGGGGCGGGAATATTTGGAACTCGACATTTGGAATTCTCTCGCTATTACTTGCTTTTACAATTGCTTATAATCTTGCAAAAAGCTATGAAAAGGATGGACTTTCAGCCGGTGTCATCAGCCTTTCCAGTTATATGACATTTGGTACCCTTGGTGAAGGTGGATTATCAGGCTTAACAACCGGTACAGGTGGTTTGTTTATAGCCATTATTGTTGCATTGCTGTCAACTGAAGTATTTTGTAGATTGTCTGGCAATCCTAAGCTACTCATAAAAATGCCGAATGGTGTACCGCCAGCTGTTTCAAAATCATTCGCTGCATTATTACCTGCTATTATTACAATTGGTTTATTCGCTCTAGTTCGTACGATTATTTCGGCAGGCTTTGATATTCCTGATATTGTCGGTTCATTCTACTCAGCGATTCAAGAGCCGTTTATGGGCTTAACGAATACATGGGTTGCGGCTTTAATTTTAGCATTCATTCCTACGTTTTTATGGACATTGGGTGTTCACGGTGCTAATATAATCGAACCATTTATGCAAACGATAAATTTACCAGCTATAGAAAAGAATGTAGAGGCAATTTCATCTGGGGGAGTAGCGCCATACATCGTCAATAAGCCATTCTTTGATGCCTTCATCAATATGGGTGGCTCTGGTACGACAATAGCACTTATTATAGCTATTTTCATTATCGCTAGAAAAAATAAACAATATAATACCGTTGGAAAACTGTCGGCTGCACCAGGTCTTTTCAATATTAATGAACCATTACTTTTCGGTCTTCCAATTGTGTTAAACCCAGTGTTATTTGTACCGTTTATTTTGACACCAATGATTAACGTAACAATTGCTTTCTTTGCAACAAAGTGGGGCTTTGTGCCAGCAGCTACCGTTTCACCACCATGGACAACGCCACCGATTATTAATGGATTTTTAGCGACCCAATCTTGGCAAGGAGCTGTACTAAGTCTTGTTTTATTGATCGTCGCAGTGTGTATTTATTTACCGTTTATTTCGATGGCAAATCGTATTGCAAAACAGAATGAACAGCGAGCAGCTGAATCAGAGGCTCAAAACGAACAGAACGTTACAAAATTAGAAAATCAAAAAGTAGAAGTGTAATTGTGAGCTAACGGAGGTATTTGAATTGAGAAGATTAGGGATTTCACTATATCCTCAGCATAGTACACTAGAAGATATGAAGCGATATGTTCAGCTCGCTCATGACAATGGTTTTGATCGAATATTTACATGTCTTATGTCGTTAAATAATGATCAGGAACGACAAAAATTACAGCAAATTAATAAATTTGCGCAGCAGCTTTGCTTTGAAATTTCAGCTGATATTGCACCGGCTGTTTTTGAGGATTTAGATTTAACGTATAAAGATATTGCTTATTTTAAGGAGCATTATCATTTAGCAGCCTTGCGCTTAGATATGGGTTTTTCTGGCCAGGAAGAAGCGTTTATGTCTCTTGATGCAAGCAATTTAAAAATAGAATTAAATATTAGTAACGGTACTAAATATGTAGAAAATATATTATCCTATCAAGCGAATAAAGATAATATTGTTGGCTGTCATAATTTTTATCCGAGACGTTTCACGGGTCTATCACGTCAACATTTTTTACAAACTTCTCAACAATTTAAAGCTAACCATATTCGAACAGCAGCCATGATTTCATCACAGCATGCTTTGTTCGGGCCCTGGGAAGAAACCGAGCATGGATTGCCTACATTAGAAGAGCATCGTCATCTGCCAATTACTGTGCAAGCGAAGGATTTATGGCACACTGGTTTAATAGATGATTGTATTATCGGCAATATGTATGCTTCAGAGGAAGAAATACGTGCATTAGGCCAATTAAATCGCCATAAGCTAGAGCTGAAGGTTGAGCAGTCTGATGAAACGTCTATTTTGGAAGAAACTATTCTTTTTAAGGAGCCGCATTTTAATCGTGGCGATGTTTCGGATTATGTAATCCGTAGTACGCAATCGCGTGTTAAATATAAAAATGGCGACTTCCCTGTACACGATAGCCACCCATTACAATTGGGGGATGTGACAATCGATAATAATTTAGATGTACGTTATAAGGGTGAGCTCCAAATAGTTTTAAAGGAAATGCCGAATGCCGGATCCACAAATGTTATTGCAAGAGTTGTAAAAGAAGAGCAATTTTTATTAGCACATATTCAGCCTTGGGCATCATTTGGCTTCACAAAATGATGACAAAAGAAGGGGTTAAGCCATTAGTTGAAAGTGCTTAATCCCTTTTTTATGGTTCATCACCAAAAGCTGTGGATGAGAAGCGAAAGTGAAAAAGCGCTCAGTCGGAACGGAAATCAACCACACGTTTTGGTAGTGATCCTTTTTTATTTTGGTTTTGCCATGTTTTCTAAGCCAGGGCGAAATTGACTGAGAGGAAAGGAGCAAAGATATGTATGTATTAGCGATTGACGGTGGTGGAACGAAAACGTCAGCAGTGATTTGTGATGAGCTGGGCAATGTTTATGCCAAAGTAGTAACGACTCGGAGCAACCCAACAGCAATGGATGTTCAATATTTTAAGTCAACGATTCATGATATACTACAAAATTTGCATCAACAAAATCCCCAAGTATTTGCAGCAATAGATAGTTGTTTTGCTGGCATGGCTGGGGTTAAGGAGCTACAGGCGGAAGAAGTTGTAGAAACAATCGTACGTCAATACGTCCCTAAAACAGCCAAAATTTATGTTGATAATGATGCTTTAATAGCACTGTATGCAGGCACACTTGGGCAGGCGGGTATTGTGCAAATCGCAGGGACAGGCGCTATCACAATGGGCTACGATCGTGAGCAACATTTTCATAGAGTAGGGGGCTGGGGCTATCTTTTCGATGATGAGGGCAGTGGCTATGATTTAGGTGTTCAAGTGTTAAGGGCTATTTTTCAAAGCTATGATGGACGAGGAGACCCAACAGCTTTGTCAGATGTTGTACTACGTTATTTCTCTGTGGAAAATGTACCACAATTAATAGCGTGTATATATGGAGAGGAGCATCCTCGGACAGTGATTGCTCCGTTAAGTAAATTTGTTTTTGACGTGGCAGCAGAAGGTGATCGGATTGCTCTCCAGATCATTGAAAATGCATGTAAGAAATATTATGCAGCGATTAAAGCATGCTATTTGAATATGACTTGGGAGGAAGGGGACGTACCTGTTGTATTAATGGGCGGCGTATTTAATAGGGAAGCATATTTTTTACCGAAATTACAGCAATACGTACAAGCTGATGAGATTCCATTGCAATTTATGGCACCGGTCTTAAAACCGATCGGTGGGGCAGTCATTGCGGCTTTGAAGCAAGTAAACGTCCAGCTTGGCTCAGATTTTGCGGAATCCTTCTCCAAAAATTATGAACAGTAATAAAAGTAGAGGACAAAGGCAATTGAATGACGCTTTATTCAATTGCCATCTAAATTCTCAAATAAAAACTTATATTAATTTTTTAACCTTTACATACATAAAAGTATTTTGATTGGGAAACCTTAATTTTTTTAGTTATCATTTTCACTTGCTGAATGTCGTGATAAAATGTAAGATAGGTTTGATTTTATCTTAGTATTTAACTAGGTTTACTAATAAAGTAATCAGAGTGGCGTCTTAAGCAACCCTCTGATTATTAGTTTTCACCAATTAGGCTTTTACAGGCAGTGTTCTTCCAACGAATAGAAATGATGAGATTATTACTGCCTGTTAAGCATGATAAAAATTCAATAGACGGAGAGTGTAAGGATGTTACATCAATTTTCACGTAACGAGCTCGCAATAGGAACTGAGGGACTCGAAAAATTAAAAAATACAACGGTTGCCATTCTTGGTGTAGGCGGCGTAGGTTCATTTGCAGCCGAGGCATGTGCACGAAGTGGTATTGGGCGTATTATTTTGGTAGATAAGGATAATGTAGATATTACGAATGTTAATCGTCAATTAGTTGCCTATTTATCAACTGTCGGAAAATCTAAGTCAGGTGTCATGAAAGAGCGTATTGCTGATATTAATCCAGCGTGTGAAGTAATCGATATGCATATGTTTTACACGGAGGAAACATATGAGGAATTTTTCGCACAGGGCATAGATTATGTCATTGATGCTAGTGATACCGTGATGTATAAAATTCATATTGCGAAGGAATGTCTAAAGCGCAATATTCCAATTATATCTAGTATGGGTGCAGCCAATAAAATGGACCCAACTCGTTTCCAAATTGCGGATATTTCTAAAACACATACAGACCCATTGGCTAAAGTAATCCGTACAAAATTGCGGAAGGAGGGTATTCATAAAGGCGTAACAGTTGTGTTCTCAGATGAGAGTCCTATTGTTGTTCGCCCAGATGTCGTGGAGCATGTCGGAAAACCGGATGCAGCGATCCGTAAAGCAAAAATGCCTCCATCTTCTAATGCCTTTGTTCCTTCAGTAGCAGGCCTAATCGCAGCCAGCTGGGTAGTGAATACAATCTTAAAAGACGTAAAAATTACACGTGTACAAGGATAAAACAATGTTTTGCGGATAAAGTTGGGCTTTTAAACAATATCTATCGATAAACTCAAATAATTTCGCAAAAAAGCGTAACGAAAATCACCTCAGTTACAATGGTGAGCTATTTTATGGAAGTAGCTGTCTGATTTAAGGCAGCTACTTTTACTATGTTACAATAGGAACGTTGTTAAAAAGAGTCTACGATATTTATGGGTATCTTTACAGAAATTGACGCCTAAACGTTATCGCATGCCTAACATTTGTTGTAGAACCTATAAAAGGAGGCAAATTATTTTGGAGCAAATCTTTCAAATGGAATATAGGGGCTTAAATCTATTCGATGAAATTAGCACAGTAGAATTAGCTATTGATGAAGAAGGGCAAACAATTCACATTTTTGATGTTGGACAAGTTGTTAGCCCTATTTTTAATTTTGATGTTTCAGCCTATGAGCTATCGGATGGTTTTTACAAAATGGCAGATATACTTCGACATAAACGTATATTGACAAATCAACAGCCAGGTAGTGAACAAACGCTTAGTGAGTGGTTAATTACAAATACAGCCTATTTTTATATACCACAAAAAAGAATAAAAAAATATGCACAAGGAAGTATTATAGAAATTGTTGAACGAACAAATGAGCAATCATTATTTGGTGAATATGTACAAAGAATATAATTTTACCAAAATTGTTCGCCTTAAGTGCTCAAAATGCTATTAATTCACTAAATTGTCTTATTTTTTTCATGTGACCACTTCTCTATTTGGTTTATTGCTATACTTTTAATAATTCCAATAGATAATAAGAAAGTTTGTTTAGAAGTGCAGAACTGACAACATGGGAGAGTGAGAAAATGGAAATTCAAGTAATTCGTGATCATTTAGACATTGTAAAACTTCAAAAGAAAATGGATGATATTGTATTTGATTATTTGGATACATCTAATAATTATCCTAAGGCTATGAGAGAACTAAATCCTTTATATACACAAGCTACAGTATTTTATAAAGAGTATTTAGACAATAGAGCGGGAGAATTACCAAGTGCTAATACATATTGGCATTTATTTATAGATTGTTGTGCAAAGCTTTGCTACTTTTTAGCGGCATCTACTTATTATTCATCGAATGAGTTACAAAAAACTCCTGAAAAAGTTGAACGATTATTAACGGTTGCTGCCTATTCTTTACCTAACATAGAGCAGGAAGAGAATGAACAATTATTATCATCAATTTTTGCACTTTATCGTGAAGTCGTAGGGGATGAAGAAAAAATAGCATCATTACGAACTGCAGTACTTGAACAAAAAGGTGCAGTCAAACAATGCTTACAACAATTTAAAGTATTTGTTGAGAATGAACGTACGAACTAATTTAGGCGCATTTTCTTAAAATAGAATACCAGATTTAGAATCTGCTTACTTTTTGCGGTTGATCCAGCAATCCTTACAGCACTCTGTATTGTAAGGGGGGATGGGGTTTCCAGTTCTTAAAGTTTTGCAGATTTTTTTATGATAAATTATTGAAAAAGATCATTATAGTAGTGTTAAAGTTTTGTTGTGAAGAAATAAAAAAAGGACTTTTTTCTTAAAAGGTATTTATAGATTTTTGTCGAAATATAGTTAAAAATTGCAAAATCTATTTTGCATTTTTTAAAACTTATAACGAATGGAGTATCAATCCTTATGATGATTGAGGATTGTTCCAGGATGTAAGAATTTAAGGAAGGGGGCCGTTCGTTCCATGTTAATAAACGGTATCGAAATCGATTTGTCGAAATTAGAAAAACCACTCTTATTAGTAAGTGAGGATGAGGAACTTCTATTTCGACAGCTTATACAACCAATACTTCAACATGAGCTAGTCCAATGTCAATTAGCTCTTTCGACCAAAAAATCTATCTCATTAGTGAAGGATTTTTGGTTGGCAATGTATAAAGATCGAGAAAAATTATATATCAACAGTGAACATGCGCTCCAGTATCCAATTCGTTTAATCATATTCGAACTGGTGACACAAGCCGATTACTTTAAACGTTTGTCGAAAAAATCCTTTGGAGATGAATGTCTGGCACTTATTTATGCCATTGTCCTATTGCAATTTGTCTTACAGTGGATAAAAGAAAGGTTTAGTGAAAATAAAGAAGTTTATGAGGCATTAAAATTATTATATAGAACTACAGAAGATAATGGAGATGATCAAACCGCTCCATCACGGGAGCAATCAATTGGTCAAGCTATTGCTGTAAAAGCGATTCGCTCTGAAGTAAGGGAGAACTCCCAGGAATTTGCTAGTCTACTCTATCAAACCTACAATTTTCTTCATTATTTACATGATATTGAAAAAGAAAAAGAGGGAATAGAAACGACAAGATTACCATCGATGAGAAATGTAGAAGATACATTGAATCGATTTTACAATAAACGCTACACAACAAATAAGGCAAGCTTTACAGGATGAATGCTTCACAGACTGTCTTGTTTTTAGGGAAATTAAAGAAGAGCCTTATTTTCGCTACAGCTAAACAATGCGTCCAGAATCGACTTTGTGCTTAGGTCTACATTAGGGCTAATACGATGTCGGACATTTCGGTAAAGCCACAGGACGTGGCGTTTTTACCAATACAGGTCAGTTAGCCGTTATCGCATGGATGCGGTATTTAGGCTACTATCCAATAGGAAGTCCTATTGATATTCGCAGGGAGGCATTGGGCTAATGTGAAGTTGGTTACTGTGTGATTTGTTGTTCTATCTGTTGCAGCACTTTCGCAGTGATGAATGGCCACAGGAAGTGGGCGTTCTTAAACTGAGTTCCTCTTTTTCAGCAGGTGTTTGGGCACCCACTGAAAAAGTAACTCAAACCTGCATTCATCACTACATAAAACATCTGTAGTTGCCGCTGCGCTTGCGCTACAAAAGATTTACTGAAAAAGATAAAATTGACGTGCACTATTTCCGTGAAAAAACGTTATTGTTTTTTGTTTCAAGAAACGTCATTACTTTTCGTCCTTATGAAAAGATTTAAGCTTTTCATAGATTCCTGCCATTCGTTTTTCTTCACCTGCAATAACAGGTTTATAAAACTCTGTACCCGCAAGCTCATCTGGTAAATACTGCTGGTCTACCCAGCCACCGAATGTTCCGATAGGGCTATTGTGGGGATATTGATAGCCTACATGACCTAAATCTTTTGCTCCTTCATAGTGAGCATCGCGTAGATGATGAGGAATATCGCCTGTCTTTCCTGCATGAATGTTGGCAATGGCGGCATCAATAGCAACAATTGCAGAATTAGATTTGGATGCAAGGCACATTTCAATCACAGCACTTGCAAGCGGTATACGCGCCTCGGGTAGCCCTAAACGCTCTGCAGCTTGTACAGCCGCAAGCATGTGCGGTCCTACATCAGGATTGGCAAGGCCTATATCCTCATAAGCCATAACAAGTAAACGTCGACTAACAGCTACTAAATCACCTGTCTCCAATAAATGAGCTAAATAATACAATGCTGCATTCGTATCACTTCCGCGAACTGATTTTTGTAATGCAGAAAGCAAATTATAGAAATGGGACCCTTTTTTATCACCATAAACCCCAATTCTGCCGACAAGATGCTCAATAATATGATCCGCAGCGATTGTTTGACCATCTACTTCATCACTTGCATAATAAATGGATTCAAGCAAAGTTAATGCCTTTCGAGCGTCACCATTAGCTGCTTCAGCAATTTGCTCCATTTGGTCATCTGTTAAGACAAACTGATATTTACCTAGCCCGCGCTTTTCATCTAAAAGTGCTTTTTTTATCAGCTCGATTATATTTTCTTTCGTTAAACGTTTTAGTTGATATATTTCTCCGCAACGTGAGCGGATGGCGGGATTTACATCATGGTACGGATTTTCCGTTGTAGCCCCTACTAACACGATTGAGCCGTTTTCAACATGTGGTAGCAAAGCATCCTGCTGCAATTTATTAAAACGATGAATCTCATCCAAAAAAAGAATGACTTTTCCTGAGATTCTAGCTTCCTGTACAATATCCTCGACATCCTTCTTCCCAGCACGAGTAGCGTTAAGTGCGAAAAAGGGGAGCTTTGAGCTTCCTGCTATGGCATTCGCTATTGATGTTTTGCCAATACCTGGCTCACCGTAAAGCAACATGGATGGAACATGCTCATTTTGAATCATTTTATAAAGAGCAGTGTTAGGACCAATAAAATCTTGGTGCCCGACAATCTCATCAAGGGTTAAAGGACGCATGCGATAAGCGAGTGGTTCATTATGCATTAAAAATTCCCCCTGTAAACGGTTTTCTTTTTGATTGATAAATGTTTTTTTGTGCTTATAATGAAGCGTTACATAGTATTTTGCCTAACTAAATAAAGGCGCAATTAATAGTATATCATAACCTCCTGAGAGTATTTCCGAGTTATACGAGAGGAGATTATGATATACTGTTTGTAGTATTTTTGACTAGACTATTTGAGGGTGATAAAATGAAAATTTCTACAAAGGGCCGTTATGGACTAACGATTATGATTGAATTAGCAAAGCATTATGGAGAAGGACCTATTCCATTACGTAAAATTGCTGCAGAAAAGGAACTTTCTGAGGCATACTTAGAGCAATTAGTTTCACCACTACGTAACTCAGGCTTAGTGAAAAGTGTACGCGGTGCATATGGTGGGTATATGCTAGCAAATCCACCAAGTGAAATTTCAGCGGCTAATGTTATTAGTGTGTTAGAGGGACCAATTCAACCAGTAGAAGGTATTGAAAATGAAGAAGCACCTCAGCGAGAGTTATGGCTTCGCATTCGTGATGCTGTGAAAAATGTATTAGATACAACGACAATTGAGGATTTAGCACAATATACTGAGGAAAATGTAGCGGAAGGCTATATGTTCTATATTTAAAATTTGGCTAAAATACATCTCTCCACTTTGAGGCAGGGAGATGTATCTTTAGTGTTTTAAGTACAAAGGAGTTTTCAACATGAATTCATATATTTATCTCGATCATGCAGCGTCTTCACCAATGAATGACAAAGTAATAGACTCAATGACTACAGCAATGCAACAGGTTTATGGAAATGCATCAAGTATTCATGGGATAGGTCGAGAGGCGCGCAAATATTTAGATGATGCACGGGAAATACTAGCTCAATCAATTGGTGCTCAACCTGGGGAAATTATTATTACAAGTGGCGGTACAGAGGCGGATAATACAGCTATTTTTGGCACTGTGTATGCACGTACGGCTGAAGGGAAGCACATCATTACTACACAAATTGAACATCACGCCGTGTTACATACTTGTGAAAAGCTAGAGAGAGATGGCTTTGATGTAACATATTTGCCGGTTGATGAAAACGGACGTGTTTCTGTAGAAGACGTACGAAATGCATTACGTGAAGATACAATTTTAGTAACGATTATGTACGGTAATAATGAAGTTGGTACAATTCAACCGATTGCTGAAATTGGTAACTTGTTACGTGAACATAAGGCTATTTTCCACACAGATGCTGTACAGGCATATGGTTTAGAGTCAATTAATGTGAAAGATTTACACGTTGACTTACTAAGTGTTTCCGCGCATAAAATTAATGGTCCAAAGGGAATTGGTTTCCTATATCAAAAAGCTGGGACACCATTCACTAGTTATGCATTAGGGGGAGCACACGAGAAAAAACGTCGAGCAGGTACTGAAAATGTGCCCGCAGTGATTGGCTTTGGGACTGCAGTGCAAATTGCAAATGAGTTGCGAGAAGAGAAGCGAGCGCTATACAATCGCTTTAAGCAAATTATGCTGGATGTTTTCATGAAAGAAAAACTAACATTTCATATGAATGGGGATTTAGAAAATACACTCCCACACGTTTTAAATGTAAGTTTTTCTGGTATGGAAGTAGAGTCATTCCTAGTCAATCTTGATATGGCAGGTATTTGCGTATCGAGCGGTTCTGCGTGTACAGCTGGTTCGATTGATCCATCACATGTTTTAGTTGCGATGTTTGGACAAGGAGCTGAGGAATTACGTAACTCGATTCGCTTTAGCTTCGGTCAAGGATTAACAGAGGCTGATATACAACATGCGGCTGAAAAAACAGCAGCGATTGTGAAAAGATTAGCGAAAAAATAGTTTGTTAAAAATTAACATTTAATGGAATTTTAATAAAAGAAAAGGTGACCAAAATGAAAGAAACGCGTGACCCCTCACAAATTCGTGTTGTTGTCGGCATGTCGGGTGGGGTAGATTCTTCGGTTGCTGCATATTTACTAAAACAACAAGGATATGAAGTAATCGGGATATTTATGAAAAACTGGGATGATACAGACGAAAATGGCGTTTGTACAGCTACAGAAGACTATGATGATGTTATTAAAGTATGTAATCAAATCGGCATTCCTTACTATGCAGTGAATTTTGAAAAGCAATATTGGGATAAGGTTTTCACATACTTTTTAGAAGAATATAAAGCAGGACGCACGCCAAATCCTGATGTTATGTGTAATAAGGAAATTAAATTTAAAGCGTTTTTAGAGCATGCGATGGATCTTGGAGCTGATTATTTAGCTACTGGTCACTATGCTCAAATTGATCGTAGTGGCGATGGCGAAGTTAAAATGCTTCGAGGTATTGACAATAATAAAGATCAAACGTATTTCTTAAACCAATTATCGCAGGAACAATTGTCGCATGTAATGTTTCCAATTGGACATATTGAGAAAAAAGAAGTCCGTAAAATTGCGGAGGAAGCTGGGTTAGCTACAGCGAAGAAAAAAGATTCAACGGGAATTTGCTTTATTGGAGAGCGTAATTTCAAAGAATTCTTAAGTCAATTTTTACCAGCCCAACCTGGTAAAATGGAGACAATGGAAGGTGTCGAAATGGGCCAGCATGACGGATTAATGTACTATACACTCGGTCAACGTCATGGTCTTGGAATTGGTGGTGACGGTGAGCCTTGGTTCGTTTTAGGAAAAGATTTGGAACGCAATGTGCTACTAGTTGGACAAGGTTTCAACAATGATTCGCTATATTCTACTTCACTAACTGCCGTAAAAATGAACTACACTTCGACAAAAAAATTGCCCGGGAAATTTTCATGCACAGCAAAATTCCGTTATCGTCAAACAGATACACCAGTAGAGGTGGAAATTTTAGAGGATGGACGTACACATATTACGTTTGCTGAGCCAGTACGTGCGATTACACCTGGACAGGCTGTTGTACTATACAACGGTGAGGAATGTTTAGGTGGCGGTACAATTGACGAAGTCTTTAAAAATAATGAAAAACTAACATATGTAGGTTAATTTGCGAAAAGACTGCTTATACTACCTTTATTGAATTGTATAGAGTTTAGGCAGTTTTTCGCTACATAGAGGTGAACAAAACAATGAATTTTAATGAGCAGGGCATTCAAGCGTTTCAAGAAAAGCGCTACGAGGATGCTGCACAACTTTTTACACAAGCAATTGAAGCAGATCCTGAAAATCCAATTGGTTATGTGAATTTCGGAAATCTCTTAGCGGTTTTAGAGGATACAGAACGTGCAGAGCGTTTTTTTCAAAAAGCAATTACTGTTGATGAAACGGCAGCTACTGCTTATTACGGTTTAGCAAACTTATATTATAATGCTGAACGATATGCGGAAGCGGTAAAGCTTTACGAACAAGCGCTCAAGCATAAAATTGAAGGCGCAGATGTTTATTATATGATGGGCAAATGCTTTGAACGATTGGAAAATCCGAAGCTGGCACTACCATATTTACAACGTGCTTCAGAGCTTGCACCAGAAGACACACAAATTCGTCTAGCATATGCAATCGTGTTATGTGCGTTAGAAATGTTCGAAGAAGGTAAAAAAGAATTAGATTATTTGATCGAACTGGATTGGAATAACGCAGATGCACATTATAATTTAGGTGTACTATATGCGGTATCTACAGAGCAAACTGAAGATGCTATGTACCACCTGAAACAAGCCTTTACATTGCAGCCAGAATACGACCAAGCACGTTATCTTTATGATATGATTGCACAACGGTTTAACTAAAAAATTAAAAGCTTACAAAACACAAAAGGATGCCAAAATTACGTTGGCATCCTTTTGTGTTGCTAAACAATTAACTTAGGGTCTCAAATTAAAGCTTTTCGACAAAGCAAGGAGGTGATTTCCGCTCCAGCTGGGCGATTTGTAGTTGTTGCTGTCGCTTCGCTTTCGCACAGATAAAACAATTGTTGCTGTCGCTTCGCTTTCGCACAGATAAAACAATTGTTGCTGTCGCTTCGCTTTCGCACAGAGCAGAGCTTCCTCCTGGGGCGTCCTTTGAGCCGCTTCACTCGCGTTGCTCGCTCTATTAAACAGCGCACAAACAACGCTCTTTGCTATTTTTTGGGTACCAAAGGGAAGGAACATGGTCCTCGCTCTTGTTCAGATTGTAAAGATCCTATGTGGGATGGTTACATCTGTGACGCTAATCCCTAAGGAGTCAATCAGCCTCCACTCCAATCACCCACTTTATTTAGCGTGTATTTTCTTGCATAGGATGTCGTGAAAAGCAATAATACTATTGTGTTCAGCTTGTCTATGCATACTAATGCTGAGGAATTGTTGATTATTCACGTAGAGTGGCGATGTAGTATTATAAACAAGATTGATCATTTATAATAATGTTTGATTAAAAATCCTGTGTTGATAGCAGGATTTTTTTTGTTCAACAAACAGGCCAGATTATTGAAAACAATAAGATATGTTATCAAACGACGCTTTGGGCGCTTTTATTTTTTAGTTTTATGCATTTTATTTTTCTCATCACACAAAAAATTCTGAAGTATCATTTATCAAATGATATAATTGGATAAATTGTAATTATAAGGAGGTGTAATATGGATAAAAATGAAAGATTATTTAAAATAAGTACATTATTAATTATTTAAGGTTTTTTACTTATCATAGGCAAAGGCTGGATTGGCAATCTATTAGCGAACATCTGGCTTAATATGGTAGGCGGAACTGCCGATACTAATGTCTATGAATTTCAAAAGTATTCATATTCATCAAGCTTTCTATCTTTAGGGAATATTTTATTTGGAGTAGGTTTACTTGCAATGCTATTTTCTTGGTATAAGAAGCAAGAAGATTAGCTGCTATATCTCTGTCTATACACTATACTGAATTTTAAATATAAAAAGTCGGAATGACTAACTGTGTATGCATTATGTCCCTGTGTAGGACAAGAACTTTCCACACTAAAAGTAGTTGTTAGATAAGCAATCTTTAATGATTTGTCTAAAGGTGTAGTTTTATAAAAAAGATTAATCGTTTAAAACAAAAATTGATCATTTATAATAAAGTTTGATTAAAAATCCTGTTTTGATATGCAGGATTTTTTTGTTCAACAAACGTGCCAGATTGTTGAATAGGGGGTCTAGTCAGATTTATGCGGATTTACAACGGTAAGTAAAGTCCCAAAACGAGGGTTTGGCGACATTATGCTATTACAGTTGGAAAATCTATACAAAAATAACCAACATCCTACATACAGGCAGTTGGTTATTTTAATATTTTTAATTGTTCATATTGAATGGAGTTCTCTTCTTCTCCAGGTTCACTTGCTCATAAGCGAGATTACTTTTCATTTCGGCTGAAATTTTATAGAGCGAATATAAGCCTCTATTTCAATATGTAAGAAATGCCAATGAAAAAATGTGAATCATAGATTTGTCTGTATTCTTCAATCGTCACGGAACTTTTTACATTGGCTATGTAGAAAATAAATGCCCCACCTATAGCGAATGAAGGCAATAAGTATACGTATGGATTTTCGCTAAACAAGGCAGAAGTAATTGGTATTATATTGGTAAATCTAATCCCCATTTGGCAGTCCATCATAACGCAATTTTCTTCGATTCTTTAACCACTATAGAAATGTTATGTTCTGCGCAAACTTTCAATACTCTTCCCGTCTTTATGATGCAACTTCATTGTTTATTTTATTTTTCGATTTTCTCAATCGATTCGACACGTATAGAGCAATGTAAAATCGTGAATGAGAAAAATTTTATAGCATATTTAATGTAATCCTTTTAATAGTTGCTGTATGTGTCTTCATGGCGAAAAAGAAAATCGTTATTAAAGCTAGGACGCATAATACTTTGAGTAAATGTACAGTTGTAGGATTAAAAATCGCAATAAGTGCCACAAAAGTAAAGAGTGAAAAGTTTAAATAGTCTCGTTTCGAATGAAATTCCATGCTGTCATCATCTTTAGTGAAGAAAATGCCTTTTCGCCCTTTTTTGTTTTTAAACAATTATTCTTGATTAAATTGTTTTTGTAACTTTGCTTTAGATATGAGATAAAGAAAGAAACCAAAAGCTATCCCACCGATTATCCATGCTATCATATTGAACCATGATAAAGAAAGATCGTCACCTCCAATAAATGGCAATATGTATTCCATCATGACAATCATCCAAAATCCCCAATGTATACTTGCAATTATACAAGAACGTTTTAATTTCGCTTTTTTGGCGTCATATTCTTCTGGTGTTGCGCAATCGGATGTGTCCAATTGCTTTTTTCTTAATCGGTAGCCGATATAACCTGAATAACCAACATTAAGAATGACAAGTATTGGCGTTATGATGGACATTTCATTATTGAACGTATCAATAACTAAACTTACGAGCATTAATAACATTGATAAGTAATAAAAGATAATGCCTGATAAAGCTAGCTCTTTATAAATCTCCTGTTTTTGATACTCGTCCCTTTCATCAAATGCGCCAATAAAATAATTTAAAATGCTATCTTTCAAGATCTTCACTCTCCCAAAACAATGTATTTAAATCGGTTTTTAGTACTTTAGCTAAGGAAATACAGAGTGCTAATGTTGGATTGTATTTATCGTTTTCAATTAAATTAATCGTTTGACGTGCTACTCCAACCTCACGTGCTAATTCTATCTGAGTAAAATTCCGTAATTTCCGAAATTCCTTAACCTTATTCAAAAAAACACCACCCATTCGAAGTATAATATATATGACATTTTATATTATGTCAATTATATATGACATTTTAATTTAGAGGGACTAGCCAGATTTATGCGGATTTACAACATTAAGTTAAAAATTGCACCCACAACGCTTTGGGAACTTTAAGTATCAGCATTTTAATACTTAATTATGTAAAATTTTGGATTAATCATTATTTTCACAGGGTATTTTATATACTAAAAGGCACTTGATTTAACACAAGTTTAATTTTTGTAGAATCTAAATTGCTTTTATTTTTGTAGTAGTTCGAGCGATAGAATATGTGACAATAAAGAAGGCTAATAATGTTCCATGCTGGTTAGTACTGGGATCTTTTGGAATAGCTGTTCTAACAGCTATTGACATGACATACTGGATAATTTAAATACTTAGAATTTATTTAAAGATAAGGCTCTGTTAAATTTAAATGATGTTTTTATCTAGTAAATATGAACCCTCACAATTGATTTTTCCTTATTTTCACAAAGGTCTTTTGTGGTATTAATATATATTTGAAACTAAATGGTTAAAGTAGTCGTATAAGGTATTATAGATTAGAGGAGGTCGGAAAAATGGATTATACTAAAATCTATAATGAGGAACTGATTGCCTTAGTAAAAGAGAAAATAAAGTCCGTCGGTGAAATTAAAGCGGTGAAGTTTGTGAGAGAACAAACAGATATGTCCTTAATACAGGCAAAAAAATTTGTAGATTTTTGTAAAGAATAGACATAAAAATTAGAGTCACTAAACTGTGGCTCTAATTTTTATTAAAAGTATCTTCAATAGCCATTGAACTACTAAATAATAAACTTTGACAGACGTAAACTACGATATGTTTCTGTCATTTTTTTGTGCTTTCATTGCTATGACTATCTACAAATAAAAACCGCTCGTTCACAATAAAAAATGGTTTAAAAAAGAAAAAGAGATTTTATTAAACGAGAAAATTGTATATATATACTACCTAAAATAGATATAGAAATATATGAGAAAACGCTATTAATAATAAAAAATGGTTATTCAACAATCGGGCCATATTATTGAATAACATTCTTTAACGAAAGGTTCCTCAAACGATGCTTTGGGAATGTTTTGAAATCAATCATACCTACCAGTTGTAATTTTCTGTATAATTAAATTGTTTGAGAATACATCAAGTGATACGAGGTATAGAGTATGAATATTACAACAGTATTAGAAAATGTAGACGAACTGATTAAAAATGCTGAAATGATTGGGATAGGTTCAACAAGAAAAGTTTTTCGTTATGAAGATTTCGTGATTAAAACATTCTTGCATCCTATCGGGTATGCTCAAAGCAAAAACGAATATGATATGTATAAATCATTGGAAGCATTAGGATTGGAGAAGCATATTGCACCTATTCTTTATATAAGCGAAAAATATGTAATTCAGCCTTTTTATGAGCAATTACCTTTAAACAATAACTGTTCTTATGATATCGATTTAGAAATGGATTCAAGAATGACAGAAGATTTAAAAACTGCACTCAATGTAATTGATAAAGAACTAGATGGTTTTGACTTTAAAGATTCTGGTAACTACGGTTTAGACAAAGATGAAAAACTTATATTAATCGACTATGGAATGACGAAAAAATTGTATGAAGAGCAATGGGTGCCATTAGCTGAAGGAGGCACGCTTCCACAAATTCGATTTGAAAAATGTCGGGTATGTAATGTTGAAAAAGAACTTCGTATGTATGGAGAGAATGATACAGATAATCGTTGTTTAGATTGTGGGAAAGATTATTAACTTAGTATACGGAATAAAATTTACATGCGTAAGACGTTCCCAATTGAAAGTATGGAAACACACTTAAAAGCCACAAAAGAAGTTTAGTTATTCCATTAAAGGGCGCAATTGTTGAACAACATAGCTGGAAAATGATAAAAAACTTTTTCATAAAAATCTCATACTTATCTAAAAAGAGTAACTCCATTTTGATCAATCTTTTTTTAAAATGGAGTTTTTGAAGTTGCTATTAGCTAAGGATTGAGGGATATTTTTTAATCAATCTTTATTCCAAAGCTACAGGCGACTCCTGCGGGATGAGATTGAAGCCAAGCCCGCGGAAAGCGCCAACTCGGAGTGAAAATCAACCTTTGTATATTGATACACATTAATTCCTTGTAACAATTTGAAAGGATGCCGAAACTAGTTCAGCATCCTTTAATTTTAGTCTTCATCATCCACAGCCTCTGAAGGATAATCGAATGGTAGTTGATAGATATATTGTGCTAACTTTGCAATTGGAGCATCTAACAATGATGATTCTGCTTCGTTCGCTTTTAAAATATTGATTTCTTTATTCAGTCGCTCCATTTTTCGATCCAGCTCAGCTACTTGAGTAGCAGCCTCCTTCAAATCAGAACGGATATGTTCAGGTACTTCCTTGTTGTATTTGTAATAGATTTTATGTTCAAGGCTAGCCCAGAAGTCCATCGCAATTGTACGAATTTGAATTTCGGCATACACTTTCTCCATACGATCAGACATGAAAATGGGAATTTTTATAATAAGATGCAAGCTTTGATAACCATTTCTCTTTGGGTTTGCGATATAATCCTTTATCTCTACAACCTCAATGTCATTTTGTGCCTGCAACATTGCACTTACTTTATATATATCTTCTACAAAGGAGCATGTAATTCGAACACCTGCAATATCACGAATGTTTTCACGAATGGATTCAATCGATGGCTCAAGGTTCTTTTTCTTGACCTTCAATAATATACTTTTTGGTGACTTTATTCGAGTTGATAAATGTTCTATTGGGTTATATTCATGAATTAGCTTAAACTCTTCTTGTAAAATATTTATTTTCGTTTCAATTTCCTGCAAGGCAAATTTATAGACTAAAAAGAAGCGTGTTAAATCTGTTTGTAGATTTTGTAAAGTGGTTGCTTCAAGTTCGTTTTTCATCCTTTATAAAATCCTTTCTTTTAATGGCATTCTACTAAGTATCAACGTTAATTAATATATTAATCTTACCAAAAATAGCATCGAAATAGAAATAAGTGCTCTGAATCTATGTACTAGTAATCTTGTTTCATAAAAAAAGGGGGGTGTTTAGCCCCCAGTGAATTGTGCTTTGTATTGACCTCGGAATATTTACCATTTAAAATGCGTTGTAAATTTTACAATGCCTCGCCTTTGTTGCAATAATTCACTACATCTGAATAAGGTAAATCTCCTCCAAAAATTGAAAGAGCGCTACCGATTGTAATATGAAGTTTACCATTCGCGATATTTTCAAATTTCTTTAAGTCGCCTAGAGAACGAACTCCACCAGCATATGTTGTTGGAATTGTTGTCCAAGTTGCTAAATCATGCACTAAACTTTCCTGCATACCGCCTTTTTTTCCTTCCACATCAACGGCATGAATCAATAGTTCATCACAGAAATTTTCGATAAATGCAATAGACTCAGCATTTACCTCAAAATCACTAAACTTTGTCCATTTATCAGTTACAACAAACCATTTTCCATCGCGCTTACGGCAGCTTAAATCGATGACAAGATGCTGTTTACCAATAATTTGTACTAATTGTTTAAGTCGATCTACATTGAGCCTACCATCATAAAATATAAATGATGTGACAATAACGTGGGTAGCTCCTGCATCAATATACTTTTTTGCATTTTCCGTAGTGATGCCGCCACCAACCTGCAACCCTTGAGGATATGCTGCTAGTGCTGCTAGTGCGGCTTCTTCGTTTCCGTCACCTAGCATAATGACGTGACCACCTGTTAGTTGATCCTTGGCAAACATTTTTGCATAATAACTAGAATCATGATTTGAAATAAAGTTCTCGATGACGTCTTGATCTTTATGACCTAGTGTGCTGCCAACAATTTGTTTTACTTTGCCATCGTGTAAATCGATGCAAGGTCTAAATTCCAATAGCTTCACAATCCTTCCGTGCGACAAATTTATCTATATCATAGCATGGAAAGTTCGATAAAAACCGGGAAATATTATTTTTATCTTCTTTCGTCTTGTATACCGGAAGCGAAGTGTAAGCTATAGAATTCCACCTTTATAGGTGGTGAGATGAATACGGATTTCAGCGAATGTCCAAACATTCGCTTGTAAGACGCTTAACGAAATGATCGATATCGTGTCAGCTCTCATGCAGGTCTAGGTATAAAGTTGATTTTGGACAATCATGATGAGGCATAATTAATTAAAATTAAGTGAATTCTCTTTTTAAACGATTTTTCATGTAATGATGTGGTAAAATATATTAATTGAATTGACCATGAAAGGACGAACCGAATATGGCGGAAAATCTTGATTTATTTGAACTAAATAAATTTTTTATACTCGGACGTCCAATTGTCTCCATCTTTCACAATGCGCAAAATATGTATTCAATAGTTCGTGTGAAAATTCAAGAGACCAACTTACAATACGAGGATAAGGAAATAATAGTTGTTGGATATTTCCCGCCGTTACAGATGGATGAACAATATCGTTTTACAGGTATATTGAGACAACATCCAAAATATGGTGTGCAATTTCAAATTGAGACATTTACGAAAGAAGTGCCAGCAACAGAGCAAGGAATTATCCATTACTTATCGAGTGATTTGTTTGTTGGAATCGGAAAGAAGACCGCTGAAACAATCGTAGAGAAACTAGGAGCAAATGCGTTACGTCTTATTTTAGAGGACCCAAATGCGCTTGATGCTGTACCTCGACTATCCGCTGAAAAAAAAGAGGTTATTCATCGTACGATTGAACAAAATCTAGGCTTAGAACGAGTGATGATTCAACTTAATGAATGGGGTTTTGGACCACAGCTAGGTATGAAAATTTATCAAACATACCGAACAGAAGCAGTTGAATTATTAACTGAAAATCCATATCGCCTTATTGAAGATGTAGAGGGTGTTGGTTTCTTTCGTGCAGATGAGCTTGGTGCAAAATTAGGGATTACTGGCAATCATCCAGACCGTATTAAGGCGGCGATTTTACATACTCTAAATTCAGCAGCTTTATCGGATGGGCATGTGTATTTAGATGCAGAACATGTTTTACCATTAGTAAAAGATATGCTTGAGCAAAGCCAACGAGAGGCAATTCCCTTTGAGATGATTTCTAAAGCATGCATCGAATTGCGTGAGGAGAGTAAAATTTGTGGGGAAGAAACAAGACTTTATTTACCATCCCTATATTTCTCAGAAGTAGGAATTGCTTCAAAAATATTAGCTTTAATCGAACGTAACAATAAGGCTGAACATTTTAGTAAGGACGAAATACGTAAAGCGATTGGTGAAACAGAAGAGGGACTCAAAGTCACGTATGCTGAAACGCAAGCGAATGCTATTGAACAAGCGCTAAACTCAGCTGTTATGATTTTAACTGGTGGACCTGGTACAGGTAAAACAACTGTTGTTCGGGGTATAGTAGAAGTGTATGCAAAGCTACATGGCCTATCATTAAACCCGAAGGAATACGCACAAAAAGAAGAACCATTTCCGATTATTTTATGTGCTCCAACAGGACGTGCTGCGAAGCGTTTATCAGAATCAACAGAACTTCCCGCAATGACAATTCATCGATTGCTGGGCTTTACTGGTCAGGAAAAAGAGGAAGAAACAGAGCGTGAGGTTACAGGGAAACTCATTATCGTAGACGAAATGTCGATGGTTGATACTTGGCTTGCGCATCAATTATTAAAATCCTTGCATGAGGATGTGCAAGTTGTATTTGTTGGAGATCAAGATCAGCTGCCACCAGTAGGACCAGGACAGGTATTAAAGGATTTGTTGGCTTCCGAGCAAATACCTACTGTGGAGTTAACGGAGGTTTATCGACAAGCAGAAGGCTCTACTATTATTGAACTTGCCCATCAAATTAAACGTGGTAATATCACAAATGACCTAACATTAAAAACCTCTGATCGTTCATTTATTAAATCCTCGTCAGATCAAGTAGCAAGCGTTGTTACACAAGTGGTGAAAAGTGCGGTTGCGAAAGGCCAAGAAATTCGAAATATCCAAGTGTTAGCACCCATGTACAAAGGTCCAGCGGGAATAGACAATTTAAATAAAATGATACAGGAACTTATTAATCCAAATGATACTGGCACTAGAAAAGAGCTTGTCTTCGGTGATGTTACATACCGTATAAAGGATAAAGTCTTACAGCTTGTCAATCAACCAGAGAGCAATGTTTTTAATGGGGATATGGGAGAGGTAATCAGTATCATAAAGGCGAAGGAAACAATTGAAAAACAAGATTTGCTTGTTGTGTCATTCGATGGTATTGAAGTAACTTATCAACGTAGTGACCTCAATCAATTAACACTTGCCTATTGTTGTTCTATTCATAAATCGCAAGGCTCCGAATTTCAAACGGTTATCATGCCTGTTGTACGGGGATATTCTAAAATGCTGCGTCGTAATTTGTTATATACAGGTATTACACGTGCAAAAAATTTCTTGATTTTATGTGGTGAGCCTGATGTGCTAGCAGATGGCTTACTGCGTACGGATGATTTACAGCGCTTTACGTCTCTGCGTGCAAGACTCAATCCAATGAATATTGCGGAAGAAGTTGAGGAAACAGAACCTGTTTCATTAAACGAAGATGTACAAAATGAAAAACAATCCATTGATTTCAAGTTAACGGTAGAAACAGAACCGTATATCCATCCATTGATTGGAATGGATGGTGTCTCGCCGTATGATTATTTAGATAAATGAAGTGAGTTAATTTCATAAATTTAATCTCTTTTGGAAAATATGATTTATGATATTAATTCACCGATAAACTTTTATTGGTTGGAAGAACGTCTAATGATTGAAGGTAAAGATAATATAAATTTTTTTGAGGTGAATATAGTGAAACGCATTCTATTACTCCTTTTATTCATGATGCTATTACCTTTTGCAGAAAAAGCTTTTGCAAGTAATACGGTCATCCAAGTGAATAAAGAAGTAAATGTCTATGATAATCGTTCTGGCTCACTAGTTCAGGTGGGAACATTATCAGCAGGACAAACTTTTGAAGTAACAAAAGATTACGGACTTAATTGGTGGCAAATTCGTTGGGGAGGATATTATGGTTATGTTGAAAAAAAATCTACAAAGGTTGTTTCAGCAAAAACTTATAAAAATACAGTCCCAGCTGTTACTAAAATAACGGACTATATTGTCCCAACAAAGGTTGCACCGATTTACGATAATACTGACATTAAGCTTGTTCAATTTGCTACATTGTCAAAAGGAATTCCCTTCCCTATATATAACAAAATGGGTAATTGGTATGGAATTGCTGTGGACGGCCGTTTAGGATATGTACATAGTAATAATGTTGTGGAAGAAAAAGGTAAGCATACAACAAATACCACAAAACCTGTTGAAAAACCAACTACAACTCTTCCTAGTAAAAAAAATGGCTATATTGAGGCGTTAGAAAACGTAACTTTGACTGATTTTCGTCGCGAAAAAGCAATGGCTATTGCTACTTTATTGAAAGGGCAGCAGCTAGAGGTTGTAGATTCAATGGATCCAACTTATGTTAAAGTCCGTTGGGGTAAATCATATGTTTATGCAGAAAAATCAAAAGTGAAGTTTGTAAATACTCCTGCATATAAAAATGTTGGTAAGGATAGTACAATGAAAAATCAGTATTTCATCCCTACTTCTCCAAACAGTGAGCTTTATGATAATTCAGCAAAAACATTAAAGCCATTTGCCAAACTAGATACTAATCGTCGTTATCCGATATTGAAGAAAGAAGGGGCTTGGTATGTAACAGTACTTGGCGGACGTGTAGGCTATATCCATAGCTCTAAAGTAGCGATGGATCGCGGCGTCCCTGTTCTGATGTATCATCATTTTCTAAAAGAGCGTGAGCTTGGACGTTTTAAAAATGTAAGTACTACAATGACAGATGTTCAATTTGCAAAAGAAATGCAGTATTTAAAAAGTAAAAACTACGAAACCATTACTGACGACGAATTATTGCGTTTCATGCGCAATGAAATTACACTGCCAGCCTATTCAATTGTTTTAACTTTTGATGATGGCCTATTGTCGACACGTGAATATGCATATCCAGTACTTAAAAAAAATGGCTTTAAAGCTACACAATTTTTAATTACGTACCGTAATGAAAGTGCGAAAGATGGGCAAATTTTTAATCATAATGATTTACAAGCAATTTCGCGTAAGGATATGACAAATATGCAAGATGTTTTTGCGTATGAATCACACACATACAATTTACACACCTTAGTACAGAATAAAGGTAAAATGCTTCTAATTCCATACCATGAGGTGGTTAAGGATTTGCAACGTAGTAAAACAATGATTCCAAAGGCTAAATCTTTTGCGTATCCTTTTGGGCAATATAATGCCAACACGATTAAAGCGGTTAAGGAATCAGGGTTTGTAATGGCCTATTCAACAAAACATGGCTATAACAATCCATACGATGATATCTATCAAATTAAACGCTTGGCAAGTAATCAAAAAACAACATTTGCGCAATTCCAAAAAATGGTGTTGCCATACGCGAAGTAAAATACAAAACCCGATCAATTCGAAATTGATCGGGTTTTGTTATGTTTTGATTAGTGGATGCCAACTAGGTTGTGTTTAACTACTTCATATGCTTGGCAAACATTGCTGAATTGATCTTTTTCTTCGGCAATCATATCTGAAGCAATAGAAAATAAAAGATTCTCTTCATTATGATCCTCCATTTTATTCATTAAAGCAGCTTCCATTTTAGCCACGTACGAGATGATTTGTTTGTTCATATATATTCTCCTTTAATAAAAAGATGTTTTTTTGTTTTAGTTACGAGGCTATCTTACACCTGCAAATACAAAAAATCTAGCAATTCTGTACTAGTTGAAAAGGACTTTTTTATGAATGTGTCACAAAATCGAACTCGTTAAAAAAGTGCTGATTGAAACCGTTTTTATCTAAAATGACTGAAAAATCATGCAATAAGCTGGATTTTTAACTGTGTTTATTAAGTAGTACAGTTTGGAGTATTTGAGTTTTTGTTGTAATACAGTTGGGTGGGGTGGAACCTAATATTAGGTAATTTCATATACTGAAAAAGTATAAAAACTTTTGTAACGTTTAGGGGTGACTGCATGCCAGTAATTACAGGACAGCAATATATTGACCGTATTGACGCTTTACAAACATATATTTCGATTGATGGGAAAGTTGTCACAGGAAAGGTGTCGGAGCATCCAGCATTTAAGGGAGTAATGCAGAGTCAGGCAAGGTTGTTTGATTTACAAAATGAAAAGGCATTGCTCGAAAAGATGACATATGTTTCACCAACAAGTAATAAGCGTGTAGGTATGTCTTTCCTTCAGGCGGAGACAGTCGAAGATCTTGTGAAAAGACGGAATGCAACAAGAGAATGGGCATTATCCACTCATGGCCTTATGGGGAGAAGTCCCGATTACATGAATACGACATTAATGGCTTTAGCTTCTGTTGCTGATTATTTGAAAGATAAGCCAAATTGTTTCCCGCAGCATTTGTTAAAATTTTATGAGTATGCTCGTGAGAACGATTTGACTATGACACATACATTTATTGAGCCACAAGTTAACCGTAAAAAATTTTATTTTGAAGATGAAGATGTTACAATTGCTGCTAAAATTGTAGATAAAACGAGCGAAGGGTTAGTCATTAAAGGTGCGAGATTACTGGCGACACAGGGAGGCATTACAGATGAACTCCTAGTTATTTCCACAAATGGTTTTGATGAAGGGAAAGGCTTTGCTTTTTCAATACCAAGTAATACTAAAGGCTTAAAGTTTTTATGTAGACAATCATTTGTCGGAGGTGACTCGACTTTTGATTATCCATTAAGTAGTCGTTATGAGGAAATGGACGCAATTGTTGTGTTTGATAATGTTGTAGTACCGTGGGAACGCGTCTTTTATTATGAGAATGTGGAAGTTGCCAATAGCTTTTTGAACGTAAGTGGTTTTCAAACATATGGTTTACATCAAGTTCTTACACGTCAAATTGCCAAAACTGAATTTGTGTTAGGTGTTGTACAGTCAATTGTAAATACGATCAATATCGGTGAATATCAACACGTGCAACAAAAGGTCGTTGATATCATCGTGGCATTAGAAACGATGAAGGCTTTACTTTTAAAATCTGAAATAGAAGCAACAAGAGATGCTTTTGGTTTTATAAGACCTGACTTTTCGACAGTGCAAGTAGCCATTCAAATTTACCCTAAAGTCTATCCGACATTCACAGAAATTGTCCAGCTACTTGGTGCAAGCGGGTTGATGTCCATTCCGAGTGAAAAAGCATTTACTGCAGATGACGGCGACCTTGAGCATTATTTGCAGTCTTTTCAGGATGGTGGAGAGGAGCGCGTCAAAAAATTCCGCTTAGCTTGGGATTTAACGATGAGTAGCTTCGGTACGAGACAAACGCTATATGAACGCTTTTTCTTTGGGGATTCAGTCCGATTAGCAGGTGCACTGTATAAAAATTATAATAGGGAAGAATACGTTAAAAGGGTAGAAGATTTTTTAAAAAATAATCATTAATTTTTGAGGAAGTAATGGGATAAAGGCATCTTTATTTATATTTTTTGTTTGACAGTTATTTGACTTTGCATTATGATTTACAGGAACTATATAACTAGCAATCCCTTCGTTAGGTGAGGCTCCTATGCTGGAGATACGCTACTACCCAAAAATGTCGAGAGACGCCAATGGGTCAACAGAAATCATCGAAATAAGGTGTTTTTTAACGTAGCTGGAGTAATTCCTATGCCGCATAGTGCTAAAACTCAACGTTTGAAGGAAGAAAGCAGAGTAGTATTTTTACCTATGCTGTTTTTTGATATGTGTATTCAACACGCCTTCATTCGTCGAAGGCGTGTTTTTGTTATTTAAGGAAGGTGATGAGAAATGGATAGTAGCCCTGAACCGAATAAGAAAATGTTAAGTGGTAGTAAACAATTAAGGATTGTCGATTTCTTATCGCCAAAAACAAGTGGTTATTGATGAGAAATGCTTCTAAAACAAGCTGAATTACAATCAATAATATCACCTGTTTTTTTTCCTTAAATAATAAAACATGAGGTGAAGAACAATGATTAAAATTCATTATTTTAAAAAAGAAAATAACGCAGTACAACATGATTTCAATATTAAAGAATTTAACCATAACCTTCATACTGAAGATTTATTATGGGTTGATTTATATGCATACAACTACAATGAATTGAATGATATAGCTGAAATATTTGGTTTCCATCCATTAGCAGTTGAGGATTGTCTTCATGAAGGGTCACGACCTAAAATGGATAATTACGGCGAATACAAATTTTTCGTTTTCCATGCACCGATTTATAACGAAAAAAGTAGCAACGAAATAACAACGGTAGAATTAAACATTTTTATGGGTCCTAACTATGTTGTAACGGTTCATAAACAAAAACTTAAATGGCTAGGTCATATAGAGAATGTTTGCTTAAACAGTATGAAGTATTTGGATAAAGGCACCGATTTTCTATTGCATACTATTATCGATGGAATTACAGATGAATACTTCCCGGTATTAGAGCGAATTAGAGCACGGATCGATGAGCTTGAAGAAGAAATATATGACTATGAACCAAAAGTAGTTACGGAAGAATTCCTAGCATTAAAACGCACGATTATATTAATTCGACAAGCGATTATGCCGCAAAAAAGAATTTTTTCCAATATTAATGGCCAATGGAAATTTGAAATTCGTGAGGACAATGTTCCTTTCTATAAAGATTTAAATGATCATCTAGAACGAATTGTAGAATCAACAGAAACTTATAGAGATCTAGTTAATAGTACCTTGGATACGTATTTTTCTATTATAAGTGGTAAATCGATAGAAAAGCTCAATTTATTAACAGTCATTTCAACTATAATGTTACCTTTATCAGTAATTACAAGCTTTTTCGGCATGAATGTTCCGTTGCCATATCAAGATTCTCCAATAGCGACCATAACAATTAGTGTGTTCTTAGTCATTTTTACTTGGGGAATGTGGGCTTATTTTAAAAAAATGATTGCTTAGTTAGGATTAGCAATTATAGTGCGAATTGACAGAAGGAAATATTTTTTTTATAATTCTCGTTAGAAAATTGTAAAAAACGATGATGGAAAAAGTACGTATTTGTGCGTGTAAAAGAAAGGGATTTCTTGGCTGAAAAAATCCTCACGATAGCAAATGCCGAAAGCTACTCCAGAGTGCAGTTAATTCCTGCCGTTCACTTACGTTACAAGTGCTAAAGAGGTAAGTATATTTTTACTTACAACTAGGGTGGTACCGCGAGACAAATCACAAGTCCTCGTCCCTTTTTGGGATGGGGGCTTTTTTATGTTTATTTGCCTATCTGTGCGTGTAGCGAAAGCGAAGCGGCAGCTACAGATGTCTTTTGAGCGAAAGCGAAGCGACAGCTACAATTACGTTAAGGCAAAATTGATTTGCGGATTCATTTCGTGATTTTACAAAACATATAGGGAGGAACTTTTCAAATGAAAGCAGCAGAAATTCGCCGAATGTATTTAGAATTCTTTAAAGAAAAAGGTCATCATCATGAGCCATCAGCACCACTTGTGCCAATCAATGACCCATCATTACTTTGGATTAACTCAGGTGTGGCAACACTTAAACCATATTTCGATGGTCGTATCATTCCTGAAAATCCACGTATTACAAATGCTCAAAAATCAATTCGTACAAATGATATTGAAAATGTAGGTAAAACGGCGCGCCATCATACGTTTTTTGAAATGCTAGGTAACTTCTCGATTGGGGATTACTTCAAAAAAGAATCTATTCATTTTGCTTGGGAATTCTTAACGGATAAAAAATGGATGGGCTTTGATCCAGAACTTTTATCTATTACGATCCATCCTGAAGATCAAGAAGCATATGACGTTTGGCATAACGAAATTGGTATTCCTGAAGAGCGCTTGATCCGACTTGAGGGGAACTTCTGGGATATAGGCGAAGGTCCATCTGGTCCTAACTCAGAAATTTTTTATGATCGTGGGGAAGAATACGGTTCTGATGAAAGTGATCCAGAAATGTATCCAGGTGGTGAAAATGAACGCTATCTTGAAATTTGGAACTTAGTGTTCTCTCAATTCAACCATAATCCTGATGGCACATATACACCACTTCCAAAGCAAAATATTGATACTGGTATGGGTCTAGAACGTATCGTATCAGTTGTTCAAAATGTTCCAACAAACTTTGATACTGATTTATTCATGCCTATTATTGAAAAAATCGAGCAGTTAGCAAACCGCAAATACAAACGTCCAGGTGAAGTAGCACTGAGTGAAATCTTCGGTTCAGAAGAAGATATTAATACACCATTTAAAGTGATTGCTGACCATATCCGTACAGTGGCGTTCGCCATTGGTGATGGTGCTCTTCCTTCAAATGAAGGTCGTGGTTATGTATTACGTCGTTTACTACGTCGTGCGGTGCGCTATGCAAAACAAATTGGCATAGAAAAGCCATTTATGTTTGAATTAGTGCCGACTGTTGGAGAAATTATGAATGATTTCTACCCAGAAGTAACGGAAAAATGCGAGTTTATCCAACGCGTTATTAAAAATGAAGAAATTCGTTTCCATGAAACATTAGACGGTGGTCTTGCTATCTTTAACGAAGTAGTAGAAGCCCAAAAAGCAGCAGGTCATGATTATATTCCAGGCGCAGATGCATTCCGTTTATATGATACTTACGGTTTCCCAATCGAATTAACAGAAGAGTATGCGGAAGAAGTAGGCATGAAGGTAGACCATGAAGGCTTTGAGGCAGCAATGGAAGAACAACGTGAACGCGCACGTGCAGCTCGTCAAGATGTAGATTCTATGCAAGTGCAAAACGAAGTGCTAGCAAACTTGACAGTTGCAAGTGAATTTGTAGGTTATGATACATTAACGACAAAAACAGAAATTGCAGCGATCATTGTTAATGGCCAAGTATCGAAGGTAGCATCAGAAGGTCAAGAAGCACTAGTTATTTTAGCTAAAACACCATTCTATGCCGAAATGGGTGGTCAAATTGCGGATAGTGGTGTTGTTTCAAATGATAGCTTTACTGCCATTGTAAAAGATGTACAAAAAGCACCAAATGGTCAACCGCTTCATACTGTAGTTGTAGAATCTGGTGAAATGCATGTTGAAGATGCTGTAAAAGCAGTAGTTAACCGTGATGAACGTAATTTAATTATTAAAAACCACACAGCAACACATATTATGCAACGTGCATTAAAAGATGTACTAGGCGACCATGTTAGCCAAGCTGGATCATATGTAGGACCTGATCGTTTACGCTTTGACTTCTCTCACTTCGGACAAGTGACGAAAGAGGAATTACAACAAATTGAACGTATTGTAAATGAAAAAGTGTGGGATGATATAGAGGTCGTTATTGAAGAAAAAGGCATCGATGAAGCGAAAGCTATGGGCGCCATGGCACTATTCGGTGAGAAATATGGCGATATCGTTCGCGTTGTGTCAATTGGGGACTACTCGATTGAGCTTTGTGGTGGTATTCACGTAAAACGTTCTTCTGAAATTGGCTTCTTCAAAATTGTTTCAGAAGGTGGTATCGGTGCAGGTACACGTCGTATCGAGGCAGTGACAGGTAAAGTGGCTTACGAAGCAGTAAAAGAGGAAGAAGCTTTATTAAACGAAGCAGCAGCATTATTAAAGGCTAATCCAAAAGATATTGTGACAAAAGTACAAGCATTACAAGCTGATTACAAAGATTTACAACGCGAAAATGAAGCATTATCACAAAAAATCGCGAATGCACAAGCGGGCGCTATTGTGGATGCAGCGCAAACTTTTGGGGATGTAACTGTTCTATCAACTAAAGTTGAGGCGAAGGACAATAATCAATTGCGTCAAATGATGGATGACTTGAAAGCTAAAATGCCAAAAGCAGTGATCGTTCTTGGTGCTGTCGATGGCGAAAAGGTTATGCTATGTGCTGGCGTAACAAAAGATTTAGTTGGTGGTAATTACCACGCAGGAAATATCGTAAAAATGGTAGCAGAAGCATGTGGTGGTAAAGGCGGCGGTCGTCCAGATATGGCGATGGCAGGTGCAAAAGATGCATCAAAACTTGATGAAGCACTACTTTCTGTGTATGATTATGTTAAATCCATTTAACTTCTTTCAGCGAAAAGAAGTTCTTAGGGGATGTAAGCCTAAAATCATCGCATCCATGCGATAACGGCTAACTGACCTGCATCGGTTAAAACGCCACGTCCTGTGGCATTACCGATATGACCGACATCGTGTCGGCTCTCGTGCAGGCCTAAACATAAAGCCGATTCCGAACGCAATTATGCCGAGGTATAATTGATAATACGCCAAAACATGTTATAATAAAGAGAAATTGGAGATGAGCTTTTTCGCACATCTCCTTATTTCTGAAAGCGAGGTGCTGGTCATGAGTTCATTTGATCAAACTATGAAATTTAATTTTCCAGAAGAATCAATGGAACAGGAAGTCAAGCAGGTAATGTTGAAAGTACATTCTTCACTAGAGGAAAAGGGATATAATCCTATCAATCAGATTGTCGGTTATTTACTTTCTGGTGATCCGGCGTATATTCCTCGCCATCAGGATGCTCGTAATTTAATTCGCAAGCTTGAGCGTGACGAAATTCTAGAAGAGCTTGTTAAGTTTTATATTAAAAAGAATAACGAGGACTAGAAATGAGAATTATGGGATTAGACGTTGGGTCGAAAACCGTTGGCGTTGCTGTAAGTGATGCTTTAGGGTGGACGGCCCAAGGTATTGAAACCGTAAAAATTGATGAAGCAAACGGCGAATTCGGCATTGAGCGTATAGCCGAGCTAGTAAAGGAGTATTCTATAACAGAATTTGTTGTAGGGTACCCGAAAAACATGAATAATACGGTTGGACCGCGTGGGGAAGCTTCTGAAAACTATAAAAAACTTTTAGAAGAAACATTTTCACTACCGGTCAAGCTTTGGGATGAGCGTTTAACAACGATGGCTGCCGAGCGTATGCTAATCGATGCTGACGTAAGTCGCAAAAAGCGTAAGCAAGTCATTGACAAAATGGCTGCAGTGATGATTTTACAAGGCTACTTAGATAGCAAAAATTAATTGATGAGGTGACAACCACATGGCACAAGAGCATAACCATGAAGAAGCATTACATGTACAACACATTACTGTGATTGACGAGAACGGAAACGAACAACTTTGTGAAGTAATTCACGTACATGAATCAGCTGAATTCGGCAAATCATACGTATTTTACTCTATGGTAGGCGCAGAAGAAGATGAGGATGGCTCTGTAGAAATCTTCGTATCTTCATTTGTTCCATCTGAAAATGGCGAAGATGGTGAGTTAACACCAATCGAAACTGAAGCAGAGTGGGATATGGTAGAAGACGTATTAAACGCTTTAGAGGATGAATACGAAGACTAATCTTCGTTCTTTATAAGTGTGGAACAAGGATGGCAACAAGCACTCCTTGTTCCTTTTTTACTTTTGAGAGAATAAAGCTGGCTCATTACTAAAAGTTGTGATGACATTTTTAGAACGTGACTCCTTAGAATGAAAGGTGAAAGCCTTGTGCCAGCCCAAAATAGCTCTTATCAAAGTTTAGAACATAATTATGCCTAGTGAAGGAGGACATTAAATGAACGAGGAAACGCAAGAATTTCTTATAGTTGGCGAGAATGGCAAGGAGCAAAAGTGTCGTGTTGTCTTCACCTTCGATTCGGACGAGAAATCATATGTATTGTTTTCGTTAATCGACGAAGATGGTCATGAAATTCCTGGAGACATTTCTGCTATGACATTTGATTATGATGATAACAATGGAGAAATGACAAATCTACAGCCTGTTGAAACAGATGCAGAGTGGGAAATGATTAATGAGGTAGTCCTGACACTTCTAGATGAATTTGAAGAAGAGCCGCAGTTATTTACAATAACAGATGAGGATGGGACAGATCAAGTATGTGAGGTTATTCATACATTTTCATCAGAGCAATTTGGCAAATCCTATGTGCTTTATGTTTTGGCAACGGACGAGCCAATAGAGGAACGAGATATTTTTGCTTCCCAATATATATCGGGAAATGACGGAACAATTGATGAATTATTACCAATTGAAACGGATGAAGAATGGGCATTTGTTGAAGATGTATTAAATGAATTGTAGTTAGAACTCTGGGTAGTAAAATGCTACTCAGAGTTTTTTTGCATTAAGGAGCATGTAAATTTGGCTTGGGATAAAGTTACTTTCCAAACATGTGGATAGAATTGTTGAAATGATGGATAAAACCGGCAAAGTGACGGATAAAACGACTGAAATGATGGATAGAATCGGCGAAATCGTGGATAGAACTGTCAAAGTGACGGATAGAACCTCGAAAAGGATGGAAAGATAGAAACTGGCAAAGTGGCGGATAGAACTTGCGAAATCGTGGATAGAACTGTCAAAGTGACGGATAAAACCGGCGAAATCGTGAATAGAACTGTTAAAGTGGAGAAACCGCCAAAGTGACGGATAGAACTGGCGAAATCGTGGATAGAACTGTCAAAGTGACGGATAGAACCGGCGAAATCGTGAATAGAACTGTTAAAGTGGAGAAACCGCCAAAATGACGGATAGAACTGGCGAAATCGTGGATAGAACCGGCAAAGTGACGGATAGAACTGGCGAAATCGTGGATAGAACCGTCAAAGACGGATAGAACGACTAAAATGATGGATAGAACCGGCAAAATCGTGGATAAAACTGCTAAAGTGACGGATAGAACCTCGAAAAGGATGGAAAGATAGAAACCGGCAAAGTGACGGATAGAACGACCGAAATAGTGGATAAAACTGCTAAAGTGACGGATAGAACTTGCGAAATCGTGGATAGAACCGTCAAAGACGGATAGAACGACTAAAATGATGATAGGACAGCCAAAGTGACGGATAGAACTGGCGAAATGGTGGATAGAACCGGCAAAGTGACGGATAGAACTGGCAAAATCGTGGATAAAACTGCTAAAGTGACGGATAGAACCTCGAAAAGGATGGAAAGATAGAAACCGCCAAAGTGACGGATAGAACTTGCGAAATCGTGGATAGAACCGGCAAAGTGACGGATAGAACTTGCGAAATCGTGGATAGAACCGGCAAAGTGACGGATAAAACCGGCGAAATCGAGGAAAGTAAAGCCAAAGCTACGGATAGAACCTCCTGAATTATGGAATTTAAACTATATCAATCTAACTTCTTATAAATAAATTTCAATACCGTACGTTCTAATTTCGAGAAAACTCAATTTTTCCATGCAAGCTAATTTTTTATGTGAGCTATTTCTACTGAATTATCTATTTCTGTTTGTCGTGAAAGTTGATTTCTAGTATGATAATGAAGTGATAGGGGGGAAACCCGTGAATAACGGTTCAAAAAAACAAGAAATGTTTTCAAAAATGCAGGAAAGAAAATCAGAGGTAAAAATTGTGAGAAAAATCGTTGCTATTGTTGCCATTGCTTTTGTTCTAATAGCTGGGATTGTCGGTTTATTTGGCTATAATTATGTTAAGAGTGCCTTAAAACCAGTAGATCCAGATGCGACTAAAACAATAGCAGTTGAAGTACCAATTGGCTCAACTTTAAGCTCTATTTCAACTCTACTAGAGGACAAGGGAGTCATTAAAAATGCTCGTGTTTTTAAATACTATGCTAAATTTAAAAATGAATCTCAGTTCCAAGCAGGGAACTATGCTTTAACACAGGCAATGACATTGGATGAGTTAATCGAAAGTTTAAAAACCGGGAAGGTCTACCGCAAGCCAGTCTTTACAATGACAGTTCCAGAAGGTTTAACACTTGAACAAATTGGTAAAGTTGTGGAAAAGAAAACGCCATATACTCAAAAAGAATTTATGGATTTAGTAACAAGCAATGCGTTTGTACAACAGATGAAGGCTAAATATCCTGAGCTTGTAACGGATGCGGTTTTAGCTGATAATGTTCGTTATGATTTAGAGGGCTATTTATTCCCTGCCACTTATTCTTATTTTGAAGAAAAACCATCATTGGAGTCGATTGTAGACGAAATGGTAGGCGCAATGGACAAGGTTGTGAAAGATTACCGCGATGTTCTAACTGAAAAGAAAATGTCAGTACATCAATTATTAACATTTGCTTCATTACTGGAAAGAGAGGCTACTGCCCAAACGGATCGAGAAACGATTGCGAGCGTATTCTATAATCGTATCGAGAAAGGGATGCCACTACAAACAGACCCAACTGTTTTATATGCACTTGGCTCTCATAAAGATCGTGTACTATACAAAGATTTAGAAGTTGATAATGCCTATAATACTTACAAAAATAAAGGCTTACCACCAGGTCCAATTGCGGGTGCTGGGAAAACTTCAATTGAGGCAGTGCTTAATCCAAGTACAACGGATTATTTCTACTTCCTAGCAGATAAAAAAGGAATCAACCACTTCTCGAAAACATATGATGAACATTTACAGAAAGTAGATAAATATTTGAAAAAGGCAGAGTAAGTACATTTAAATAGAAATAATGAGGATAGAAGGAAAGAAAAATAGCTTTCCTTCTATTTTCGTGCTATTATAAATTGTGATTTTTATTCAATCCGCATGGGAAAATTCAATCAATCCGTTAATGCGGAATAATATACGTGGTGGCAATTGTTTTGAGCTAATAAAAACAATTGCTCATTTTTGTATGACGAAGTACCAAGACATCACGTTTGGTCTTTTTCTTTTTGTTGCTAAATGATGAAGAACAGACAACGAGGATTACTCGTTGCCTTCTAAACATTTGCAGGCCTATGCACAAGCCGATTTCGGACTATGTTGAGGCATAATTGATATGAGGGTGAATTGGAAAAAATGGAATTATCAGATGCTTATATACAATCATTTATTCAACCACGTAATGAATTGCTTTTAGAAATGGAAGCATTTGCGGAGGAGAATCATGTACCGATTATGCAGCTTGCAGGTATTGATGCACTTAATCAACTGTTACGTATTCAAAATCCGTCAAAAATTTTAGAGATTGGTACAGCGATTGGTTATTCTGCAATAAGAATGGCAGAGGCTTTACCAAATGTGCAAATCGTTACAATCGAGCGTGATACAGAGCGCGTTGCGAGAGCAAAGGGTTATATCGACCGTTCTACAGTATCAGATCGTATTACGGTAATTGAAGGTGACGCCTTAGAGGTGAACGATGAAGCAATCCAAACAACCTTCGATGCAGTTTTTATCGATGCCGCAAAGGGGCAATATCAACGCTTTTTTGAAAAGTATGCGCCTCTTGTAAACTCAGGAGGAGTTCTGTATATCGACAATATGTATATGCATGGCTTATCAGATTTGGATTTAAAAGATGTACCGCGTCGTAAGCGTACAATGATTCGTAATTTAAAAAACTTCACTGAATGGATTATGCAGCACCCTGATTATACAAGTGCATTCTTACCAGTAGGTGATGGGTTATTACTATGTTTGAAGAGGTGACTATTATGAAAAAACCTGAATTGCTTGTAACACCGCAATCAGTAGACCATGTGAAAGCACTTTTACAGGCTGGAGCAGATGCTTTTGTTATTGGTGAACAACAATTTGGTCTTCGTCTAGCAGGAGAATTTTCTGTTAGTGAGGTGGAAGAAGCTACTAAGCTGATTCATGCAGCGGGTAAAAAGGTTTATGTTGCGGTAAATGCACTATTCCATAATGAAAAATTGGATGCACTTGCCGAATATTTAAAAGAAATGCAACGTATTGGTGTTGACCGTTTAATTTATGGTGACCCAGCAGTCTTAATCATCCGCCGTGAGCAAGGTGTAACAATACCGCTACACTGGAATCCAGAAACGACTGCAACGAACTGGTTCACAGCAAATTATTGGGGGAAACGCGGAGCAACCCGTGCTGTACTTTCACGTGAACTTTCTTTAGATGAAGTGTTAGAAATTAAAGAAAATACAGAAGTAGAGATTGAGGTTCAAGTACATGGGATGACATGTATGTTCCAATCAAAACGTCCATTACTTGGCCATTATTTCTTATATCAGGATAAAGTAATGGAAATTGAAAATCGTAAGGAAAACCGTAATATGTTCCTTCATGATGATGAACGCAATAATAAATATCCAATTTATGAGGATGCTAACGGTACACATATTTTCAGTCCAAACGATATGTGCATTATTGATGAGCTTGGTGAATTATTCGAAGGTGGCATCGATGCATTGAAAATTGAGGGTGTTCTTCAAACGCCAGAATATATCGTCACAGCAACAGAAGCTTATCGTCAAGCAATTGACACATATTTTGACGAATCAGAAGATGCGTATGAAGATATTAAAGATGATTTATTAGCTAAAATTGAAGAAATTCAGCCTGCGATCAGACCTCTTGATACTGGCTTTATCTTCAAGGAAACAGTTTACTAGGAGGTGGCAAGAACATGGCATTAGTATTAGAACAAAATGACAAAATCCGTGAGATTGTAGACGGTAAACGTGTCATTACCAAAAAACCAGAGCTACTTGCCCCTGCAGGTAGTTTAGAAAAATTAAAAGTAGCCGTTCACTATGGAGCGGACGCTGTATTTATCGGTGGACGAGAGTTCGGTTTACGTTCAAACGCAGATAACTTCTCAATTGAAGAAATGCGCGAAGGTGTTGAATTCGCCAATAAATACGGTGCAAAAATCTATGTTACGACAAATATTTTCGCCCACAATGAAAATATGGACGGCTTAGAGCAATATTTAAAAGATATTGAATCAGCGGGTGTTACAGGTATTATTGTAGCGGACCCTCTCATCATTGAAACATGCCGTACAGCTGCACCAAAGCTTGAAATTCACCTTTCTACACAGCAATCTTTATCGAACTGGAAGGCAGTACAGTATTGGAAAGAAGAAGGCTTACATCGTGTCGTACTAGCACGTGAAGTAGGCGGCGAAGAAATGAAGCTGATGAAGGAAAAAGTCGATATAGAGATTGAAGCATTCGTACATGGTGCGATGTGTATCGCCTATTCTGGTCGCTGTGTACTTTCAAATCATATGACTGCTCGTGACTCTAACCGTGGTGGTTGCTGTCAATCATGTCGCTGGGACTATGATTTATATGAGCTAGAGGATGGCGAAGAAAAGGCACTTTTCGACGATAATCACGCACCTTTTGCGATGAGTCCGAAAGACTTAAAGCTAATTGAAGCAATTCCACATATGATTGAGCTTGGGATTGATTCATTAAAAGTAGAAGGTCGTATGAAATCAATTCACTATGTTGCTACTGTTGTTTCGGTGTATCGAAAAGTAATTGACGCTTATTGTGCGGACCCTGACAATTTCAAAATTAAACGTGAATGGCTTGAGGAACTAGACAAATGTGCTAACCGTGATACGGCCGAAGCATTCTTCCATGATGCGCCTGGCCACGAGGAGCAAATGTTTGGTGTACATGGCCGTAAAACGACGTATGAGTTTGCAGGTTTAATTTTAGAGCATGACCCAGAAACGAAAATGGTTACAATGCAACAACGTAACTATTTCAAACCTGGTGATGAGGTAGAGTTCTTTGGGCCAGAAATCGAAAATTTCCGTTTTACAATGGGTGAAATTTGGGATGAGGATGGCAATAGCTTAGATGCTGCTAGACATCCACTACAAATTGTTAAATTTAAATGCGACACACCATTAAAACCACATAACATGATGCGAAAGGAGAATAACTAATGGCAACGAATCGTCCAGTCGTCATCGGGATCGCTGGTGGATCATGCTCAGGAAAAACGAGTGTGACCCGTGCTATTTATGATGTTTTCCGCGATCATTCAGTAGTTGTAATTGAACAAGATTTTTATTATAAAGATCAAAGTCATTTAACGTTTGAGGAGCGTTTAGGTACAAACTATGACCATCCGTTAGCTTTTGATAATGATTTATTAATTGAGCACCTAAAAAAATTATTGGTCCGTCAATCCATCGAAAAGCCTGTCTATGACTATGTGCAGCACACAAGAGCAAAAGAAGTTATTCATGTTGAGCCTGTAGATGTTATTATACTAGAAGGTATTTTAGTGTTAGAAGATGCAGATTTACGTGATCTAATGGATATTAAGTTATTTGTAGATACGGACTCAGATTTACGTATTATTCGTCGTATATTGCGTGATATAAAAGAGCGTGGTCGTACAACAGATTCTGTAATCGATCAATATTTATCGGCAGTGCGCCCTATGCACAATCTATTTATTGAGCCGACGAAACGTTATGCTGATATTATTATTCCCGAAGGTGGGGATAACGAGGTTGCGATTGATTTAATGGTAACTAAGATTAAAACTATCCTTGAAACCGACAACGTATTGTAATAAGATAGAGTGGTATTGACAATATTTACATGCATATCTGTACATATTTCAGAAAGGCATGCATACTATTAGGTCAAAGAGTAATTTGAAACCGTTTAAAAATAATAAAATTCGATTAAGTGCATCCTAATAGGCACTTAATCGAGTTTTATGTTTTTATATTGACGAAAACAAGGAGTGAAGAACTTTGGCAAACGAAAAACAGTACCCAATGACAGCTGAAGGTAAAAGAAAATTAGAAGAAGAATTAGTGAAATTAGAAACGGAAACACGTAAGGAAATCGTAGAACGTATTAAAATCGCTCGTGATTTCGGGGATCTTTCTGAAAACGCTGAGTATGATTCTGCAAAAGAAGAACAAGCCTTTTTGGAAGGTCGAATTTCTACTTTAAAATCAATGATTCGTAACGCAGTTATTATTTCTGAGGATGAAACAGACAATAGTGTAGTATCATTAGGGAAAACGGTTTCATTTGTAGAAATAATTAATGGAAAACCATCAACAGACGAGGAATCGTATACAATTGTTGGCTCGGCTGAGGCAGATCCAATGGAATTCCGTATCTCAAATGAATCACCAATTGCTAAAGGCTTGCTAGGTCGTGCTGAAGGCGAAGAGGTTGTCGTACAAACACCTGGTGGTGAAATGAAAGTTAAAATTATTTCAATAAAATAATTTTAGTACAAGCAGTTAGCTTATCTCTTTAAAGGTGAGCTAGCTGCTTTTATCTTCATTCAGCATTGTCTAATGCGAAACAATTACGCCAAGGAGATATTGTTACATAAGTTTTCAGTAAAAATCTGGTTTATCACCAAAAGTTGTGGATGACTTTTGTTAAAACGTATACTATATAAATAAGTTGATTTCCGTTCCGACTGGCTGGAGCGGAAATCAACCACACGTTTTGGTGATAATCCAAAAATCTATTAAAATACGTCGAGATGTCTATATTTTTCTCTGTGAAAAAATAGATGAGCACAATTATTTTGCAAGTACTGTTGAACTTGATAGAATATTGGCTAGAGAGGGGGAGACTTCATGAGTGAACGAAAAACTCGAAGCAGTCGTCATTTGCAGCCATCTCGTAATAAAAAGCTAGATAAACTATTGAATGTTTTAATTGGTATTGTCGTGATATTAATTATTATAACAGCAACATTTGTGTTTAAATGGCAGGATGATGCAGGTAAAGCTGAGAAAGACGAGCCGAAACAAGAGCAGACGAAAGATAAAGAAGATGTGAAGGAAGAGCCTTCTAAAGAGCAAAATAATGATGTCACAGCTCAAGAGGAAAAACCTACAAAGGACGAGTCCTCAAAAGAAACTCAAACATCTGAAGAGGAAGCAACAACAGAAACTACGTCAGACAACCCAATTGTAGATAAGGTTATAACAAATAAAACTTGGCAGCCTACGCCTACAACACAAACAGGGCAACATGTGTCTTCTTACGATGGCGAATCTGTAGATTGGTCTGAAAAGGTAGCAACAGTGACAGCTGCAACAGGCATCGATAAGGACAATATGATTATCTGGCGTATGGGGAATAACGGTAGCGCTAATTCGGCAATTGCAACAGTTTCTACGAAAGATAAGACAAAAATGTATCGTGTTAGTATGGAATGGGTCGATAACGAAGGTTGGCTACCAGTGAAACTTGAGCAACTAAATACATTAAATGGTGCCTATTGAGGAAATTAGGTTCATCCTTAAAAGCTGTGGATGACTTTTGTTAGACGTCTACTATGTAACTAAGTTGATTGGAGTGGAGGCTGGACGCCCCAGGAAGCTGTGCTCTGTGCGAAAGCGGAGCGGCAGCAACAAATGTTTTATCTGTGCGAAAGCGAAGCGGCAGCAACAAATGTTTTATCTGTGCGAAAGCGAAGCGGCAGCAACAACAAAGCGCCCAGCTGGAACGGAAATCAACCCCTCGTTTTGGTGATGATTCCGAAAATTAATATTTTTATAGAGTAAGTAAAAGGGTACGAAGAAGGGAAGTAACAGAGACATGAAAATTGCAGTAATCGGCGCAATGGAAGAGGAAGTAGAACTTTTACGCGCATCTTTAGAGCAAGCACAAAGCACAACAATTGCAGGCAGTGAATATACAACAGGAAGCTATAAAGGGAAAGAGGTAGTTTTATTAAAAAGTGGTATTGGTAAAGTCAATGCTGCCATGTCAACTACAATCCTATTACATGAATTCAAGCCTGATGTAGTCATTAATACGGGCTCTGCTGGAGGCTATGATGAAAATCTTGAAGTAGGCGCTGTCGTTATTTCAGATGAAGTTCGTCATCATGATGTAGATGTAACGATTTTTGGTTATGAAATGGGGCAGATGGCAGGTATGCCAGCAGCTTACAAATCAGATGAAAAACTTATGAAAGTAGCTGAAGAGGCAGTAGAGGCTGTTGGAGAGCACCAATATGGTATTGGTCTAATTTGCTCAGGAGATGCTTTTATGAATGATCCTGTGCGTGTAGAAGCTGTTCGTCGTCATTTCCCACAAATGAAGGCAGTGGAGATGGAAGCAGCGGCTGTTGCACAAGTATGCTATCAATTTGGTACGCCATTTGTTGTTATCCGTGCTTTATCAGATATTGCTGGAAAAGAATCAAATATTAGCTTCGATGAGTTTTTACCAGTCGCTGCAAAGCATTCAACACAAATAGTACTAAAAGCTATCGAATCGTTATAAGTCTAATCGGCACCTATCTTAATTTTACTGATGATTAGTTTTCATTAATCTTCGGGATAAACTACACAAAATAGTCAAAATGAGTGGCTTTTAGTGTGATAAAAATCACAGTTTAAAAGTCGCACTAATGCTAAACTGTTGCTAATTATATCTCTTCATATATAGATGGGAGGCATTCATGATGCTATTTTTAACAGCAGGTGTGGTTATTATAACGATGGTACTCGGTACACTTATTTCAGTTGAACTATCAGAATCAGCAGAATTTCATTAAGAGAAAAGATCTCTTGCGACATTCCATCGCAAGAGATCTTTTTTACGTTTCGCGTGCTTTCTAAGGAGCTCCATTCGAAACGTCTCTAGCTGGAAATTAATCACACGTTATGATGATGAGCCAAAAAATACAAGGTTCAAGACAGAATAATGAAATGGAATTATTGAAATTTTAAAGTTATCATTTTACAATATATTACTCAATAATTTTTTGATCTCGTTTATATAATTGATAGAGTTTTATAAGTGCTCGCTTTTCAATGCGAGATACATAACTACGAGAAATATTTAAACGTGCAGCGATTTCTTTTTGTGTAAGGGCATCCTGCTGGTTTAGGCCATAGCGAAGTGTAACGATTTCAAGTTCGCGTTCGTCAAGCATATGCAAATAATGATATAGTTGTGCAACATGTTCTTTATGTTCAAGTTTTTCTGTGGCACTTTCTTCATCGCATTGTAAGAGATCTCGGATTTGTAGGGCATTACCATCTTTATCTGTACCAATTGGTTCAAATAAGCTGACATCTTTTTGCACTTTTTTCTGTGTACGCAGATGCATTAAAATTTCATTTTCGATACAACGGGCGGCATAAGTGGCAAGGCGGGTTTTTTTGTCAGGCGTATAACTTTCTACGGCTTTCATAAGACCAATAGTACCGATGGAGATATAATCATCAAGTTGTTCATGTTTTGGGTGGAATTTTTTCACAACGTGTGCAACGAGTCTCATATTGCGTTCAATTAGATCAAGACGCGCTTGTTCATCACCGCCTAAAAATCGTTCAATACAAGCAGCTTCCTCTTCTTTTGAAAAGGGTTTATGGAATGTTTGCCCCTTTAAATAGCCAAGTAACGCTGGGATTTCAAGCCATAACTGCAACATAGATGTAAAAATTCCGCTCATTGAATGATTTCATCCTTTCCCCATTTTTCGACAGTATATGTTATGAAACTGTGTTAAATGAAAAAAAGTGCAACAGCTAATGCGCTGTTACACTTTTTTTAACGTGATTGTACTAATCATTAGTAATGCTAGTATAGGGAATAGGAAAAGATAAAATGCGGGCTGGAACGTATTCGATGCAAAATACGTTAAAGTTAAGATCGTACCTGCCGCTGTAATTGGTAACCCTGTAAAATAGCCGTTTGCATCAGTAATATTGAAGCGAGCCAGTCTCATCGCACCGCAAATAATATATAGTACAGTCATCGACATGCCGACGAAACCAAAGTCGACTAAGACAACTTTATACATTAATAATGCAGGCGCCACACCAAATGATATAATATCACTCATAGAATCTAATTGTTTACCTAGATCAGACACTTGTCCGAGTGCTCTAGCGACCTTTCCATCATATCGATCAAGAAGGGCTGCAATAAAGATAAACAAGACACTGTAGCTATAATATTCGTGTAGTGTAGCCATTATGGCTGCGCCGCCGAAGGACATATTACTGATTGTGATAAAGTTTGCTGCTTGCGATTTCATTTTCTTAACCGTGGTATCCACCAACTTGTGATAAAAAAACAAGGGGGATCACTCCTTTGCACTTAAGATATTGTACCATTATACTTCTAAAGTAAAAAAATTGACAGTCTAAATTAATCGATAGGGGTTTTGTTTTATGAAAGAAAAATTATATCAACGCTTGATTGAATTAACAAATGGTAAGCAATCCTCTCATCTTTTGCAATCTATTGCAAAAGCGAAGTGGAGTAAACGAATTATTCCTAGCTACATGAAAGTATACGACATTAATCTTGAAGAGGTTTCAAAACAACAAAAACAATTTTCAAGTTTACATGATTTTTTTACACGAGAGCTTTTAGAAGATGCGCGTCCAATTGAACAAAATCCTACTACATTTGTAAGTCCAGTGGATGCCAAAGTGGAATCATGTGGACGTATTGAATGGGACATGACATTTCATGTAAAGGGGAAACAGTATGCTTTACAAGATTTACTTGGTCATACAGAACGTGCTTTACAATATACAGATGGACATTTCATCGTGTTTTACTTGAGTCCAGCAGATTATCACCGTATACACAGTCCGATTGATGGGGAAGTGCTAAGACAATATACGCTTGGTCAAAAATCTTATCCTGTTAACCAGCTCGGTCTTACATACGGTAAAAAACCTATTTCACACAATTATCGTTCAGTAACGGAGCTGAAAGTGGCTAATAATCAACAGATAGCGTTTATTAAAGTGGGTGCTACCTTTGTTAACTCTATCGTGCTCACTAATACAACTACGCAGTGGCGTAAGGGTGAAGAAGTCGGATATTTTTCATTTGGCTCAACAGTAGTAATGCTGTTTGAAAAGGATGCAATAAAATTTACGGAAAATGTTGTCCAAGGAAGCCCAATTCGAATGGGTGAAGCCTTCGCAAATATGCTATAATGGTCGAATAATACGTTTAGATTAGGGGTCGCTATTTTGTATAATTTTTTATTACCAGATGAATTTGTCACGAGTATTTATGAAATTACACCGGAAAAGCTTCAGGATTTAGGGATTAAAGGGATTATTACGGATTTAGATAATACGCTTGTGGAATGGGACCGTGCAGATGCAACGGAAGAGCTTATTATTTGGCTTCGCATTATGAAAGAATCAGGCATTCGTGTTATTATTGCGTCGAATAACAAAGAAGCACGTGTAAAGCAGTTTGCTGAGCCATTAGGTATTCCTTATATTCATAAGGCGAGAAAACCACTTCGTAATGCCTTTTATAGTGCCATTATTCAATTAGGGCTACGACCACAGGAAGTCGTAATGGTAGGAGACCAATTACTAACAGATGTAATGGGTGCAAATCGCTTAGGCTTGCATACGGTACTAGTAAAACCAGTTGCGCAATCAGATGGGCTCGTAACAAAATTTAATCGATTTATTGAACGACGTGTGTTCAATAATTTGAAACGAAAAGGAATTACTACTTGGGAGGAAAAAGAATGAACGAAATGCCAAATTGTATTGGCTGTGGTACAACAATTCAAACAGAAGATAAAACAGCAGTTGGGTATGCACCCACATCATCATTAGAAAAAGACGTGGTCATTTGCCAACGTTGCTTCCGTTTGAAAAATTATAATGAAATTCAACCTGTGTCATTAACAGATGACGACTTTTTACGCATATTAAACGGTCTTGGAACACAGCAAGGCTTAATCGTAAAAATTGTTGATATATTCGACTTCAATGGGAGCTGGTTACCAGGACTTCACCGCTTTGTAGGGAATAATCCTGTGTTATTGATCGCGAACAAAGCTGATTTATTACCGAAATCTGTGAAACCGAAAAAAGTGATTAATTGGCTAAAACGTGAAGCAAAGGCTCTTGGTCTACAACCTGTAGATGTACTTTTAGTGAGTGCTCATAAAGGTAAAGGTATGGCTGAAGCAATGGAAGCCATTGATGAGTACCGTAATGGACAAAATGTTTACGTTGTAGGTTGTACAAATGTTGGGAAATCCACGTTCATAAATCGCATTATCAAGCAGGCAACTGGTGAAGGTGAGATTATTACAACTTCTCATTTCCCGGGTACCACTTTAGATATGATTGAAATTCCATTAGATGATGGTAGTGCATTATATGATACACCTGGTATTATTAATCACCATCAGATGGCACATCATATTGATTCTAGCGAATTAAAATATATTATGCCTAAAAAAGAAATAAAGCCAAAAGTGTATCAACAAAATGCAGGACAAACGTTATTTATCGGCGCTCTTGCCCGTTTTGACTTTATTCAAGGAGACCGTTCGGCATTTACGGTTCACGTAGCAAATGACTTACCAATACACCGTACAAAGCTTGAGAAGGCAGATACATTGTATGCAGAGCATAAGGGTGAATTGCTTGCACCACCAACTGCCGAATTTATAGAACAGCTACCGCCATTAGTGCGTCATGAGTTCTCAATCAAAGAAGCGAAAACAGATGTTGTATTCTCTGGTCTTGGATGGATTACTGTGCAGCATGCTAATGTCGTTGTAGCGGCTTATGCGCCAAAGGGTGTACAAGTTTCAATTCGCCCATCACTTATTTAGGATGTACAAGTAGAGAAGAGGGACTAGAAAATGAAGAAATGGTTTGCAGTTATTGGTGATCCGATTGAGCATTCAAAATCCCCAGCAATGCACAATACTTGGTTCGAGGAACAGTCGATAGATGCGGCATATATTCCCGTGCATGTATCTTCTGAAAATTTGGAGTCAGCGGTTGCTGGCTTGAAAACATTAGGTGCAAGTGGCTGGAACATTACAATCCCACATAAAACAGCAATCATTCCTTATTTAGATGAGCTAGATGAGTTAGCCGAAAAAATGGGGGCTGTAAACACGGTTGTCCGAACAAAAGAAGGAAAATTAAAGGGATATAATACAGACGGCGTTGGTTTTGTGCGCTCGCTAGAGGAAGCGGTTGGTATGTCGCATAAAGACAAGCCAGTTCTTTTAATTGGTGCAGGCGGTGCTGCTCGTGGTATTGCTTTTGCTATGCAACAGCAAGGTTATACAAACTTAACCATTGCAAACCGCACGGTAGCAAACGCCCAAGCAATTGTCGATGAAATGGGTATAGGTAATGCTATTTCTTTAGCAGACGCTGAGAAATCGTTAGCTAATTTTGGCATTTTAGTGCAAATGACATCGGCTGGACTTGCTACGGGCAATTTTTCAATGCCATTTTCACTAGAACGACTTGCAGAAGGCGCAATTGTGGCCGATATTGTGTATAATCCATTAATGACGCCTTTTTTAAAAGCGGCTGAGGAAAAAGGAGCAACCGTCGTTACGGGTCTTGGAATGTTCGTTCATCAAGGGGCAATTGCTTTTGAGCATTGGCTTGGTGAATACCCAAATACAAATTCAGCGATTGCGCATTTAAAGGCGCAATTAGGAGGATATTAATTTTTATGTTAACAGGTAAACAAAAACGTTTTTTACGTGCAGAAGCACATCACTTATCACCGATTTTCCAAGTAGGAAAAGGCGGCGTTAATGACGAAATGACAAAGCAAATTCGTGAAGCATTAGAAGTACGAGAGTTGATCAAGGTACGTATTTTAGATAACTGTGAGGAGGACAAGCATGAAGTGGCAGAAGCACTTGCTAAAGGTGCTCATGCAGAGCTTGTGCAATTAATTGGACTGACAGTTGTTTTATATAAAGAGTCACGCAATCATAAAAAGATTGTATTACCAAAAGTAGCGAAATAAGGTGAAACGATGAAAAAGGTCGGTTTACTGGGAGGGACATTTAATCCACCACATAATGGACATTTAATGATGGCTAATGAAGTACTGCACGCATTAGATCTTGATGAGGTTCGCTTTATGCCAAATGCGTTGCCACCACATAAGTTTGCACGCCATGATGCTAGCGATGTGGAGCGCCTTGAAATGGTAAAGCGTGCAATAAGTCCATTTCCGTATTTTTCTGTGGAGTCGTATGAGGTGGATAAGGGTGGCGTATCCTATTCTTATAAGACACTTTCTGCATTGTGTATAAGAGAGCCTGATGTGAAATTTTACTTTATCATTGGTGGCGATATGATTGATTCGCTTCATACATGGTACTGTATTGATGAATTAGTGAAGCTTGTGCAATTTGTAGGAGTAAAGCGTCCAGGAACAGAGGCCACAACAGAGTATCCTATATTAATGGTGGAAGCTCCCCAAATCGATTTATCGTCCACACTGATTCGTGAACGCCTTGCCACTGGAGGAACGGTTACTTTTTTACTGCCAGAAGCGGTAGAGACGTTCATACGAGAGGAAGGTTTATATGGAACGCGAACAGTACTTAGCGGCGATTAAGCCACGTATGCCTGAGAAGCGCTATATTCATACCATTGGTGTAATGGAAACGGCCATTGAGCTAGCAAATTTTTATGGTGAAGATGAAAAAAAGGCTGAGACAGCAGCCATTCTTCACGATATTGCGAAATATGCAGAGATCGAATGGATGGAGCAAATTGTCCGTGATGAAAAATTAGATGCTCGCCTTATTGGCTGGGGTAGTGAATTACTGCATGGTCCAGTAGGTGCTTATATTGCAGAGAGCGAATTTGGCATTACAGATGAGGATATGTTAAATGCTATTCGATTTCATACAACAGGACGCGTGGGTATGAGCCAACTAGAAAAAATAATTTTTGTTGCAGATATGATTGAACCAAATCGTAAATTTGATGGTGTTGAGCGTCTGCGAAAAAAAGCAAAGAAAAATTTAGATAAAGCGATGAGTGCTTGTGTGCGCCATACATTGGCATTTTTAATTGACACAAAGCAACCAATTTATCCATTATCAATAGAATGTTATAACGATATGATGAAAAGAGAGGACAGTGAAGGATGACTTCAACTTTATTACAATCAGCTTACAAAGCAATTGACGACAAACATGGTGAGGATATTGTCGTTTTAAATATGCAAGGCATTTCACTTTTAGCAGATTACTTTATTATTGCCCATGGTAATTCTGATCGCCAAGTGCAAGCAATTGCCCGTGAATTACAAGAAATAGCAGTGAAAGAGGGCTATGAAATTCGCCGTGTAGAAGGTTTTGATGCAGCACGCTGGGTTCTTGTTGATCTTGGAGATGTTGTAGCGCATGTATTCCATAAAGATGAACGCGCTTATTATAACTTAGAGCGTCTATGGGGCGATGCACCGCAACTAGACATGCCTGAGGCTTAAGTGTGAGTAGTTACGAACGATTTGCACACGTGTATGATGAGCTGCAAACCGATATCCCTTATAATCTTTATGTGGAATGGGTTTTGCAGCATGCACCAAGCGGGCAATTCCCGAAACTTTTAGACATCGGCTGTGGTACAGGTATGCTTGGTCAGCTGTTTGCGCAGGCAGGTTATAAGGTGAGTGGAATTGACCTATCTGAAGATATGCTTTCAATTGCCGCAGAGCGCTTTGCTGATGCCGGATTACACGTGCCTCTCTATTGTATGTCGATGGATGAATTAGAGGGCTTTGAGGCGCTTGACGTTGTAACAATTGCTATTGATTCGCTGAATTATGTAGTTGAAGAAAAGGCAGTTTATTCAACATTAGAACGTATTTATGGTGCTTTACGAAATGGAGGCCAGCTGTTTTTTGATGTGCATTCGTTATTTAAAATGAATGATATATTTTTAGACGGACCGTTTACGTATGACGATGGTGATATTAGCTATGTATGGCATACGGAGCCTGGCGATTTTGAACATTCCGTTGTCCACCAAATGACGTTTTATGTGCGTGATGCTGAAAGTAATCTGTATGAACGCTTCGACGAGGAGCATCACCAACGTACATTCTCTATTGAGCAATATATGGCGTGGCTTCAGGCAATTGGCTTTCAACATGTAGAAGTAACAGTAGATTTTACAGATGATGGCCCTGAATATGAAAGTGAACGCATTTTTTTCCGTGCGGTAAAATAGAAAAACAGCTTGCTGGTAAACCAACCAGCGAGCTGTTTTTTACTTTGCGTAGTATTATTGAGTATAGGACATTTTTATAATCCAATCAAAAGGAGCTGAAATTATGTGGCACTTAACATTGCAAGAGAAAAGAGCATATGAAAATGCGATGAAACTATTTATTTACGAGTCTGATGAGGAATGGGCGCAATACCGTGCCTATGCAAAGGAAAATGATATTGATCTATATAAGGAAAAAAAACAGGAATTAGATGAATTACACGATCATTTGATGAGCTTTTTACCACCGCGATTTCATACATATGTTTTAGATGGTACGTTGAATACACCGGATGTTCCTAACCATGTACGGGTCGATTTTTTAGGATGGAGAGATGAACAGGTGCAGTTATTTGAACACATTCTCGAAGCAGCATTTACGGAGAAACAGAAAACGTTAGCTTATATGGAACCGAAGGAGAGAGAGGTCTTTGAGGAGAGTCTTCATGATGCAACGATAGTTAGTATTCACCGTACTGCTACTCAGGTGGAATTAACATTTGATATGACAGGAGGCTTTACTGCAAAATCAATCATTTCTCTAAAGTTTAATAATATTATAAGTGAGATAGGTCAAATAGAACCAGAGCAGTTTTATATTTATGACGAGCTCAGAAAAACAGCTAATGGAATGTCATTACGTGTTATTTTTGATTGTCCAGAGGTGGAGTGGACGATTGAAGCAGAGGAGTTGGACGCGGACTTTTATTATCGTCCAAAAACATACAGTGATTTTGCTGAAAACGGTAATTTTTCTGCGTACGTTCAAACCTTGCAGTTAGAGAATGGCTTAACCTTTATCACACCTCAATTAAAAAAACGAGTAATCGGGATTCAGCAACATGCACCGTTTTTAATGTTAGAAAATAGCTATCTATATGAAAATGATCAAGGCGTTTTTGTAGATACAATACGTGTGGCAGACAAGTTAGATGATTGTATTCATTTTTTACATACAGATACATATGAAGACCCATATGCACATTTTAGTGAGCCAGTACCCATTCAGGACTTGGAGGAAGCGGCACTCGGTACAGATGTAGAGTTAAAGGTTCGCGCATGGAATACGATGTATGCCAATCCTGTACAGCTCGCAGAGAAAATTAATGATATTTTAATGCAGATGAACCCAGCTCAAGAGGATGAGATGATGCAACGTGTGTTTATTCGGCATTTTAACAATGAGGGAATTTTAACGACTAAGCTTCAAACTAAATTTAAGGATCTATTAGAAGACTAACACCTTTTAGAAAGTATTGTTTTAAAGAGCTTCTTTGCACCAAAATGGGATTGAATCACTATAAAGGTGGTCCTTAGCCATTGCTAATTATCTCATATTAAAGCTCATCACCATAACGTGCAGTTGATTTCCGTTCCGGCTGGGCGCTTTCCTGGGGGCGTCGGGGCAACACGATGTTGGTCACGAAGGCGTTATCACAGGACGTGATGCCTTTAGCCTTCGTTCCCCTCCCGCTTCACTCGCGTTGCTCGCTCCAGGGTCTCGGGCCAACACGATGTTGGTCACGAAGGCGTTATCACAGGATGTGATGTTCTTAGCCTTCGTTCCTCTTACGCTAATCCCCAAGGAGTCGCCCAGCCTCCACTCCAATCAACTAATTCACTTCGATTCGTCAACGCTTTCAAAAAATAATTTATCTTTTCAACACCTGAAGGATATTGTAAGATGAAATAGACTCCATATGATTACCTTTTGCAAAGGAAGGGATGTTATAGATGATCCAATCTTTTTGGCAAAAGTACAAAAAAAGTATGTTGATCCCCGGCATACTTGTTATCAGTGGACTTAGTTACTTCTTTTTTTCGAGTTCTGACTCTTCACCTCCCCAAGAAGAGCTCATCGAAACAATCCAACCTATTGAACAACATGAAATAAAAGAATCTGTTGATGAAGCGGTCATACAGTCGGTATTTATTGATATTAAGGGTGCTGTTATACATCCTGGTGTTTACGAGCTTCAGTCTGATAAGAGGATTATAGACGCCGTACAGCTTGCTGGTGGCTATACTCAAGATGCTGATACGCAACTCATAAATCACGCGCAAAAAGTCGAAGATGAGATGGTTATTTACATTCCTATAAAGGGTGAAAAGTTAGACGAAATTACCTCTAATCTCATGACGATGCCTACTAGTGGAACTTCGCAAGTTGACAACGGTAGGAAAGATCAAAAGGTCAATTTAAATAAAGCGGATGAAGCAACACTTTCAACATTATCAGGCATCGGTCCGTCTAAGGCTCAAAGCATTATTGCTTATCGTGAGGAGAATGGTGGCTTTAAAACAATTGAGGATTTAAAAAAAGTGAGTGGTATTGGCGAAAAAACGTTTGAGAAGCTGAAGGATTTTATTTCAGTTAAATAATAGCATGTATGTTTTGAGATATTGACGACTCTTTTCAAAAAGGGCTACACTATAGAATAAAAAGACTGTTGCAATAAACGAACAGCTTAATACTATAATACTTTGGAGGTAGTCATATGGAGCGAATTACTTGGGATCAATTTTTCATGGCGCAAAGCCATTTACTCGCATTACGTAGTACATGTACAAGACTTGCAGTAGGAGCAACTGTCGTTAGAGATAAGCGAATTATTGCAGGTGGCTATAATGGCTCAATTACAGGAGATGAACATTGTATTGAAAATGGTTGTTATGTTGTTGATAACCATTGTGTGCGCACAGTGCATGCTGAGATGAATGCACTGTTACAATGTGCTAAATATGGGACGCCTACAAAAGGTGCAGACTTATATGTGACACATTTCCCATGTTTACCATGTACGAAATCTATTATTCAAGCAGGGATTGAACGAGTGTATTACGCTACGGATTATAAAAATAACCCTTATGCACAAGAGTTATTTGAAAAAGCAGGTGTAGAGGTTGTACATGTCCCGTTTGATGAACGAAAAATCGACTTCTTAAGCGATGAAAAATTAGCCTTGTACATAGACATGCTAAATGAGCTTCGTGAGAGTGGTATGCCTGCAGAGAAATTGCTCCCATATGAACAGAAGGTGAGTGCATTATTTGGCAAAAAGCTTTAACACATAAATGGATTTACGTAGCATTAGCTGTACTTGTTGCTGCAATAGCGGCATACAAGTCAGCTTGGCTACTCGTTTTTCTTCTACTTTTCGCGTTATGGCTTAAATTGAAAGGTGAAACGCGTGTCATTTCAGCGTTTGTGATCGTCGTTGGATGTCTTTCCTATTTCTTCATCGTTACATTTCATTTGACGGAATCTCCCCCTCTACCGTCAACATTCCAAATAACTTGGTCGAATGAATATAAAATAAATGGTCAAAAGCTTAGAGGCTTTGTCAAAACGGAAACAGGTGAGAAGTTGTATGTCGTCTATACATTCTCATCAGAAGAAGAGAAAAGCTTTTATGAAAATACTTCATTGACGGGTAGGGTTTATCTAGTTCATGGAGAACTTATAGCACCTCTTCCACCTGCACATGCGTATGCATTTTCCATGGAAGAATATTTAATAAGTAAAGGTGCTAATGGAATATTTGAAGTATCTAGCTTGACCTTTAAAGAAGAGAAAAGATCCATTGGTTCGTTTCTTGCAAAACAGAGACACTATATGAAAAAACATATTGAAACAACTTTCCCAGAGATACTAGTTGCAGAGGCACAAGCACTTTTAATAGGATCACAGGATCAAGTCGATCACGAGCTTCAAAGAGCCTATCAAAAGCTTGGGATTACGCATCTATTTGCTATCTCTGGTCTACATGTGGCATTAGTCTCTTGGTTGTTTTTTGAAGGTCTTCTTCGTATAGGTGTGCGGAAGGAAATGGCGACCTTAGTGTTACTCATCATTTTACCTATATACGGGGTCATAGCTGGTGGTGCTCCTTCCGTTTGGCGCGCAGTATCTGTCGTAGAATTAATCATGTTGATGCGTTACGCTAAGTGGCAAATATCGATTGATGATGCTCTAGCAATTAGCTTTATTTGCTTTGTTCTACTTGAACCAGGTGTTATTTTTCAGATTGGCTTTCAATTATCATATTTAGCAACGGTAAGTCTTGTTTATTCAGGCGTCATTTTAACACTATCCTCAAATTGGCTGATCCGTTCATTTTTGATTACGTTTGTGTGCCAGTTACTCGTCTATCCATTATTACTTCATCATTTTTATGAAATTTCTATTTCTTCATTTTTAGCAAATATTATTTTTGTACCACTGTTTTCCTTTGTTATTTTGCCTTTAAATATAGCCTTGTTTGTTCTAACGATTATATCGATGCCGGTAGCAAAAGCTTTGTTTGATATATACGAGCCGTGCCGTGTCTGGCTTACAAAGTTTATATTATATCTGCAGGAAATACCGTTTCAGCTGTGGTCACCAGGGAAGCCTGCTATCTGGCTTATTTGCGTGGCATTGATTAGTGTGTTAGTAGGTTTTTATTTTATCGAGATAAAACATTATGGTAAATTTTTAGTTGTCGTCTTCCTCCCTGCATTGTGTATTCATTTATCGCCGATGCTGTTTAACGAAACTAAGCTTACATTTTTAAATGTAGGTCAGGGTGATTGTACAGTTATTGAATTACCGTTTAGAAGGGCTGTGTATGTTGTTGATTCGGGTGGCGTATTACGTTTCGGGCAGGAAGTATGGAAGGCTTCAGATAGCCCATATGAGGTTGGGAGACAGGTTGTTGTACCGTTTTTGAAAGGAAAAGGGATACGAGATATTGATGTTTTTATCGCCACACATGCGGATGCCGATCATGTGGAGGGAGCTGAGGAGATTTTACAAGAGATTAACATGCATGAAATTCACCTCACTCCTGGTTCAATGGATAAGCCTGTGATGCGGGATTTACTAATGGAAGCCAAAAAGAAAAAAGTTCCCGTGAAAGAAAAAATGCAAGGAACAGCGTGGCGCTTAGGGAAGACTAGTTTTCAATATTTATGGCCCCGTGACACCCTTTATGAGGGCAATAATGATTCAATTGTTTTATATATACAACAGGAGTCATTTCGTGCATTGTTAACGGGTGACTTAGAAGCACATGGCGAACAGGAGCTTATTGATCTTTACAACAAGCAATTAGCGGATATAACATTGTTGAAGGCTGGACACCATGGCAGTAAAACATCAAGTAGTGAGCCATTTGTAGAGCTCTTGCGGCCTGAATTAACCATTTTCAGCGCTGGGCTCAATAATCGCTACCATCATCCGCATGAAGAGATTGTGGAGCGTTTTACAAGTCGAAATTTATGGACTTTAACAACTGGAATAGTTGGGACGATTGAAGTGAAAATTCGTGGAGATAGTTGGTCTGTGCAAAAGGAAAAAGACCTTGTCCAATGAGCACGGTCTTTTTCCTCGAACATTACATTAAATTATTTAGATGCTACTTCTACTATAATTGCGATAAGAAACATAAGCGTAAACATTCCAAATGATACACCGAAGCCAACGCCAGAATCGGTTGCGTCGTTACGGCTACATTGAATGTTTTTTCCTTCAAATGGATTCATTGTTATCCCTCCAATTCTGTTATTTATTATAAGACATCAGTTTCATAAAAGCTATATCGAAAAGGAGAATTTACCATGTGGCAAAGAATCGACACAATTTGGTCAAAGTCACAAAGGAATTCAAATCATGTATACTAGTAGTATTGCTAGATGGAGGGAAAATTATGATTTCAACGGTTTGGAATAATATCAAAAAAGGAGAGCTCGCACCAGTTTATTTACTTGTTGGTGAAGAAAGCTATTTTATAGATGAAACTGTTAAACGGTTAAAAGAAGCGATAGGACCCGAAGAAGAGATAGAAATGTCAACATTTGATTTGGAAGAAATGCCGGTGGATGTTGTGATGGATGAAGCAGACACCATTCCTTTTTTCTCTGAGCGAAAGCTAATCATTGCCAAAAACGCATCTTTTCTAAAGGCAACAGAAAAAGGGAAGGAAAAAATTGACCATGATATAAAACGCTTGGAAGCATGGCTTGCTAACCCTTCTGATTTTTCAGTAACTGTTTTTATCGCACCTTATGAGAAATTAGATGAACGTAAAAAAGTGACAAAGATGATGAAGGAGCATGCGTTTTTAGTCCAAGCTGAAACACCAAAGGAGCAGGACTTAGCCGTGTGGATACAAAGTATAGTCAAAGCAGAGGGTAATAGTATCACACAACATGCAATAGAGCAGCTTGTCGCTATGGTTGGACCGAATATGCTACAGTTGCAAATGGAAATTGAGAAGCTAACTCTTTATGTAGGGAATGGCGGTGAAATAACTACTACGTTGGTCGAGGATTTAGTAGCTAAAACGTTAGAGCAGGATGCCTTTAAAATGTTAAATGCTTATTTTGCAAACGATTCTGTAGGGGCATTGTCTATTTATCACGATTTACTACGTCAAAAGCAAGAGCCTATCATGCTTGTTGGATTGCTTGCATCAAATGTACGAACGATGTCCAATGTATTTTATTTATTGAAAAAGGGCTATCATCCACAGCAAATTGCAAAAAATTTAAAAATACATCCTTATCGTGTCAAGCTAATGGTTGAACAGCGTAATCGTCCCTCAGAGGAAAGCTTATTAAAGGCTTTATATCAATTAGCGGAGGTCGATTTACAACTGAAATCAACAGGGGGCAATCGTGAGCGTTATTTAGAGCTCTTTTTACTGCGTCAGCTTTAAAAGTATAATGATTGTTCAGGTAGAGACAATTTAAGAGCTGTCCGAAGCAAAATGGGCAGCTCTTTATTGTAAATACATAATTGTCTGTGTGAAAGCGAAGAATTTTTTCTATAAATTAAAAAGATCAGCTACTCCTAATAGAGTAAACTGATCTTTTATAACAATTACGCTTTTTTAGCAAGGCGAGACTTTTTACGAGCCGCCGCGTTTTTGTGGATAAGTCCTTTTGAAGCTGCTTTATCTAAAGATTTGTAAGCTGCTTGTAAAAGTTCTTGAGTGTTTTCAGCTTTAGCAGCAACAGCGTTTTCAGCTTTTTTCACTGTAGTACGCATTGCAGATTTAGCTTTAGTGTTAGCAGCGTTAGCTTTTTCGTTAACTTTTACGCGTTTAATCGCAGATTTAATGTTTGGCATATGTTTCACCTCCTAAAATAGGTACGAGATGATATCTTCTCATTGATTTCTTGTGTCAATACAACAAAAATCATTTTAACAAACGCTTGGACAAATTGCAATAGATAAATGCAAAGAATATTTACTTGACAGTTTGAACAAACTACAGTTGAGGTGAACTGTATGCAAAATTTTAATTGGCAACGTACGGATTTGATTGATGAGTCTGAAGAAGTTGTTTTACATCAAACGAAAGAACAAAAAGATACGCTTAAAGAGTCGAGTGGTATCCAAATTGAAGATCAGAGTGCTGGTCGGGTAAAAATTACTGATGTACTCGTTAATGCAGAAGGTGAGAAACAAATTGGAAAGAAGAAAGGGCAGTATATTACTCTTTCTGTGCCTACGTTGACGCTAGAAGATCAGGATGGATTTGAGCAACTTGAGAAAGAATTGCTTGTGAATTTTAAAAAAATGCATGAATCCATGTCATGGAAAGAAGATGACAAAATTTTAATAATTGGTTTAGGGAATCGTACAATTACACCCGATGCTGTAGGACCTTATCTTATTGATCATTTGCATAGTTTAGATGTAATTGATGAAAAATTCGTCATGTATGCGCCTGGTGTAACGGGGCAAACAGGATATGAAACTGGTGAATTTGTAGCGGCGGTGGCAGAGCGTCTTAAGCCAAAATTAATAGTGGTTGTAGACGCACTTGCAACAAGAGCTAGTGATCGTTTATGTAAAACAATTCAATTAACGGATACAGGAATACACCCTGGTTCAGGCGTAGGAAATCAGCGTAAGGAAATTTCATATGAGATGCTAGGCATCCCTGTTACGGCGATTGGTATCCCAACAGTAGTTGATGCACCTGTGTTAATTGCGGATGCAGTAGAGATAATGCTACGCTCTATAGCTGCACGTGTGGCAGAACGGAGTAAACCTTCATCAAAATTATCATTGTCGTCTTGGCAACCAGATATCAATAAAGAACTAGATATGTCTTTAGTACAGCCGATTTTTGGTGAATGGGCTACATGGTCTAAAGAAGAGCGTCAGCAATTATTTGCAGAGACTTTTGCAGGCTCACATACACAGCTAATGGTCACGCCAAAGGAAGCCGATTATTGGGTAGATAAATATGCAAAACTCGTGTCATCTATGCTTATGAAATGGGCAAATAATCTATAATTTTTTTCGTTCTAAAAGACACATCCCCTCCATACGATAAGGGGAGGAGGGTGTGACTTTGCTAAAAAAACTACAGTGGTCATTTGGTTTATTATTGTTCTTTTTCGTATTACCTGTCATTGCTGGGCAACTTCCGTTCAACAAGCAAGCATCGACTCCGATTAAAGATCCAGAGGATAAACAAGTCGTGTATGCCGCTACTAATCAAAGTGCCCTGGAAAAGACAAAAGAGGAAACTAAAGAGGAACCTGAAGAAACTAAAGAGCAACCTGAAGAACCTAAAGAGCAAACAAAAGATCCATTTAAAGTATTGTTGTTATTTACGCATTCACAGGAATCATATCAACCAATGGTGAAAGCTGTTAGCGGGAAAGCGGCATTTTATGATGAAAAAACAAATATTTATAATTTAAAAGATACTATTTCAAAGCATTTTAGCATGAATGGTATACAAACGGATATTTTAGGTGTTGATGTTATGAAGGAACTAAAACTTAAGGGGAAAAATTTCGCGGATTCATACAACTTTGTACGTCCTTATTTAGCAAAACGTTTACAAGAGCAATCCTACGATTTAGTGATTGATTTTCATCGAGATTCTGCCAAAAAAGCTGCGACAACGTTAACTCATAATAATGAATCGTATGCACGGATTGCGATTGTCATTGGCGCAGAGCATAAAAATTATAGATGGAATACTGCTTACGCAGAAAGTCTATCAGCGTCTATGAATGAAATTGTACCGAAAATTTCCAGAGGAGTTATATCAAAAAGTGGTGACAATGTGGATGGACGTTATAATCAAGATTTAACAAAAGAAATGATCTTAATTGAAATAGGTGGAATCGACAATGCAGAAGCAGAATTGAATCGTACAATAGCAGTAATAGGAAAAGCTATTGCAAAATCCTTCATAACTGGAAAACAAGAATAGTATATTATAATTGGCGAAAAGCTAGACTTTTATAGTCTTCTTTTTGCCAATTTTTTTGTTGAATGAAGCATATTAGCGGCAATATCACGTCTCGGGGGAGAGCCTTCGTGGAGCAACCTCGTTGCACTGCGCTTTCACACAAAAACCATTTGTTTGCCCAAAGTTCCTGGGAAAGCGACGGAAATCATTATTAGCCAAAAATACCAGGAATTATTTTAGAAAAAATAGTTTGTAAGCCTTTAAATTATTCATTTCTTGTCTTATAATTTTCGAGTCAGCACATAAAGATTTGACTATGAGTTGTGAAAGTTTTTTGCGGCATATGCAATAGGCGGTTTACGCTTTTAGAGCATCTACCATTTTGGAGATGTTTTTTTAATGGGTAAAATATAGAAAATATTAACCTTTATTTGAAAAGGATAAACATACATATGAGTAGTTAAGATGATAACGGGCGTTTTGAATAGGAAAGAATACGGATTTTTCCTCCATTTCGCTAATATAATTCCATTTTAACTGATATCTGGCCTCGGGTAACTCGACTCCCTCGGGAAAGAGTAGCCCTTTAAGCAGAAATCAGACTCGAATGAATTCGAATGTTAAAAATGGTTAATCAACACACCTGCTATGAAAAAATGTTAAAAGATATTATTTTATGTAAACTTTTATATATACTCATTCGTCATTTATATAAGTGAATGCACCGAATCATTAGATAAAGGGGACGATTTTTTAACTTTATACTGAACTTTACACTATAGAAAATGTCGAAAAGGTTTGTGGATTATTATCTGAAGAAGAGGAAGTAATATTATGTCAGGCAAGGCGGTCAATCATCGTTATATCCCTGGGCTAGATGGGATACGAGCTTTAGCAGTATTAGCTGTGATAGCTTATCATTTTAACTTCAAATGGGCCAGTGGTGGGTTCTTAGGAGTGGATATCTTTTTTGTTTTATCGGGTTATTTAATAACCTCAACTGTTTTACCTTTAAAAGGAAATCAGTTGACAGTAGGTTTAAGAGAATTTTGGATTGGGCGATTTCGACGTCTACTACCTGCTGCGTACGTAATGATTATTACTTCATTCGCTTGGGCTACCTTATTTCATAAGGAACTTCTTAATACATTGCGCGGAGATGCAATATCCTCTATTTTTTATTCAAGTAATTGGTGGTTCATTTTTCATAAACTCTCTTATTTTGATAGTTTTGGATCCCCATCACCAATAAAAAATTTATGGTCTTTAGCTATTGAGGAACAATTTTATCTAATCTGGCCAATTCTGTTAATGCTAGGGCTTTACCTTGTTAAAAAACAGAGTAAATTAGCCATTTTTATCTTTATCGGCGCATTATGCTCTGCTGTGTTAATGGGCATAATGTATGAGCCTGGAGCGGATCCAAGTCGTGTATATTATGGGACAGATACGCGTTCATTTGAATTACTGATAGGCTGCTGGTTAGCGCTCGTTTGGCCGATGAAAAGACTATCTTCACAAAAACTATCTACGGACCATGTCAAAAAACTAAATGTTATAAGTTTGTTTGCTTTTAGTATTTTCCTTTTAAGTATTGTTGTTGTAGACGAATATCAAACTTTCTTATATAGAGGAGGCATGTTCCTATTTTGTTTAAATGCCGCTATATTAATAGCGTGTGTTTGTCATCCAATTAGCATTTTAGGAAAAGTACTCTCTTTGAAGCCCCTACGTTGGATTGGTTCAAGATCGTATGGGATTTATCTATGGCATTATCCGATTATGGTGTTGGGTACGCCAGTCCACGAAATAGGTAATCCTGCGTACTGGCGAGTTGCTTTACAACTAGTGCTTATTTTGATTATCGCGGAGATTTCATATCGTTTTATCGAAATGCCAATACGTAAGGAAGGATTCCGCGCCTATTATCGACAATATCTTGTGTTTAATAAAAATAAATGGCGCAGCCTTTCGTTTACTAGAAAAACTACTACAGTGCTTGTTCCGCTATTCCTATTAGTGTTTTTTACTGGCATGACAGGCGTTGTAGGAGAAGAACAAACGGCATCAAAAGAATCTAAGCCAACAGAAATTAAAATAAATGGTGCGGAAGCTGCTAAACATGATTCCGTAGCGGAAAAAGAAGCCACAAAAAGCGATTCATCGAATGTTCAGAATGAAGAAGGTAAAACTAGACCTCAATCGGACACAGAAGAACCAATGCAGGGAGAAAATGAAGCAACTTCTAATACTAAAAATGAATCTTATACTGGAATATTAGCCATAGGAGATTCTTTAATGATAGATATTGCCACAAGCTTACACAATATTTATCCTGCGATTACAATTGATGCAAAAATTGGCCGCCAAGTTTCGGAGGCTGTCAAATTAGCACCAAATTACGCTAGTTTTAATCAGCCAAATAAAGCAGTTATTATTCAACTTGGCACAAATGGTTTCTTTACGAATGACCAGATTGATACATTGCTAGAAGCTTTTTCTAATGCCGATATTTACTTAGTGAATACTCGGGTACCGCGTTCTTGGGAAGGTAAAGTGAATTACTCATTACAACAAAAAGCCCAAGAGCATGATAATATTACATTGATTGATTGGCATTCGGCTGCAATTAATCATCCAGAGTTTTTTGCTCCGGATGGTGTCCATTTAGTACAAAAAGGTGTTAATACGTTAACAAGCCTTATCCAACAATCAATAAATAGATAATTGGAATGAAATATCCAGCATGCACATAGGTGTAGCTGGATATTTTTTGTAGGGAAATCTCAAGCATTTTGCAGAGGAAATGATGGCACGTTCTTTCATTTTTTCTAGTGAATAATCAGAATGTTCGGGCGGTCCAGAGGAGTTAAGGAGAATACTAATTGTGTGAGGTTTTTAAATAAGAAATAATACATTTGACTGCCCTCAATTCATTCTAGTTTTGGTTGCTCAATCAAAAGATGGAATGTTCGGAATAGTTTGACATAACTATTTATCTTTGATAATATGAAAGCGCATACATCGCTTACATAGAAATTGGAGGGAGTAAATCAAATGGTGAAAACTCTGTACAAGCTAGATTTAAGCAAATCAATGGAAGAACAGGCGCATCCTGGTCACAATCGGTGGCATCCAGACATACCAGCAGCATTTTCAGTAGATCCAGGCACTTCTTTTAGAATGGAATGTAAAGACTGGACAGATGGACAAATTAAAAATGATGATAGTCCAAATGATGTTCGAGATGTGAATCTTGCACGTGTTCATGTGTTGAGTGGACCGGTCTATGTGAACGGCGTTGAACCAGGAGATTTACTTGTCGTAGATATTTTAGATATTGGTACTTTTCAAGATTCAGCGTGGGGCTTTAACGGCATTTTCGCTAAGGAAAATGGGGGAAGTTTCTTAGTTGACGAATTTCCAGAAGCAGCTAAATCAATCTGGGATTTTGAAGGCATTTATACGACTTCGAGACATGTACCTGGTGTGAAGTTTGCCGGGATTATCCATCCAGGCTTAATAGGCGTTGCTCCCTCTATGGAACTTTTGCAAAAGTGGAATGAACGAGAAAAAGAACTCATCAATACCAACCCAGACCGGGTTCCAACGTTGGCCAATGCACCGACTCCGGAGAGGGCAGTGCTCGGTACATTAAAAGGTGCTGAGTTTGATCGAGTAGCTAAGGAAGGAGCTCGAACTGTACCACCAAGAGAAAATGGCGGGAACTGTGATATTAAAAATCTATCTAAAGGGACGAAAATCTTCTTCCCAGTATTTGTGGAGGGAGCGAAGTTATCGGTAGGAGATCTTCATTTTTCACAAGGGGATGGAGAAATCACATTTTGTGGTGGTATCGAGATGGCAGGATGGATTGATCTAAAAGTGGATGTCATTAAAGGTGGCATGGAAACCTATAAAATTTACGAAAATCCTGTATTCCAACCGGGCCCAGTTGATCCAAATTATAATGATTTCCTCGTTTTCCAAGGGATCTCAGTAGATAATAAGGATGGGAAACAACATTATTTAGATGCTACTCTTGCGTTTCGTCGGGCATGCTTGAATGCTATTGAGTATTTAAAAACGCTGGGTTATACAGGTGAACAAGCCTATATGCTGCTAAGTACAGCACCAGTTGAAAGTCGTATCAATGGCATAGTCGATGTTCCAAATGCTTGTTGTACCATTGCAATCCCTACAAAAATATTCGATAAAAATATTATGCCAAAATGATAGGATAAGGAGGTTTATACTTGCCTAGTTACACATTTCGTTGCAATGATTGTGGAGATTTTACGTTATTTTTTAAATCAATGGCAGGGAATAAAGACAAATCAACTTGTCCTATTTGCCAATTAGAGTCAAATCGGGTCTATTTTGCACCGAATGTGTATTCACTTTCAAGAGCACTTAGTTCGCAAATTGAAAAGGGAATGGAACCGCAAATTATGAGTCGAGAACAATTAGGGGCCAATAGGCCAAGAAAAAAGACGAGCGCAAATCGTCCGTGGCAATTCGGATAAGCATATCTTTTGCTTCGACAGAAGACTCCCACTTCACGTTAGCTAAGTGGCGAGTAGTTCAATTCAACATATTTTTATCATCTCTAAACAACAAAAAGCTGATTGCCCGTTGTAAAATGGCCAATCAGCTTTTTGTGTCGTCTTGAAGTGCATGATCAAAGCGTCAAGCGGTTTAACAGCTGGCCTGGACATTATATATTGTCTGATTTAGAAGGAAATCATTCCCTTTTGTCGAATTATAGTAGATGGGAAAAGGAGAGGTTTTATGCAGAGTGAACAGCTTAAACAAAGAATATTAAGAGAGCCATCTAAATTTAATATATTTTTGAAAGAACTAATAAGCGAGAATAGATTTGAGGATGGTGAAGCGTTAGAAATAGCATTGCTTCTCATAAAAAATGGCTCTGAAAGTCTATCGGATAAACAATGGCATGTCTTTTTAGAGAATGGTATTTTACGTGACAAATATGTAGATAAATGAGAAAGATGTTCTGAACATATTCCTTGGACAAATATGTACAGTGCTATATTTATCAATAAAGATTACCTTTGTTCTAACTGTAGTTATTTAGAAAATAAAGTTACCTTCCACAATTATCTATGAAGGGTTATCTAATGTACCTAGTAATGCACTGTGCCAAGCAGTGCTTTTTTTATAATGGATCAATAAAAAAGATTGAAGCGGTTAGCCTCAATCTTTCTAACTCACACATTTCTGTGCACGCGCTCGCCATATTCTATTAGCCCATTAAGCCCCAAATCCATGCATTTATATACCTTATCTTGCAAAATCTAAAAACCATATAAAACACTTATAAGTATTGATGTAATGGGCTTTCGAGTCTAGTTGTTGTTGTACTTTGCATATCTTTCATAGTATAATTCATTATAGTTTAATTAGGAGTGGAAAAGATGAACCGAGAAGCACGTTTGAAAAGACAAGAGAATATACGAAATTTCTCTATTATTGCACATATTGACCACGGGAAATCAACGCTTGCTGACCGTATTTTAGAGCAAACGAAATCATTAACATCTCGTGAAATGAAAGCACAGCTCCTTGACTCAATGGATTTAGAGCGTGAGCGAGGCATTACGATTAAGTTAAATGCAGTCCAATTAAAATATGAGGCGAAAGATGGCGAAGTGTATACATTCCATTTAATCGACACACCTGGACACGTCGATTTCACATACGAAGTATCACGTAGTTTAGCTGCATGTGAAGGCGCAATTTTAGTTGTGGACGCGGCACAAGGTATCGAAGCGCAAACATTAGCAAATGTCTATTTAGCGCTTGATAATGACCTAGAAATTTTACCAGTGATCAATAAAATCGATTTACCAGCAGCAGATCCAGAACGCGTACGTCAAGAAGTAGAAGACGTAATTGGGTTAGATGCATCTGAAGCGGTACTAGCTTCTGCTAAGGCTGGCATCGGAATTGAAGAGATTTTAGAGCAAATTGTAGAAAAAGTACCTGCACCAACTGGTGATCCAGATGCACCATTACAAGCCCTTATTTTTGACTCTATTTATGATGCTTATAAAGGCGTTATTATTTCCATTCGAATCATGAATGGTACTGTAAAACCTGGCGATAAAATCCGAATGATGGCTACTGGCGCAGAATTTGAAGTTATCGAAGTAGGGATACACACACCAAAAGTTGTACCTCAGACTGAACTAACAGTAGGTGACGTAGGCTATTTAACAGCATCCATTAAAAATGTAGGTGATACTCGTGTGGGGGATACAGTTACATTTGCTAACCGCCCTGCAGCTGAGCCATTAGCAGGTTATCGCCGTTTAAATCCAATGGTATACTGTGGTCTATACCCAATCGATACAGCAAAATATAATGACTTACGTGAAGCGTTAGAAAAACTAGAGCTCAATGACTCTGCATTACAATATGAACCAGAGACATCACAAGCACTTGGCTTCGGTTTCCGTTGTGGCTTCTTAGGGCTACTACATATGGAAATTATTCAAGAGCGTATCGAGCGCGAATTTAACATCGATTTAATTACAACAGCACCATCTGTAATTTACAATGTTCAAATGACAGATGGATCTACGGTTAAAGTTGACAATCCGTCATTTATGCCGGATCCTCAAAAAATTGATCGAGTGGAAGAACCATATGTAAAAGCTACAATTATGGTACCAAACGATTATGTTGGAGCGGTTATGGAGCTTTGTCAATTAAAACGTGGTAATTTCATGACGATGGATTATATCGATACAACGCGTGTCAGCATTGTTTATGAAATGCCGTTATCAGAAATCGTTTATGATTTCTTTGATTATTTAAAGTCAAATACGAAGGGCTATGCATCATTTGACTATGAACTCATTGGTTATCAGACTTCGAAACTAGTGAAGATGGATATCTTATTAAATGGTGAGCAAGTCGATGCACTAAGCTTTATCGTGCACCGTGATTTTGCTTACGAACGAGGTAAAGTCATCGTTGAAAAATTAAAAGAATTAATCCCACGTCAACAATTTGAAGTGCCAATTCAAGCGGCAGTTGGTCAAAAAATTGTGGCACGCTCAACTATTAAAGCTATGCGTAAAAACGTATTAGCGAAATGTTACGGTGGGGATATTTCTCGTAAACGAAAACTTCTTGATAAACAAAAAGAAGGTAAAAAACGTATGAAACAAGTAGGTTCAGTCGAAGTTCCACAAGAGGCGTTCATGGCTGTTCTGAAGATGGATGATTCGAAGTAACGTAGTAATGGTAAGAGTTTATAACGTATTTAGATAATTGATAAAAGGGTTAAATGGTGGGGCTCTCCACCAATTACCCACCTTAAATAATACGTTAGCTAAGGTGATTTTGAAGTTTTGAAACTTATCATTGCACAGCGTAAATAAAAACAGAGCCTAGGAACTCAATTAATTTGAGTCCTGGGCTTTTTTGTGTTTCCGTTAAAATGTCTTAAATCGATCGTTTATAAGCATTTACTGTCGAAGTATATTGATAGTCCAATCAAGGTGTTTTGTCAGATGACCAGGCGCTCAATTGAAAGTGAGTACCTGGGCTAAGAGAGTGCGGAATAATGAAAGACTAAGCACCAATGTTAAGGTAAATTGCGCTTACATTATTATACAGTCAATGGTAGAATATAGATTGTCGGAAAATAATACTAAGATATTTTGTTTTCAAAATAAAACTTTAGGGGGAAATAATGAAAAAATTATTGATTGTGTTGCTAGCAGCATTTGTATTTGTGGTAGTAAATCCAACGAAATCAGAAGCAAAAGTGATGTATGATGGAGCAGAAGTTGTAAAAGGGCAAACAGGGAAAATGACCTTTAAAAAAGATATCAAGGTGTACAAGAAAAATCCAAATGGCACATTTGATTCGTTAATGGTTAAGCGAAATAAATTCTTTAGAACGTATGATATCGAAAAATATGATGGCAAAATATTTTACCAGATGGGGGAATACCGCGTGCAAGCAACGGATTTGGTAGTTTTCAAAGAAGTACCAATAAAAATTCGTTCATCTTTCTATAACAATCCAACTTATATTTTTATTAATCGCGATAGTACTACTGAAGATTACGGATGGAACTTCAGAAAAAAAGACAGCTGGTATATTTCTTTCGTGGAAAGAAAAACTGAACAAATGTTAGCTCATTGCGATAGCATTAATGATGGTACTTATGATCCTTGTTATTATTATTCTGGTACAGATCTTAAGATCGCTGAAACAATATTGAGAGAAAGCGATGTACGTTATGAGTTAATAAATGATTCTGCTGGGAAACCATATCCATTAAAAGAATCAAAAACTGAAAAAATTGTGAAAAAGGGAACCATTGTTTTTTCCATGGGTACCGAAACTAATGGTTATCTGCAAGTGCATAATGGCTTAAAAGGACACGACATAGAATATACTTGGCTACCAGTGAATTCACTAAAGCTTGTTAAAAATAAGTAATAGATTAGAAATTATATTATGCCCTCTTATTTATTTGATAAGGGGGCTATTTTATATGGTTGGTTGACATGCGGTTCGGATGTTTATCGATGCCTTAGGCTTAGCTAAATAAAATATAAAAAGACCAGTACCTGTTGGGGTCTAATTTTCCCCCACCATTTGCAGAAAATAAAGCCCGTTACAAGCATAATATCCATGAATAAAATTAAATAAAAAAAGCCGATAAACAATTATATATCAAAGGTTTAACGGCTAAATTCGGCTTTTCGATGTTTCTAGATTCATGTACATGTACTAGGTAAATCATGATTATTCGAGTCATTCCACTTGTGAAAAATTTAAAGTGTGCTCCCTCTTAAAAGTTTCTATAAATTTAATAGCACTTTTTGAAAGGTAACGGTCTTTCAACCAGATAACGGCTGAATCTGATTGAATACTAAGTTCTTCAAGCTCCAATATTTTCAGACCATTCATAGGGAATGAATGTAAAACAGACCTTGGAAGTAAGGAAGCACCGACACCTTCTCTAACTAGGGACATAATCATAGCAGCATCAGAACATTGACAGACAATATTTGGTTCATAGTGATATTTTCGACAAGCTTCTATAACCAGTTCGTATTGACCAACACCCTTAAAACGTTGTAGCAACATTAGTGGCATACTTGAAAGTTCATCTAGTTTTATTGTATTTTCATAATTCCACGTCTCAGGGATAACGGCTACAAAATGGTCCGGAGGTAATGGTAGTGCGGATAAATCATCTGCTTCTGATGCTAAAGGTAACCGGACTACAGCAACCTCAATATGCCTATTTCTTAAATCTTGTAATAATCGATAGGTATCCCCTTCGTATAAACGAAATGTAACGTTTGAATATTTTTCTCTGAAAAAACGAATGCGTTCAGGTAGGTAAGAAAAGCATGTTTTTACAGATCCAATTGATAGGGTACCCTTAAGACCTTCTCCTACTTCTTTTACTTCCATAATTATTTCATCAATCTGACTTAAAAGATTGGTGGCTCTCTTATACAAAACTTTTCCTGCTGCTGTTAGTTCTATATTCTTGCCATTTCGTACTACCAAAAGAGTACTAAGTTCTTGCTCCAGCGCTTTTAGCTGTTGACTAAGAGGGGGTTGGGCCATATGTAACTTTTTTGCTGCTCTAGTGATTTGGCCTTCTTCAACAATAGTGGCAAAGTATCGCAATTGTCTTATATCCATGAAATTCCTCCTTAAAATGCATATTTATTTTATATACGTTTCAAACATTTTAAATATTTTAAATATTTTAAACTTAATGATACATTAATCTTGAAAGCGATTCCATAAAAAGGTATAGAAGGAGAAGATAAAATGTCTAGAATTCGAAAAGCTAAAGAAATTATAAAAGGTTCGATTGCACCAGTTATTACACCATTCAAGCAAGATGAAAGTTTAGATTTACAGACATTTAAAAGTTTAATTAACTGGCAAATCGAAAGCGGGAGTCATGGTATTTCGGTAACCGGGACTTCTGGGGAACCTAGTTCTCTAACGATCGAAGAGAGAGAGCTTGTGATGGACACAGCTAGTAAAACAATTAACGGACGAGTTCCATTTGTACCTGCGACGGGATCAGTTAATCATAATGAAACGCTTCGGCTAACAAAGGCTGCTCAAGAAATGGGAGCAGATGCTGCGATGGTCATTGTTCCATATTATAACAAACCTTCCCAACAAGCATTATATAAACACTTTAAAGCCATTGCCAATGCTGTGGATATTCCAATTATTATATATAACATTCCTGGAAGAACAGGGGTGAATATGGAAGTAACGACAATGGCTCGACTTGTTGAAGATTGCCCGAACATTATTGGGGCTAAAGAGTCAAATAAAGATTTTGAACATGTCAATCGAGTGCTATTAAATTGTGGTAGAGATTTTAGTCTATTCTCGGGAATTGAACTTCTTTGCTACCCAATGTTAACAATCGGTGGAAAAGGTTCTATAAGCGCCACAGCAAATGTTGCACCAGCGAAAGTAGCAGAAATGCACAATGCTTGGGAGGAAGGCGACGCTGAAAAAGCTTTAAATCTTCATTATGAATTAATGACATTAAATGATGTGTTATTCAAAGAAACTAACCCTGGACCAGTAAAAGCTGCGCTGGGCATGATGGGTAAAATTGAGCCAGTTTTACGTAAGCCAATGGATTTACCATCTGAGGCACTGCAAAACGAAATTCGTGATGTTTTAAATCAATATGGTATTTTATCAAATGCGATTGCGACTAAATAATAATATGAAATCTAAAAAATTCTCTTACTCCTTGTTACAGGAGTAAGAGAAGAATGAGGAGTGTACTAACATGCAAGTTCAAGTAACTGATACTCAAAAAAAACATGAACACATGCAAGTAGAAAATGTAAAACTCTATATTAATGGACAGTTTGTCGACAGTGAGTCAGGTGCTTCTTTTGACAATAAAAATCCATTTACTAATAAAATAAACAACTATATTGCTGAGGGACGTGAAGCGGATATAAATCAAGCAGTTCTTTCAGCAAAAGAAGCGTTTGAGAATGGCCCGTGGGGCAAGATGAAATTGAAAGAAAGAATGAAATATATTAATAGAATTGCAGACATCATCGATGAGGAAATTGAAGAAATTGCGTTCTTAGAATCATTAGATACAGGTCTGCCAATTAGTCAAACAAGAAATCAAACCGCACGTGCTGCAGAAAATTTCCGTTTTTACGCACGAATGGTCGAGACAAAATTGCATGGCGAATCTTACCCAATGGATGATGAATTCATTAATTATACAGTTTATAAACCTTTAGGAGTTATAGGGTTAATTACGCCATGGAATGCCCCATTCATGTTAGAGACTTGGAAAGTAGCGCCTGCTTTAGCAACTGGCAATACGGTTGTTCTAAAACCAGCTGAACTTTCACCATTGACTGCAAATAAATTAGCTGAAATTATTCATAAAGCTCAAGTTCCGGAGGGAGTCTTTAATGTCGTTCATGGCTTTGGAGAAACAGCAGGGGCTGCTCTTGTTGCGCACCCAGATGTGAAAGCGATTTCATTTACAGGTGAAACAACTACAGGTTCCACTATTATTAAAAACTCTGCGGATACTTTAAAGAAAACATCGATGGAGCTTGGTGGGAAATCACCTTTAATTGTATTTGATGATGCAGATCTTGATCGAGCTTTGGATGCAGCAATATGGGGGATTTTCTCTTTTAATGGAGAACGTTGCACATCCAATTCTCGAGTATTTTTGCATAAAAAAATTAAAGATCAATTTGTTGAAAAATTAAAAGCACGTGTAGCTAACATTAAAATTGGTGACCCGATGGATTCTTCAACTCAGCTTGGTCCGCTAATTGAAAAAGGTCACTACAACAAAGTAACAAAATATATAGAAATCGCTAAACAAGAAGGTTGTGAAGTAGTCCAGGGAGTGGTTCCGGAGAAGGTAAAGGCAGGTAATTTTGTACCACCGACACTTTTATTAAATGCAAAAAATGACATGAGAGTGTGTCAGGAAGAAATCTTTGGTCCCGTTATGGCCGTAATCGAATTTGAAACAGATGAAGAAGTACTTCATATGGCAAATGACGTATCTTACGGACTAGCTGGTTTTGTATGGACAAAAGATTTAAAACGAGCACATCGTATGGCGGATGCCATTGAAGCAGGTATGCTTTGGATTAACGCTCAAAACGTACGAGATCTTCGAATTCCATTTGGCGGTATGAAAGATAGTGGCATTGGAAGAGAGGGTGGTCATTACGCCATGTTTGAATTTTATACAGAACCAAAGGTAGTCCATGTTGCTATAGGTGACCATCATATTCCGCAATTTGGGAAGTAAAAACTATTTTACGAGGGGGAAACAATCATGCCAGCAAAAACAGGAAAGCAATATATTGAAAGAGTTGATCATGCACAGGCAAATATATGGATTGATGGCAAACAGGTAGAAGGGAAAATTTCTGAACATCCAGCTTTTAAAGGAGTTATGAAAACGCAGGCAGAACTTTACGATTTGCAACATCATCCAGACAAAAAGGATTACATGACATATGTATCTCCAACAACTGGTGAACGTGTAGGTACATCTTTTATTCAGCCAAAAACAAAAGAAGATTTGGTGACACGTCGCAAAATGATGCAAGAATGGGCGAAATATAATGGTGGCATGATGGGACGTTCCCCTGATTACATTAATGTCGGGATGATGGCGTATGGTTCAGCTTCAGAAATGTTTGGAAAACAGGACTCGATCTATGCCGAAAACATGGCCAACTACTACGAGTATTGTCGTGAAAATGATTTATCCTTAACACATACGTTGATTCAGCCTCAAGTCAATAGGGGAGTAAATTCAGCACAGCTTCCAGATCCATATATTGCAGCACGAATTAAAGAAAAAACATCTGAAGGGGTCGTGATTAAAGGGGCAAGATTACTTGCTACTCAAGGTGGTATTACCGATGAAATCATGGTATTCCCATCTACTTTGTTAAAACAATCAGCTGAAGAAAATCCATATGCATTTGCATTCTCTATCCCGAATAACACACCGGGCTTAAAATTTATTTGTCGAGAATCTTTTGATTATGGTAAGTCCCATTTCGACCATCCGCTAGGTTCTCGCTTTGAAGAAATGGATACCATTGTTGTATTTGATGATGTTGTCGTTCCGTGGAATAGAGTCTTTGCCCTTGGTGATGTGAATGTGTGCAACCAGGCTTACAACGAAAGTAATGCAGTTGTTCATATGACACATCAAGTTGTATCTAAAAACATCTCAAAAACAGAGTTTGTACTTGGTATTCTGCAATTAATGGCAGAGACCATTAATATTGGTCAATATCAACATATACAAGAGAAAATCTCAGAGGTAATTATTGCGCTTGAAACGATGAAAGCATATGTCGTTGCTGCCGAAGCAAATGCAAAAGTGGATAGATGGGGAACTATGACACCAGAATTTGCACCGTTAAATGCTGCACGTCATTACTTCCCGAAAATTTACCCTCGCTTTACAGAGATTATGCAATTAATGGGTGCAAGTGGCTTAATGGCTATTCCAGCAGAATCGGACTTCAATTCTGCTATTCGTCCGGATCTTGATAAGTATTTACAATCAGCCACTGGGGACGCTTATGATCGTGTGAAACTTTATCGTTTAGCATGGGATGTATGTTTAAGTTCATTCGGTTCTCGACAAACACTTTATGAGCGCTTCTTCTTCGGTGATCCAATTAGAATGGCAAGTACGCTTTATAACGGTTATGACAAACAGGAATATGTTGATCGTGTAAAAGAATTTTTGAATCGATCAGAAGCGTTTATTAAAAATAGCTAATTAAATGACTAAGGGGGATGAGGATATGGATTTCAATATCATTCGTATTGCCAGAACTATTATTAATGTGAAGGATTTAGACCGTTCAAAAGCTTTTTATGTAAAAGCGCTCGGCATGATTGAAACGGAAACAAAGGATGATTGTGTCTATTTGAGAGGGCTTGAAGAACACACACACCACAGTTTGGTTCTTAAAAAATCCGAGACGTTAGGGGTACACGCACTCGGATACAAAGTAGAAAAAGAAGAAGATCTTGATCGTTTGGCTGAATTGTTTCAATCAAAAGGATTAAAAACAAAGTGGCTTAAAGAAGGAACCCAGCATGCTCTTGGGCGTGCATTGCATGTACATGATATTTCAGGGATGCCTCTTGAATTTTTCTGTAAAATTGAAAAAGCAGAGCGCTTACTTCAGCGCTACGACTTATACAGCGGTGCCCGAATTCAGCGGATTGACCATGTAAACTGTGCTGTACCAGACGTAGAAAAAGCTTACGACTTCTTTATCAACGAGTTAGGTTTTGCATGCTCTGAATATACAACGATAGAAGATGGAAGTATTTGGGCTGCGTGGCTACACCGCAAACAGACCGTGCATGATCAAGCCTTTATGAACGGAGATGGCCCGCGTCTTCATCACTTTGCTTACTGGCTACCGGATCCACTTGCTCTAATTCACTGCTGCGATGTTTTAGCTTCTCTTGGCTATTCAGAGAACATTGAAAGAGGTCCAGCACGCCACGGCTTATCCAATGCGTTCTTCTTGTATTTAAGAGATCCAGATGGATACCGCATAGAGCTGTATAACGGAGATTATTTAACAAGTGACAATGACTTCGAGCCAATTCGATGGGATTTAAATGACCCACGTCGTCAAACATTATGGGGGGCAAAAGCACCGGACAGTTGGTTTAATGAAACATCCCCATTTTTAGATATTGAAACGAATGAACAAATTCAATCGAAGTCACCAAACCTTGCACAGCGTAAACCAGAACTTGTTATCTAAATAAAAGAATGGAGGAATTTCAATGGATGATCGTACATTTCGAGATGCCATGGGTAAATTTGCAACCGGCGTAACAGTTATTACAACGGACATCAACGGAGAGCCTCATGGCATGACAGCAAATGCCTTCATGTCAGTGTCGCTAAACCCGAAACTCGTACTAATATCGATTAAAGAAAATGCGAAAATGCTTGATAAAATTAACCAATCTGGTAAATTCGCTGTGAATATTTTATCGGAAGACCAGCAAGAAGTTTCTATGTTATTCGCCGGTCAGATCAAAGAAAAGCGTGAGCCAGAATTTGACCGCCTAAACGAAATCTCGGTAGTAAAGGATGCACTGGCGAACATTGTATGCAATGTATATGGAAAGCAAGTAGCTGGTGACCATACGCTGTTCCTTGGAGAAGTAGAAGATATTGTTCTTCGTGAAGGAAAACCACTGACATTCTTTGCAGGAAAATATGGCCAGCTCGCTGCACCGCAGTTTTCTTAACATAAAAGGAGGGGGCAAACGATGGAGACAATTTATATCAAAAGTTCAATTGATAAATCAAAGTTCACTGAAATGGAAGCTTGTGTTTTGGCTCTTGGTTTTTTTGATGGCGTTCACATCGGTCATCAAAGAATTCTTGAAACAGCCAAACAAATTGCTGTGCAAAAACAATGCGCCTTTGGTGTTATGACGTTTTATCCGCACCCAAAAGATATACTCTTTCCTCATATGGAGCCAATGACTTATTTAACACCACTTCCTTTGAAAGAAGATCGATTTGAAAAGCTGGGTGTTGAGAAGTTATTTGTTGTTGAGTTTAGCCCTGAGTTTGCCCGCCTTTCCCCTAACGATTTTGTTGAACAATACATTATAGGACTTGGATGTATTCATGTTGTAGCAGGCTTTGATTATCATTATGGCTATAAAGGACTCGGTAATATGAAAACGTTATCAGAGTATAATCCCGGCAGTTTGGAAGTAACGACTGTTCCAAAGATCCAACATGATGATGAAAAAATTAGTTCAACAGCAATCCGAAAATTGCTTGATGAAGGTCATGTGCAAAAGATTCCTATGTACCTTGGCGATTTTTATGAAATTGACGGAGAAGTGAATCAAGGTTCTCTTTTTTATAAAAAACATCAGTTTCTTAAATTACTAGTAAAAAACAAATACCGAATACCTAAACCTGGTATTTATCGTATTCAAGTTGAAATAGATGGTCATCATTATGATGGAACCTGCCACCAAATAGCGATAAATGAGCAACACCTTTCATTATTAATACAATTAAAAGATTGTTCTATATATCCATACAAGAAGCAGATTAAGGTAAAGTGGCTAGATTATAAGTATGGCAAACAAAATGAGTCATACGGTATGAATGAATACATGCAAAAAGATGAGCTAGTGATCTAATTAAAAGTAGGCTATAACAGAAAGGAGTAGAATATGAATTTAAAAGTAGAAGCAAGAAAGAAAAACTTATACATTGATGGTCAATGGAAAGAATCCACTGAACATGCATCTCTAACATCTCCATACTCTGGAGATGTTATTGCATATATTCCTAAGGCCAATGAACAAGAAGTGAATGAGGCAATTGAAGCTGCATGTCGTGCAAAAACAGTAATGGCGAAAATGCCAGCCCACGAACGTGCAGCTATTTTGGAACGTTTGGTAGCTTTGTTGGAGAAACGTTTAGATGAAGCGGCAGAAATTATTGCTTTAGAGGCAGCTAAACCAATTGCTACTGCAATCGAAGAAGTGAAACGGACAATCCAAACGTATAAATTTGCAGCTGAAGAAGCAAAGCGAATTCATGGAGAAACACTTCCATTGGATGCTGCACCAGGTGGAGAAAAACGAGTAGCCTATACGGTGCGTGAACCTATTGGGGTTATTGGAGCGATTACGCCATTTAATTTCCCGATGAATTTAGTTGCTCATAAAGTAGGTCCTGCCATTGCCGCAGGAAATACAATTGTATTAAAACCAGCATCTCAAACGCCACTATCTGCTTTCTTTTTAGCAGAGTTGTTACAGGAAGCTGGTTTACCTAATGGAGCTCTTAATATTATTACGGGAAGCGGAAAAGTCGTGGGGGATAAAATCGTGACCGATGATAGAATTGCGGCTATTACATTTACGGGCAGTCCAGCTGTTGGGATTGGTATTCGAAATAAAGCAGGACTGAAGCGCGTGACATTAGAACTTGGTTCAAATGCAGCCGTTATTATTGATAAAGGGATCGATATTGATTCAATTATTAATCGTTGTGTGAAGGGAGCTTTTTCTTTCCAAGGTCAAGTATGTATATCATTACAACGAATTTATATTCATGAAAGTTTGTACGAAACATTTGTGCAAAAATTCGTTGAAGCAACGCAACAACTCAAAATTGGTGATCCTTTAGATCCACGAACGGATGTTTCAGCGCTTATTTCAAAAGGAGATGTGGAACGTACTTTAGAGTGGATTCATGAGGCGAAACAACAAGGAGCAGAAGTAGCAACTGGGGGAATCGCAAAAGGGAATATTCTATTGCCAACGGTATTATTAAATGCAGAGTCTTCTTTAAAAGTTTCGTGTCAAGAAGTGTTTGCTCCAATTGTGATCATCAATAAAGTACAAGCAGTAGAGGAAGCAATTGAGCAAGTAAATGATTCGCGATATGGTCTTCAGGCGGGAATCTACACGGACAATGTTCATACAGCGTTAACGGCAGCTGAAAACCTTCATGTTGGAGGCGTAATGATTAATGACATTCCAACGTTTCGTGTAGATCACATGCCTTATGGAGGGGTGAAGGAAAGTGGCGTTGGAAGAGAAGGCATAAAATATGCTGTAGAGGAAATGACAGAACTAAAACTAGTGGTTTTTAATAGAAATTAATAATCGGAGAATTAGAAGCAAGCCTATTAAAGGAAAGAGGTGCTGTCAATTTGGAGCTAGTAAAAGAGCAGAGTAGTGTAAATAAAGACATCGAACAACAAGACAACAAACAAATAGATTATGTCAAAATTGCCACTTCGGAAGATTTTAAACAACTACTTTTAGATAAGAAAAAGTTTATTATTCCATATACAATTTTTTATTTAGCTTATTCATTAGCTTTACCATTCCTAGCCTTGTTTACAAATATATTAAACGTCCAAGTAATAGGAGACATTACCTTGGCGTGGATTTACGGTATTTCCATTATCTTTATGTCATTTGGGGTATGCAGTGTTTATGTAAAGAAGTCTGCTGAATTTGACGAAAAGGTAAAGCAAATTTTAGTAAAAGAGGGGCTGTAGACATATGGGATGGGATATTATTCTTCTTTTTGTACTCATGTCAATAGGGGTACTTTTTATTACGTACTATGCTTCCAAAAAAACAAAAACGGCAGGTTCTTTTTATACAGCTGGAGGTGGTCTAACTGCTAGGCAAAATGGTCTTGCTTTAGCTGGAGATTTTATGTCTGCCTCTACCTTTCTGGGGTTAATTGGAGCCTTTTCTTTAACGGGATATGACGGATTTTTCCTCATGTATGGTGCCCTTGTTTCTTTCCTTGTCATTTTATTTTTAGTGGCAGAACCATTAAGGAATCTTGGAAAATATACGTTAGGTGATATGATTACTGCTCGATTTAGGTTTAAACAAGTACGAGGTGTAACTGCCTTCAATACAATAATCATCTCAATTTTTTATATGCTTGCACAGCTTGTTGCTGCAGGAGCTTTATTCCGATTATTATTAGGTATTCCGTATAATATTTCGGTCCTTATTGTTGGTATTGCTATGTTAGCTTTTGTTTTGTTTGGAGGAATGACCGCAACGAGCTGGGTTCAAATTATTAAAGCCATTCTTTTAGTAGGTGGAACCTTTATTATGTTTGTAATGGTTATGTGGAAATTTAATTTTAATTTTATTGGTATTTTTACTGATATGAAAACAGCTACGCCTTTTGGGATTGATTTCTTAAATCCTGGTTTAAAATATAAAAATGGTTGGGATGCGGCTTCTTTAACACTTGGGCTCATTCTTGGGACAGCGGGTCTACCCCATGTATTAGTTCGCTTTTTAACTGTACCTAATGCTCAGGTAGCCAGAAAGTCAGTTGTTTGGCTTATGTGGATTATGGGGCTCTTCCATGTTATGGTTATTTTCCTTGGGTTTGGAGCAGCAAAACTAGTTGGAACTTCGAATATTATAGAAGCTAACCCAGCAGGGAATATGGCAGCGCCATTATTAGCAAAGTATATTGGCGGAGATTTGATGTTCGCTTTCATTTCTGCGGTTTCTTTTGCTACTATTCTCGCTGTTGTTGCTGGAATTGTAGTTACGGGAGCAACAGCATTTTCCCATGACTTTTATAACGAAATTTTAAAAGACGGGAAAGCAACCGAAAAACAGCAAATGTTTATGGTACGCCTTGCATCGATTCTCATCACTGCTAGCGCTGTTGCCTTATCACTATTTCTTCAAAATTTTAATGTGGCCTTTTTATCATCACTCGCTCTAACTTTAGCGGCGAGTTCGAATTTACCTGTTATTTTATTAACTATTTTTTGGAGAAAATTCAACAAAACTGGGGCAATCTTTGGGATGCTTATAGGATTAATTAGCACGATTGGTCTGGTTTTGTTAAGTCCAAATGTTTGGAATCCAGAACCAGGTGTGGCCTTATTTACTGGTAATCCAATCTTCCCTCTTGCATCACCAGGAATTCTTTCTATACCATTAGGTTTCTTAGGCTGCTTTATTGGGACACTTATAGGGGCCCGTAAGTCAAAACATGTAGGGGATGATTTTTCAGAAATTATCGTTAAGTCAAATATAGGTAATGATGTTAAAGGTGTAGTTCAACATTAGTGATAGTTTTGCAAGCTCAATAAGATGAAGTAATTATTAGAAGAATTTACGAGTATATGAGAGGAGTGAATAGTTTGAGTAAGGCAATTATTAAATTTAGTGAAACCCTTCACACAAAAGAAGTGGAAGTAGATCCCAAAAGCAATACAATTATTCTCGGTGATAGAAAGTTACCAGTAGAGCAGTCCTCTTTGGAGGCACCAATTTCGGGTACTGTATATGGGGCTTTATTAAATTATAGTGGCGAGCTTAAGGCATTAGGTTCATCGTTAACTAAAGAACCTTATAAACAGCCTCCCAAAGCACCTGTCTTATATATAAAACCGGTGAACACCATTACTGGATTTAAATCTTTAATTCCATTTCCCGAGGAGACATCTCATCTGCAAGTAGGTGCTTCATTGGGCATTGTCATTGGGAAAAACGCTACTCGTGTAACAGCAGAAAAAGCTTTGGATCATGTATTAGGATACACCATTGTAAATGATGTGAGTATTCCACATGAGAATTTTTATCGACCAGCTATTAAACAAAAAGCAAGAGATAACTTTTGCCCTGTTGGTCCGTGGATTATTGAACGCGATGCAATCGCTGACCCTAATAAGTTGACGATTAGTGTATTCGTTAACGATGAATTAAAACAAAAGAATACAACGGCCAATTTAATTCGTCCTGTATCACGATTGATTTCTGAAATTTCGGAATTCATGACACTGTATGAGGGAGATGTTTTACTGGTTGGAGTACCTGAGAATCCCCCGCTTGTTGAAAAGGGAGATCGAGTACGAATTGAAATCGATGGAATCGGTTATTTAGAAAATACAGTTCAATAAGAATCTCATTGTTTTGTAAAGGAGCGCGATTATTATGAAACATGCACGTGTAGTATTTCAGGATGTCCATCATCACGCAATTGAAACTAATGATGGTCACCTGAAACTAGAAGATGGACAAATTGTTTCGGAGGAGGATGTGATCTGGCTACCGCCAGTTCAACCTAGAACCATTTTTGCTTTAGGATTAAATTATGCAGATCATGCAAAGGAACTTGCTTTTCAAGCACCAACAGAACCTTTAGTTTTTCTAAAAGGTCCTAATACTTTGATTGGTCATCGAGGTCAGACTTACCGACCGGCTGAGGCTATCAATATGCATTATGAGTGTGAACTTGCAGTTGTCATTGGGCGTTCTGGGACTAATATTAAACGAGAAAATGCTTATGATTATGTAGCAGGATATACCGTTGCAAATGACTATGCCATCCGTGATTATTTAGAAAACTATTATCGTCCGAACTTAAAAGTAAAGAATAGAGATACTTGTACACCAATCGGTCCATGGCTAGTGGATGCAAAAGATATTGAAGATCCTATGAATCTTACATTGCGTACTTATGTAAATGGAAAAGTTACTCAGGAAGGCACAACGAAAGATATGATTTTTAGTATTCCGCAATTAATTGAGTATTTAAGTAGTTTTATGACATTAAATAAAAACGACATTATCCTTACTGGTACGCCTGAAGGATTAGTTGATACAAAGGAAGGAGATGAAGTCATTACTGAAATTGAAGGAGTAGGGCGACTAGTAAATACCATTATTAGTGAAAAACAGTTTTTAAGAACCGAAAGTGATAACGCCATTTTTAGTCAGTGAGAGGGATGAAAACATGCCGCATTTTATTGTTGAATATACCGATAACATAAAGGAAGAAGCAGACATTCCGAATTTGCTTAAAAAAGTGAATGATGTATTGATTAGCCGTAGTCATCTTTTTCCGATTGGAGGAATTCGATCAAGAGCAGTTGAACTTCAAGATTACCGAGTAGCAGATGGAGCAGAAGATGATGCATTTGTTCATGCTATTTTAAAAATTGGGGCGGGAAGATCGGCTGAAAATAAGAAAGAAACTTGTGACGAACTATTCGAAGTAATCAAGGATCATTTTGCTGATCTATTTGCTAGGCGATATTTGGCTTTATCTATGGAACTGATTGAATTCAGTGAGGAAGGAACTTACAAGTATAACAATATTCATAAGCGGTTTAAAAAGTAAGAGGTACCTTACTTCCTAATATTCTTGTCATGTTTCTTCGTATAGCATTTGGCGGAGTGTTGAATTTTATTGATGGGCTTGATAAGGAAGCGGTTAGTTCCGCTTTTTACAATAAAAAACATTTAATACTGCTTACAATTTAGGTTACATCGCGTTAAGGATAGATTTCCATTTCAGGAAGGGGACTTTAAATGACAAAGAGTCAGGCTTTAGATGTGAACTGCATTGAATGGGTAAGTCAAATAAACAAAAGTTATATTGGAGGTCAATGGGTAGAGGGTGGAAGTAAAAGAACTTATTCAATAAAGGATCCATATGATCAGTCAACTATTACTTCTGTAGAATTAGCGAATGTTGAGCAAATAAAAGACGCTTATCACCAAGCAAAAGCTGCACAAAAGGAATGGGCTAAATCTACTCCAGAACAAAGAAGAGAAGTTTTAACGAAAGCTTTAGACTATTTAGAAAGAAATAAAGAGCATATTTTGGAATTAATTACACGAGAAACAGGTGGAACACTACTTAAAGCTCATATTGAGTTTGGCTTTGGGGTTAGTGACATAAAAGATGCTATTAATATGGTTGATGAAATATATACACCCAAAAATTATGCATCTACTACACCAGGGAAGGTTAGCCATGTATATCGATTACCTTTAGGTGTTATTACGTCCATCACACCTTTTAACTTTCCGTTTAACATGGCAACAAGAACGATTTTCCCTGCCATTGCTCTTGGGAACAGTGTTGTTCATAAACCAGATATCCAAGTTGGCATAGTTGGTGGGCAAGTTTTTGCAAAGGCTTTCGAGGAAGCGGGACTTCCTGCTGGAGTGTTTAATTCAATTTTAACCGATCTTCAAGAATCAGGAGATGAATTCCTGTTAAATAAGAATTCTTCGTTTATCAGTTTTACAGGATCTACGGCAGTAGGCAAACATATAAATAAGGTAACAGGCGGAACATTAAAACAAATGGCATTAGAACTTGGAGGCAATAATCCTTTAGTAGTTTTAGGAGATGCCGACGTTGAACAAGCAGTGAAAATCGCCATCTTCGGGAAATTTTTGCATAGTGGTCAAATTTGTGCGATTACAAACCGAATTATTGTTAATAAAGAAATTTACGATGAATTTGTTGCTAGATACGTAGAAAAAGTTAAGGGATTAACCGTAGGGGACCCCAAGGATCCTAACACAATTATTGGACCTGTTATCAATAAAAAACAAGCTGATAAAATCATGGATTTAGTTAATAAGGCAAAGGAAAGTGGATTAAAAGTTGCCGTAGAAGGTGAACGTACAGGGAATGTTATTTCTCCATTTGTATTTGTGGATGTACCAAATGATTCTAGTCTTGCATCTTGTGAAATTTTCGGTCCTGTTGCACAAATTATTCCGGCTGAAAGTGATGAAGAGGCCATTCGTTTTGCTAATGACACGGAATATGGATTATCCTCTTCCATTATAACTAGTGACTTAGAAAGAGGGGAAAGACTAGCCCTTGAGATCGAATCTGGTACAACACATATAAATGATATGCCTGCAGTCCTAGAAGGAAACGTTCCATTTGGTGGAGTGAAACAAAGTGGAATTGGGCGTTTTGGCTATGAATGGATTGTTGATGAGTTCACTGTTGCGAAATGGGTATCTGTACAGGAAAGTAAATTAGATTATCCGTTTTAGGATTGCAGCGACATTCAATAGATTTGAACCTATTTCTCCATAAAGCATTAAATTGTTAAAAACCTGTTGTTAGAAAGGCCTGTAACCTTGAGTCGAAAAGGGATACAGGTTTTTCATTTAGTTATCGATAATGTTTATAAATATTGTTCAATTGTTCTGGGATAAATAGTGAGTTATCTTTTTTCAATCTACAATTATGAAATAACCACATCTTCATCAAATTAGTACTATTGAGGGGAGGTGAATAATTAACTGAATCTTCTGGAAATAATATTGTTTAATTTTTCTTTTTTTATTACACTTATTTTACGAAAGTTCGTCGAGAGGTGGAAAAGTGCTTTGGTTCAATTGATAGAAAAAGAATACGATAGTACTTCTTTAACTGACATAAATAATAGATTTTTCTTTAAGCTATGAATCAGGTAATCCAAAAGAAGAAATTTGATTTGGAAAATCTTCTGGCAAGGTCTTTCTAAATGAAGAATAGCTACTTCTTAAAATGAAGGTAGCTATTTTATGTGAAATGTAAAAAAGTAGTTAACCGTTGATGTAGCTGTTATTCAATTAACCGAGGGAATAATTGCGTATTAAGCATCAGTTTGTAAGCGCTTACTAATTTGCGTTATAGGGGGTATAAAGTTGATTAATCCTTTAAATTCGAAAATAATTAGTTACTTGCCGTCTCAGCCTGACTTCGAATTTCAGACAGATTACTATACGGAACAAAAAGTTAGAATACAACCAAATCAACCATCTATTCTTTTCTACCAATTTAAAATGGGCGAGGTAAGTAGTCAAATTTCTGTTATCCCAGATGGATGTATTGATATTCTCATTAATTGTGATCAGCATTACGGTAATATTTGTGGAAGCGTTACTAAAAGTAGAGAGATTAACCTTCTCCCCAACAGTACATACTTTGGTATTCGTTTTCTGCCATGCCTAAATATTAAGAAAATAGGAATTAAAGACCTTACGGATACAGAAGTTTGCTTAAATGAAATGCTTCCTGTCAATACGAATATCTTAGAAAGGGTAGTAACTGACGGAAGTTTTATGGAGAGAGTCCAAATATTCATTGAAACATTAGGAAGTCATATTTTTGAGATTGATAAATCAACAAAAACAATAAAACAAGCATTATATAATATATACGCGACAAAAGGTAAGATTACCATAGCTCAACTTGCAGAAGAAGTAGGATTTTCAACTAGATATTTAAGAAAACAATTTGAAGACCATATTGGAATTTCCCCAAAATTATTTAGCCAAATAGTAAGATTTCAATCATCATTAAATATGATTCTGAGGACAACCCACTTTACGTTAAATGATGTTATTTATGAGAACGGTTATTATGACCAAGCTCATTTGATTCATGAGTTTCGGAATTTTGGATGTATGACACCTTATCAATTAACTGGGCAAAACGGTTGTCTGAAAACAAACTAAATATGTTTGTATAGCTAAGAGGCTGGGACAGAACTAGATTATTGAAAAATAACGAAAATGGGTAATAACTTTTTCACTTCAATGAGTTAAACATTCCTTCCTAAATCAAAAAAATGTTAGGCCGTTTGCATCGGTCTAACATTTTTTCTTTTTGTCCCAACCTCTTTTTAAGTGCGCCGGCATACGCATGTTTGAAGAATTTATGAATGAAAATTTAGAATGTTCCGATTTTTACAATATCAAATTATCTTAATCTGATAATCTGGAATCAATATAAAGAATGCTTATTTTCCTACTACAGTTCGAGGGGAGAATTGGCAATAACAAAAGAAGGGAGTCAGATGAATGGCGAAATACAAACTGTTTATTAATGGTAATTGGGTTGAGGTCGTGTCAGCTTTGTCTAAATAACAAAATGATAATAACGCCAACGGGGGTAGGGATTATAGAAACGCAAAAATCGATAGAGAACATTCAAATTTTATCAGATGGACAAAGTCTAAAAAGAAGTTTAAAAATGCGAGATTTAGTTATTTTTGGTCTTGGCTTTATGGCACCAGTTGCAGCGATGTCAATGTTTGGAATTATTACATTGGTATCTCAGGGCCATTCTGTCCTCTCATATGTTCTTGGTTTTGTTGCAATGTTATTTACGGCGTACAGTTTCGGTAAAATGGTTGAAGCTTTCCCAGTTGCGGGCTCAACCTATACCTACGCCCATCAAGCGCTACACCCTAAAATAGGATTTATAGCTGGATGGGGAATGCTCCTTGATTATCTGTTGATACCCATGTTAACTTTTTTGATCAGTGCAAGTTTTGCAAACGCCCTTGTACCAAGCATTCCGGTATGGGGTTGGGTTCTCATTTTCGCGATCCCAATCACGATTGTAAATATAATTGGAATTGATATAGCAGCTAAGTTGAATTTAGTCTTAGTGTTCCTCATGATTATCGCGGTGATTGCCTTCGTTTTCAGTGCAAGTCACTATATTATAACGGGTGATTTAACGTTAATAAACTATAAGGCAATTTATAATGGCGATTCATTTTCAATAGGAGCAGTTATTGGCGGGGCAGCTATTGTTTTTGTCGCTTACCTAGGTTTTGATGCTATTACGACCTTGGCTGAAGAGACGAACGTAGGGGGCAATAAAATTGGTTTGGCCATTTTGTTTACCTGTATCATTCAAACAGTATTTTATGTTTCCGTCACTTATTTAGCAGTGATTCTTATAGGAAACTATTTAGCTATTGATAATCCAGATACAGCTTTCTTCAATGTGTTAGAGACTATAGGGGGCGGGTTTCTCCAGACTTATATTACACTTACGATTATCGCATCTGGAATTGCAAGTGCCTTAGCGAGCCAATCAGCTTCTAGCCGTCTGCTCTTGGGAATGGGGCGTGACAATGTCATCCCTCAAAAATTTTTTAGCTATATCCATCCAAAGTATAAAACACCGATTAATAATATTTTGTTAATGTCAATAATCGGAATTATGGGTGCGATATCTTTGAATCTGCAAATGGTATCCGACTTAGTTGCATTTGGTGGATTATTAGGATTTGCTTTCGTGAATATTTGTGTAATTAATCATTATTATTTAAAAAACAAACAAAAAAATATCGTTAAACATTTAATTATTCCATTAATTGGGATGTTAATTTGTCTTTATATCTTATGGGGGCTTTCAACAACCGGAAAAATAGTTGGATTTGCTTGGATGGGAATTGGTGTTTGTTATTTAGCAATTCGATCCATGTATTCAAAAGAGTCCAAAAAACTCTTAACAGATATAGAAGGGCAGAATATTAGTTAAAAAAAATAATCTTTATAACAGATGGAGAGCCTGTTAGAGCGTAAAAGGGTAACTTCATAAATCGATACTTAATTATTAAAGGGAGGAATAAAATATGCAACTCGTTACAAATCGGTATAACCTAAGTAAAATGGAATTATCAGAACTGGATAAAAAACATTATTTGCATCCAACCACACCACCAAGAGCACATTATTTATCAGGGCCTTCTACAATTTTTACAGAAGGCAAAGGCATTTATCTGAAAGACATAGAGGGGAAAGAGCGTATTGATGGGGTTTCGATGCTTTGGAATGTTAACCTTGGCTATGGCAATGAAGAACTTGCTGAGGTAGCAAAACAGCAGATGTTAAAACTTTCTTACAGCTCTTCATTCAGCGGACAATCCAATGAGCCCGCTATCCTTTTAGCACAGAAAGTGGCCTCATTAGCACCTGGTGATTTGAATGTTTGTTTCTTCACATCGGGAGGCTCGGAATCTAATGATACGGCTTTTAAACTAGCCCGTTTTTATTGGAAAGTAAAAGGTCAACCAGAGAAAACTAAAATTATTTCTCTTGAACAATCATTCCATGGAGTTACAGTAGGAGCCACAAGTGCTACCGGAATCGAGGGATTTAACCAATTTACGACTTCTAATGCTCCGAACTTCCTTACAGCTGCGGCGCATGCTTTGAATGCAGAACTTGGTGACAAAAGTGATCCGAACTACTCGCGTTCTATTCGCGGAATAATTGAATCAGAAGGGTCTGACACCATAGCAGCTGTCATTATAGAGCCAATCCAAGGCGCAGGCGGGGTAAGGTTCCCTCCTGATGGATACCTTCAAGCTGTTCGCAAACTTTGCGACGAACACAACATTTTGCTTATTGCAGATGAGGTGATTTGTGGGTTTGGAAGAACCGGAAAGACTTTTGGTGTTGATAATTGGAACATTGTTCCGGACCTTCTATGTGTTGCAAAAGGTATCTCAAGTGGTTATGCCCACCTAGGTGCCGTAATTATGAGAGAGCATGTAAGAGAAGCATTTATTCAATCAGATGAAATGATGTTCCATGGATTCACATATAGTGGACATCCAATGGCTTGCGCGGTTGGCTTGAAGACACTTGAAATATTAGAAAGAGATCAAATTGTTGAGAATAGTAGGCTTCGCGGTGAAGAATTATTAAAAGGACTTCAATATCTCGAAAGCAACCATAAATATATAACGAATGTAAGAGGTCTTGGTCTACTTGCAGGTATTGAGCTAGTTAAAGATCCTGAAAACGGCATCTCATTTGATCCGACGGTACATGCTGCAGCTCTGTATACAGATATATGTATGGATTTAGGGCTGCAATTGCGTTACTTCGATTGGAAGGGAACAAATACGGTTGCGCTTGCTCCACCGCTTATTATTACAAGCCAACAGGTTGAAGAGATTATTAACAGAATGTCTGAGGCTCTTAAAAGATTCGAAAAACAAATTTAATTTAAGAGTTGATGAGAAGTGCATGTTGGCCACCCGTTTGAAATTTATATTCAAATGACATCTAAAAATTTTGAGCACATGCATCAAAGGTGTCTAAAGTATCTCTGGCCATTTACTCTGGGCATAGCAATCTTCTGTTACGGAAGTTTTGCTGTGTCCTATTTTTTTGCGTTTTTTAGGTAAATAAGAAAAGAAACGACAAAGGGTCACTAGCTGAGAGAGACCCTTTATCATAAGAGATGTGCGGATGGCTAGTTGATTTATAATGATATACTAACAGTTTTCTCCATTTACAAAAGTAGCGCCGATTATAATTAGAAGAATGAATAGAACTACTATTAGCGCAAATCCTGAACCAGAGCCACGGCTATAGCCACCGTAACAGCCACAGCCATAGGAATAACAGTTGTTTCCATAGTATCCCATAAAGAAATCCCTCCTTTCTACAATATATAATATGTTAGCTGTAGAGAAGAAGTGGGGTATTTATCCATTCACTAATAGGCATTAAAAATTAATCAAGTCAGCGGGAACGGTAAAAATGCACAAAAGACATCTGGTGTTGTCGTTACGCTTTCGCACAAAAAACATAGAAAATGTCCCGTATAATTCGAAATATTGGACAGCGTTAAGTAAAAAAGACCATTCTGTAAAATTGAATGGTCAAGTAATACAAGCTTGTTTAAACAATATTAATTCCTGCACTTGCAGTACCGATAACTAAGTCAACTGCAGTTTCTGCTTGTAACGATGAAATATAAAATACCATTAATAAACGATCACCTGCAGCTACAGGTACTGGTGAGATAGTAGCCGATGCAAATACTAAAAGGCCAGCGGGTATAGGTGCTGTAACAGATGGGACTAAATCAACGCTGGCACTTGTACCAGTAAAAGTATTACTTCCTACAGGTGCCTGAAAAATTTGAGCACGGATTGTCACAAATCCTGATTCTATCTGTCCTGCCAATGCAGTATACGAGGCTGAAATAGCAGTAATATTCCCGTCACGTGGGACGTTGAAGGCCTCACTTAAAATACCCGTTAAATTAATTGTATTATTGGCAATAGGTACAAGGTCTACAGCAGTACCAAACCCTATAAGACTAGCAAGATTATTGCCTAGTATATTTTCAACTACAGTTTGTGTATTTCCAGAGGAAAAGGGAATTATCGAACCGCCACTATTTTCAGGTTCCGTACTTATACAATTTATATCTTTGGCTACAAATGGTTTAACATTAATACATTCGTTTCTTTTTGATATACAATTAAAATTATCATTAGTTGTGCACATAAATTTTCTCCTTTCATGGCTATGATATGTCCAAGAAAGTGAGTGAGAAGGGCTTTTAACTTTATAAAGAACTGCATCTTTTAGGCTGGGCAGTGTACACCGAACCAGATGTATAAGGTATTTCTATAGGTGATTTTCACCGTACTTAAAAGCATGTTACTTTAAGCTTTAATTTTTATGAATTATATTGTTAATTTTTACTTGCTATTAATAATTATTAGCACCGAATTTAACCTTCACATTTGCATCCTCGCACTCTTTTTTTATTAGATAGATCATTTCATTTGCTTGATATTTTGATAGTTCGTTTGCCATCACTGTTACAGAAACTTCTTGGCCTTCAATTCGTACTAAAGCATCGGGAAAACCTAATGATTTAATGTCCATCTCAAGTAATGCTTCCGTAGATTCTTCTTTATTGAGCGTATCAAGCTCAATAGAGGCCTTATTTTTTTCTTCAACAAAATATTCTTCTGACGTTATTTTTTGCGTTAACTTTTGGCGAAGTTGGTTTCTCTTGTTACTAACTTGAAGGCGCGTTTCTTCAAATAAAAGGCTTGGAGAAGAAACTTCCTTTGTTACACTCTGTATTGTTGCTTTTTGATCTGTATCTTCTTTTAAGGCGATCTCCGGTTGTGATTGTTTTGGTGGAACCATCAAATTATACATTGAAATAACTGCTACTATAGTTAATAATGCAAGTAACCAAGACGATTTACTTTTTAGTTGCATTCACTGTCCCTCCCTCAATATATTTGGTTAAACACCACTATGCAATTTTTCAATGTCTGTTTTATGAGAAATTTATTTATAATTATGCTGACAGTTAAACGAAAACAACTTATTTTTCTGCCCGATTTGGCGAAGCCGCTTTAAATTATCGAAAATAAGTTTTGCATTCGCTTTTAAAATGGGTGTCATGAACGAGTGTATTGTTACATGTCATGTTTGGCCACAGGGGAGAAATATCTACGGTCAACGACTAATAAAAGGGTACTAAATATTTATGATTCAGTACCCTTGTGTTGATTATTTTTTTCATTTAACTATAAGAATAATAAGCCAAATACAGAAAGGAGTAGAGACATTCCGAGAATTATCCCAACAACTTTCATATGTCTTTTCCGTCCCATTACAACAATTGCAACATATTCACGAATCATTGCGTTGGGCCAATAATAAAAGGCTGTTTTTGAGCCGATACCCTGGCTATTCAGGCCAGCTTGTCTAGCGTATAGACCAGCACGGAAAAGATGGAAATTATTCGTTGTAAAGATGCTGTTGTATTTGCCATCTGGTTTTAATGTATCCATAATTTGTTTCGAAAATAACATATTTTGATAGGTGTTTACAGAACGATTTTCTTGCACAGTATGCTCAAGAGGAATGCCTTTTTCCACAGCGTATTTTTGCATCGCTTCCGCTTCGGGCAAATTTTCATCGTGACCCTGCCCTCCTGAGAAAATGATTGTTGGTGGTGTGGTAACCGCTGCTTGTTTCTGATAAAAATCAATAGCTTTATTAATTCTACTTGCAAGAAGTGGTGGTACTTTATCGTTAATTAAACCACTGCCTAGTACGATGATAAAGTCTTGGTTATATTTTGGTTTATTAAACTGATAGAGGAAATAAGCAGATAGAAAGTTTGATAAATGAATCAAGAAATAAAAAATAATAAGCGATATTCCACCAAAAATAGGTTGAAATATACTAGATAACAAACTGGATGGACTAATAATAGGCATGATAAAAAATAATAAAATAATAATAGCTACAATTAAAGTTAAGGAATTTGCTAAGCGTCTTCCTTCTCTTTTCATTAAAATTCTTGCATTAAGAAATAGGCCGAACATTAAAGCTACAATTCCAAAAGGTATTATAAAGAAAAGTGCTATTAAAGGAATAATAACTAAAAGCTGTATAATATTGTTTTCAGATGCTAAAGAAACAAACGTACAAAATAAAAGGAATGAGCAGAAAAAAATATTAAATAAAAAGCCATTTACTATTTTTCTGGGATCTTTCAAGTAAGAATACAGAAAAATAAAAAATAGGATAAGCGGAATAATCCCAAAATACATAAAAACCCTACACCTCATCTATATATTTTATTGATCGATTTATTTTTAAACTACTATATATTAGCATAGATTTTTGAAATTACATCCTTTTTACGTAATCCTTACATAAACCTTAAAAAATATTGTTATTTACACATACAGATTAGACGAAATTTACTTTTTTTGGCAAGTCTGGAGCAAATTATTCTAAACTTAAAATAAGGAAAAACAATTCACATATTCAAGGAGGTAACTATATTGATAATTATGGAAACAGCAAGATTAGAATTACGAGAATTAAAAGATGAGGATATTTCTGTTCTTTACACAATTTTTTCAGATGCTGAAACCATGAAATATTATCCGTCACCATTTAATTTAGAACAAACTAAAAATTGGATTGAGAAAAATAAACAAAGATATCGAGAAGATGGTTACGGTTTATGGGCTGTCTGTTTAAAAGAATCGAAAGAGTTAATTGGAGATTGTGGTCTCGTTAAACAAATAGTTGATGGGAAAACTGAAGTTGAGGTGGGCTACCATATTCATAAAAAATATTGGTCTAAAGGATATGCAACTGAAGCAGCTAAAGGTTGTGTGGAATATGGATTTACGCAGTTAGGACAAGAAAAATTTATAAGTATTATTGATCCTAAAAATGGACCGTCCATTCGTGTTGCTGAAAAAAATGGTTTTATGAAGGAAAAGGAGTCGTTTATTTTTAATAAAATTCACCAAATATATTCACTACACTATCAGAAATTTAATAAATAATATTTTGAAAAAGGATAAGTTGCAATTGTAAAACTAATGAAGACTAAGTGATTACCATTGCAACTTTTTAATACAGAGTATAAGGATTATCAAAGATTCTTTTTTAAATAGTAATGCTTATAATCCCTGCCAACATTGTCCAATGTACCGTAGACTTGATAGCCATGATGTTGATAAAAATCTAAAGCTTGAAAACTTAAAGTATCTACCTTAATGAAATCACATTTGTTTTTAAAAGCAATTTGTTCGATTTCTAATAATAATTTAGAGCCATAGCCTAAACCACGAATATCCTCATCAATCATAAGGGTATGTATTTCTAACCAATTCCAACAAATTTCCCCAATATACCACCACAGATTTGATCATTTTCATCTGTAAGGTAAAGGTTGATCTCTTGATATCGGCCTCTTAAATCCTTTGGAAAATGTTTCAAATTGTATTCGTAAAGCTTGTTATTAATGAAAGATTTTTTACGATCATTTTGCTCTTGTGAAATGTTGTATTGTATAAATTTTTCCCCTCCTCTTTTATCGCGGTTGATGTTATTTTCAAACCATATGACTGAACCAATGCAACATCCTTATTTTAGCATAAGTGTAATATTTTCAGCGGATCAAACAAATGACCAGGTACTGTGAAATAGACCTGGTCATTTGTAAATCATTCATTTATTTTTTCATTCTCTGGTTCTAAGTGAATAAGAATATTAGCTTGAGAAAAGATGCTATTAATTTGTTCTTCAATACGATCACATAAATCATGAACGGTTTCAATGCTTTCATTGGATGCTACGACTAAATGGAAATCGATGTATTCTTCCGCCCCAGAACGTCTAGTTCGAAAATCGTGATACTCAATGTATTCATCTTTAAATGATTCAATAATTTGAATAATTTGTTCTTCCTCTTCCGTCGATAATCGTGCATCCATTAATGGAGGAAATGTTTCTTTCATCAGTTTGAAAGCTTCTGTCATAATATAGCATGCTAATATAATACCGATGATTGGGTCTAAAATATACCAGCCCGTTAAATGGACAATCAATAAACTCAAAGCAACGCCCAATGATGTATAGACATCTGTAAGTAAATGCAATGCGTTTGATTTCATGGCAACAGAGTTGGTATTCTTTGCAGTTCTATAAACAATCCGTGATACAAAAAAATTAATCAAGGCGCCAAATAACATAACTAGTATTCCTAGGACTGGGAGTTTGATTGGAGTAGGGGTGATAATTTTATGAATACATTCATAAATAATCCAAATCCCAGCAACAAAAATTAACAATGTTTCAATGGTCCCTGAAATATTTTCAACTTTACCATGTCCATAAGGATGTTCTTTATCAGCTGGTCGACTGGAAATTCGTACGGAGAGAAAGGCAATAAAAGAGGCAAGTAGGTCTAGAAGAGAATGGATTGCCTCCGATAAAATGGCAACTGATCCAGTGAACAATCCAACGATAATTTTTAATAGGACAACAGTAAAATTACTTATAACAGATAAAAAAGCAATTTTTGATGAATGCACCTGAAATCACCTCCTGATATATATAGACCTATGATAACAAGTAAACTTTGAGTGGGTCTATAGCAACGTTTTTTCCTAATTCCGATTAAATAACTGGTGGGCAAAAAAGTTGGTTGAAGGAAACGTTTATAACAAAAATTTAGACAACTAAAAAGCATTTTATAACGTCTTTCAGCAGGTGTCGGAAACACCGCTGAAAGACGTTAAAACCTCCGGACACAATTATGCTGTAATACCGTATGCGAATAAAGGAAGAGAAGATAATGACTATATTATGTGTTGAGGCGATAAAGTTCATTTCTACTTAAATAAAATTCAATTCCAGTTCATTTTTTTTTGTTTGAAAGTTTAGTGATAGTGAATGAAAAAGGGAAAGGGATTGCTATCCATTTTCTACCTCCGATATAATAAAATAAGGCAGATGGTAAAGTGAACTATGTTCAAATTACTAGAACCAATATCGAACAGCAATATATATGGTGTGCACTTTGTGCAACGCAGTACGAGCAGGCGGTAAATGAAAAGTAAGATGGTTAATGAACCGTACGGATGAAGGGCTAGTTTTAAAAGGAGCATTCCTTTTCATGCATATCAACTAAGGACGAAAGATGAAGCACAGAATGCACCTATCAATGGACTACCTTTGGACTGTTGATCAGTTTATGATGTATGAAATTATGCGTGCAAACAAGTTTGGAAATTATTAAATTCCTATTACTAGCAGGGAATTTATCTCGCTTTTAAGAACTTTAAAATTAGAGCAAATAAACAAATACCTAGAAAAGAGCCTAGAGTAAACGACCAAGAAAAATAATCGAAAAAAATGTATGCAATGAATAATCCCAGCATATAGCCGAGAGAAATGCCTAGCAATTGTTTTTTGATATTCAACGATCTCACTCCTTGCTGCGTGAAAGTATTATACTTATTTATAATATTAAGTAAATATCGATGAGAATCAAGAGAAAAGAAGGTGAACATTAGTTTTGAAAATTAGCAAACAGTATGCAGAACATTACATATGGGGAGAACAATGTGATGGCTGGCATTTAGTGAAGAATGATGGTCTCAGTATTATTCATGAACGTATGCCAGCTAAAACGGTAGAGACAAACCATTATCACCATCATGCACAACAATTTTTCTTTGTATTATCTGGAACAGCAACTATCGATATCGACGGAGAACGAATTGTGTTGCAAAAGAATGAAGGAATTGAAGTGCCGCCCCTTAAAGCGCACCAGATGCGTAATGATTCAGAGGAAGAGGTAGAGTTTTTGGTCATTTCACAACCAAATAGCAGGGGAGATCGTATCCAACTTTAAAGTCGTTTTCATTCTTTTGCATGAGGCATGTATTTATTTTAATAAGTATAGTAAATGCTAACAATTGCTAAGGGGATGTTTTACGATGAAGATTACAAAGGTGAAACTGTATGTGTATGATGTACATAAAATGAAGGAATTTTACTGCGATCATTTAGGATTTGCAGTAATAAAGAATACGGATGATTTTTTTGATGTAGCTGTTGGCGAAAGTATGATTACTTTTGAAAAAATACCGTATTTGATTAAAAAACAATATCATTTTGCGTTAAATATTCCATGCAATTTATTTAATGAAGCGAAAAGCTGGGTAAAAGAATATGCAGAATTATTATATTCAGAGGGACAGGATGAAGTATATTTTGATACATTAAATGCTCATTCTTGTTATTTTTATGATCCTGAAGGGAATATTATTGAGCTCATTTCAAGACAGGAAGTAAATCCAAAACAGGATGTAGAGTCTTTTTCACCCGAGCATGTATTAAATATTGCCGAAATGAATTTAACGACGGATGCTATTTATTCAGTAGCCGATAGTTTAAAAGAATACGGTATAATGCCAATGAATCATAACGAAATTCGTTCGAATGGTCTCACGTTTATGGGGAATTATGAAGATGGCGCAAATTTACTTTTAGGACCAAGTGAACGTGTTTGGTATTTTTCTAACAAAAAAGCAATTGTTAGCCCTATTGAGATAGAAATCAATAAAAACTTACAACTATGCATGACCGAAGATGGTGATTTTACCATTTCAAAGCTTTAAAAACACCATCAGAACTTTAAATCTCCTTTTAATTTTCATTAAGCGGGAGAAAAACTGCTCAAAATCCCAATTGGTGAAGATTAATAATCGGTGAGGATGAAGGAAGCTTCCCTGAGTTTCACTTCGGAATAGTTGTGAAAAAAATTCAGCAATCAAACATAAAGGAGTTAATTTATTGAAAGCTAAATGCATTAAATTATATGAATTTGGAAGCCCTCGGGAAGTTTTAAAGTTTGAAAATAAAACAATTCATCCCCCTCAAGAACAAGAAATTCTTGTTCGAATGCTTGCGCGACCTATTAACCCTTCAGATTTAATACCAATATGGGGGAGTTATGCTCATCGGATTTCTTTACCGACTATTCCTGGCTATGAAGGGATCGGTATTGTAGAGGATGTAGGTCCATGTGTTTCTCAAAGTCTTATTGGAAAGCGTGTATTGCCTTTACGAGGAGAAGGAACTTGGCAGGAAATTGTAAAAACAAGCGCAGAATTCGCAGTGGCCATTCCAGATTCTATCGATGATTTTACTGCAGCGCAAATGTATATCAACCCAATGACAGCTTGGGTCACTTGTACGGACATATTACAATTAAGGCCAAATGATGTTTTATTAGTGAATGCTTGTGGGTCCGCAATTGGACATATATTTGCACAGCTAGCTAAATTGTTAGGTTTTCAATTAATCGCGGTCACGAGAAATAATAGACATACGGACGATTTAATTCAGCTTGGCGCTTCCTATGTAATAGATACTTCAACAGCACCACTCTATGAGACAGTAATGGAACTAACAAATGGTAGGGGTGCTGATGCGGCTATTGATTCTATTGGAGGGGTGGCGGGCAATGATCTTGCTTTCTGTCTGAAATCTGGAGGGAACTTTTTAGCTATTGGTCTTTTATCAGGTGTGCAAGTGAATTGGCAGAGAATCGTTAAAGAAGCAAATGTACATGCCAATATGTTCCATTTGCGTCATTGGAATAAGCAAGTATCGGTAGAAAGATGGCAAGATACATTTCATCATTTAATCCATCTAGTTAATAGTGATAAGTTAAAAATGATGACGGTTGATACTCATTATGATTTGTTAGACATTAAAAACGCGATAACGGCTGTTGAATCATCTAAAACTACTAAAGGAAAGATATTTTTAACAAGTTATTAATAGAAACGAAGGGTAATGGTTTTTTACCCCTCGTTTTTTTTATTTTATAAGTAGTATTGCTAGCCTAAATACCATCAATTATTTTTAAATGAACATTCGATGCCACACAAGCCTCATCAGCATTATAGATACCCGTAAAAAAAAATTAGATAATGGAGAAACAATGAAATTCGTGCACTATCTTTTTTTATCCTTTAATCCAAATGAACTAAAAGAGATTCTAAAATGCATAAATATATGTTAATTTGGAGGAATTTACTTTAAATTTGCTAATTAACGATATTTTGGAATAATATTTGTTAAAATGTAGCCTTGTATAAAAGTTGGTTAGAGTGGAAACTAGATGACTACTTAAGATCAGCGCTAAAAACGAGTTATTTAAAATAGCTTGATGTTGTTTGGGAGATGAAAGTATGAAAGAAGCAATTTCTTCAGTTTGTTTAACAGCTGAAACAAAAATTAACATGATGAAGCATAAGTCTGCTAATTATTTGTTGTTAGCCATTTTCGGCGGACTTTTTATCGGATTTGGAATTTTGCTCATCACTACTATTGGTGGCTTATTAAGTCCAACTGAGGTACCAAGTATGAAAATCTTACAAGGGTTAGCATTTGGTGTGGCACTTAGTATGGTCATGATGGCTGGGGCAAATTTATTTACTGGAGATAATCTAGTTTTAACCGTTAGTACACTATCAAAAAAATCATCACCATTAGAGATGTTAGGCATTTGGACGTTTAGTTACATAGGAAATTTCTTTGGTTCTCTTTTAGCAGCCACATTATTCTTTTATTCTGGGCTAGCAGTGGGAGACACAGCGGCTTACATTGAAAAACTGGCTTCAGCTAAGATGAATGCTAGTTTCGTTGAACTTTTATGTCGAGGTATTTTATGTAATTTACTTGTATGCTTGGCTGTATGGTGTACTTATAAATTAAAAACAGAGACTGGGAAATTAGTGATGATTTTCTGCTGTATTTTTCCTTTTGTCACAATCGGTTTTGAGCACTGTATAGCAAATATGACATTGTTTTCTCTTGCTCTATTAATACCTCATGGTGAACTCGTATCCTATGCGGGAGCATTTTCAAATTTATTACCTGTAACAATCGGTAATATTATTGGGGGAGCCGTTATTGGACTTGTTTATTGGGTAAATGGCAGAGAGAAATAATTCACTAGATCGTGTTATTGTTCTTTACATGGTTTGATTTCGAAGTAAAACACTACGCTTCATGGTAATTTAAAAGTGAGTGTAATGCCTCTTTTAAACAGGGGATTTAAAGCTTTGCGAATTAGTTAATGGAAGAATATCTGATAGATTTCAACTATTAATATTTTGACTTAGAAATAAAAGATAGATAGAATGACAGGTAGAGTTGCTTATGTAACTCTACCTTTTTTATGGATGTTAATGTGATTAATGCTGTGAATTTTATAGATTATGTGAATATAAAAGAGAGGAGGAAGTCGAAAATGGAAAAAGAAGTGAACCAACATACGATCCTTCAAGCAATTTTAGAGCTTTCGAAGCAAATGCAAGACATGAAATCAGAACTTCAGCAACAAATCGAAGCAGTTGAAAAGAGACTGGGAGAAAAAATTGAAGCAATTGAAAAGAGACTAGAAGAAAAAAACGAAGTATTGGAGAAAAGACTAGACAAAGTTGAACAAAATTTAAGTCGAAAAATTGGTCTTGTAGATGCAAAATTTGATGTTTTATCAGTGGATGTAATAACGACAAAAGCTGAAGTATCTATGCTTAAACAAGTAAAATAGCATCAATTTTTGCCTCTGCATAATTGATCCTATATTCATCTATAGCACCAAATAGTAATGGAAGATTTCTGTACCTGTCGCTACATATTGGGTACAAAAGACATTCATTGATAGAAGTTAAATCAAACTTACTGTATCCCTTAAGGTTACGGTATTTTTTTGCTATAATGAATTTTACGAAGGAGTGAAAACATTGTTAAAAACAGAGGTATTCGAACAATTAAAAAAGGCAATGAAAGAAAAGGATGTCTTAGCAAAAGGTGTATTATCACTTTTGAAATCTGCTCTTGATTTAGCTGAAAAAGAAAAGGGAGACGCTTTATCGTCTGAAGAAGAAATGGCGATTGTCAATCGTGAAGTCAAGCAAACAAATCAGGCTTTAGAGGGCGCTCAAAATGCAGGGCGAGCTGATTTAATTGAAAAAGAGGAAGCAAAATTAGTCCTTCTAAAATCATTTTTACCGAAGCAATTAACGGAAGAAGAAATTGTAGAAAAACTTGTGGCAGCTGGGGTTGTAAAAGGAATGAACATGGGAGAAGCAATGAAAATTGCAAAACCTTTGTTAACTGGCCAGGCTGAAGGTGCTGTTATTTCAAAAGTTGTGAAGAGTCTAATTTAGAAACAAAGTGCTCAAGGAAATCTTTGTGAATGTTTGGCACTTTTTCATGCCAGTCTACGCCAATCAAAGATAGCGTATAACTAACACGATGGCTACTCACGATAAACAAACAAAAAAGACTTATAACAACTCAAAACAACCTCCTCAAGTAGTAGGAGGTTGTTTTGTGGGCACACACATTATTATTGTTCTACGTAATGTCCCTATTGTCAAAAAATGAAAATACCTATATACTGATTATTAACCACTGGTCAATAAGGAGGGTAATATGTCACCACGAAAGCCGTCAACAAAAGATTTGACGAAAGAAATGATTATAAATGAAGCTCATAAGCAATTTATCACAAAGGATTTTCACCAAGTATCAATGCGGAGTATTGCTAAAGAGCTTGGTTGTAGTCATGGGGCTATTTACTATCATTTTAAAAATAAAGCAGAAATATTTTATGCAATATTAGGTGATTATTTTTCTGAACTGAATAACACGTTGGATGAAACCGTGAATGGTCCTGGGGATCATAATACGAAACTATTGAACGTTTTTGTAGGCTATATGGCTTTTGGTTTAAATAATCAAAGCCAGTATGAATTAATGTTTATGATAAGAGATAGAGAAATTGATGGGCTTTCACAAGAGGCAGCGAACCTTAGCTATGAAAAATTTGCACAGTCTGTACAGTCCTTATCAATGACTAAACTATTGATTTCAGAGATACACTCTACATTCATTGCACTTCATGGATTTGTTGCACATTATCGCCATTATGTAAAAAATTATGAGGAAGCGAAACAAGCAGTGGATGCACATGCAAAATTTCTCATGAAGGCTTTAACATAAATATAGAAGCTAGCTCTAGAAAAATATCTAGAGCTTTCAATTTACAGTTATTTGACCAGTGGTTAATTAATCGAGGGAGGAATTAATGTTGCAAACAGCATTAGTGATTGGGGCATCTGGTGGTATGGGCTATGCTCTTGTAAATGAACTAGTAAATCGAAATATACAGGTGAAGGCATTTGCTAGAAATAAAGAAAAGTTAGTAGCACTTTTTCAGCATCACAAAAACGTCGAAATTATTTCAGGCGATGTATTTAATGAACAGCTCATGATGAATGCTTCAGATGGTGTTGATATTATTTTTCATGCTGTTAGTTTTCCATATCAGGATTGGGATAAGTACCATATGCGTTGCATAGATATGGTGATTAAAATTGCCCAAAGGCGAGGAACAAAGATTGCACTTGTAGACAATATTTATGCTTATGGGAGACAATCGACAAATCCTGTAATAGAGCAAGTTAGAAAAGAACCACAGACGAAAAAAGGAAAGATTCGTTTAACGATGGAAAATAAATTGAAAAAAAGTAAAGTACCCTCGTTAATAGTACATTTCCCTGATTTATACGGACCAAATGCAGAGAATACAATACTCTATGAAACATTAAAAAATGTTGTACAAGGTAAAAAAGCTAATTTTGTAGGGAATATGCAAGTGAAAAGGGAATTCCTTTATACAGTTGATGGCGCAAAGGCTATGGTTGAGCTTGCATTACGAGACGACACCTATAATCAGAATTGGAACGTGCCAGCTGTTCATCCAATCGCAGGAGAGGAACTAGTAGAAATTTTACGTGAAATTACTGGCTATCAAAAAGGCGTTCGTACAGTTTCTCAAGGCATGATCCGACTATTTGGAATAGTTAGTCCTTCTATGAAAGAAATAGTTGAAATGTTGTATTTAACAGAAGAACCAGTCATTTTAAGTGGGGAGAAATATGAAAAGGAAATAGGTGCTTTACCACGTACTTCATATAAAGTAGGGCTTGAAGAAACGATTGCATGGATGAAAAAAAGAGTATAGGACTATTAAGCGTAAAAAATCCGCATAAACTTCTGTTGGTAAAATCTTACCTACAGAAAGTATAGCGGATTTTTGTGATTAGTTTTTCTTATAGCTGAAATTTTTGTATAATATTTCGAAGTTGCTGCGCCATCTCAGCTAAATTATTTGAAGACGCAGTAATCTCTTCAATACTAGCTGATTGCTCTTCGGAAGCGGCAGCCACATTTTGAATGTTTCCAGATGATTGAACGGCTACAACACCAACTTCCTCTACTGAAATTGCAATGCTATTAACGCCATCATTAATACTTGAAATGATGTTATTAACAGAATCCATTTCTTGAGTAAGTGAAGTAATATGCGAATATATTTCTTTAAAGGCTTCACCGGATTCATTAAAAGTAGTTGAGCTTTCTGCAAGGTTACTACTACTAATTTCCATAGATTTCACAGCTTGCACAGATTCTTCTTTAATCGTTTCAATACGTGTCCGAATACTGTTAGTTGCTGCTAATGATTGGTCAGCAAGTTTACGTACTTCTTCGGCTACAACCGCAAAGCCTTTTCCATGCTCACCGGCACGTGCTGCTTCTATAGATGCATTTAAAGCGAGTAAATTTGTTTGATCTGTAATTTCATTAATTAAGGTTACAATGTCGCCAATCTCATTTGAGTAAGTGTTTAAACGTTTCACAACCTCTGATGTCTCTTGAATAGCATTAGATGTGACAACCATCTTTTCTGTAGCACTTTGAATCGTCGTATTACTTTTTTCTGAAATAGAAGATGCACTAAATGCTTTTGTAGTGACATCATTAACGCTTGATACAACTTCAGACATCTTTGTGGAGATTGTCGTAATATTACTTTCTACCTCTTCAATAGAGGAAGTCTGTTTATCTGACCCAGCAGCTACTTCTTGCATGGAAGATGTTATTTGTTGTATAGAGGCACTTGTTTGCTCAGAACTTGCCGATAACTCTTCAGACATCGCAGCTACTTGCTCAGCATTTTCAGCAATTTGCTGAATAAGTGAGCGTAAGTCTTCTGTCATATTTTCAATGCCCTCAGAAAGCTGTGCAATTTCATTGGAACCCTTTATTTGAAGGGATTCAACAGCTAAGTCTCCTTGTGCCACCTTACCAACATAGTTCGTCATATTTTTAATTGGTTTTATGATGCTTTTACTAATGAAGTAAGCCACAATAATACCGAATATCAAAAACATCACGGTCATAATGATACAAGTCCAAAGAGTCTTAGTTTGCAGTTTAGAAATGAAGGAGGCGTCCATATCTAAACCAAAAAGAATATCAGTATCTTTAAATGGTATAAAAATCGATTTATGAATACCGTATTCATCTTTATAAATATCACTAATTTGAGCGCTTCCAGTATTTAACGCTTCATTCATGTCATTACTAAAAACATAATCCTCTTGATAGTCATCTTTCTTACTTAATGCCACAATATGTTCTTTGCCATTTGCACGCGATATAACAAAAGCATTTTGAATATCATACTCTTCAATTGTTTCATTTAATTCATTTAATATTTCTTCATATTTTTTCTTATCACCGTTATCTGCAGCTTTGACATCTTCTTTGTTTAGATCATCAAAAATTGTTTGAGATACAATCTCTAATGAAGACTCAAATTGTTTAATAACAAAATTATCGATAATCTGATAAGAAAAAATAAATAATACGATACTAAATATTACCGAAATAATAGCAATGGGAATAGTAAAACTTGCAATATATTTATAGAGTAAAGAACTTTTAAATTTTTTGGCTATATTCAACTTTAGCAGCCTCCAATACTTTCACCTTTTGTTGTAAGAAATGAATCATATCACTAATATGTTCAGTCTCTGTATAAGGAGAGATTGAAAAGAATTTTGCAGCAGCGACTGGAAGTTGTTGTTTAGTATCGCTAGTGCTGACAGTACAAACACGTGTCGTATCACCGAAAAATACTTCGTCGCGACCTTCTCCTATAATTTCGAATAAAGAAGCGTTAAGACCATTAATATATTCAATCTGGTCTTGTGTATAGCTACCTGATTGTTCAGATTCCCAATTCAAGCCTTCAGGATAAAAACGGAATGCTGTAACTGGTCCAATATTAGACTCATTGACTACTTGTAACATTGGTGTTTTCTCAGCTAACTGCGCACGGAACGCTAAATTTACACGCACATAATTTGCTAATATTTGTTGGTAGCCTTCTTTACCAAACGCTTGTAATGCAGCATAAATAGCAATTGAACTACCCATACGAGAGCACTCTAATGTATAACCTGTATGATAAGAACCATAGCCGCGATTACCTACATAAGGTGTGTCGAAGTCATCGATATCTAATAACTGTAAATGCTTGCCTTCTTTTATTAAGAATAAGCTTGTTAAATACGGTGTTTGACCAAGCTTTTGGAAATCGAAGCAAAGACTATCTGCAATAGGGAGGTATTGCATACGTTCTCTAATTTGTTGTAATGCTTGTAAAACATTAGGCTCTAACTGAAGTGAATTTGCCTTGAAGTCGTAATCATTGAAAAAGGCATAAAAACCACCTAAAGCTGAATCGGCATGAATATGTATAGATTTTAAGGAATACTTTTCTTCAAGGTCAGTGGTAACTTTTTTGATTGCTTGTACATCATCAATGGCAAACTGATCGGTAGCGCCTGTTGTAGCAACTACATACACGGGAATGCCACCATTTTCGATAACTTCAGTCATACGTACTCGTAGGTCATCAATATCCATAGAATGGTCTTTTCCAGCTTTCACACGAATTAAATGCTTGCTACCAATGCCGACTGCTTCAATAGATTTTAATAAGCTGTAATGAGCATTTTCTGAAGCGAAGCAATATAAATTATTCGGTACGCCATCTTCTTTAGCGTTAGGGAATTGTTTAGCGATGGCAAGACGAAGTCCACTGAAGACAGCTCCTTGTCCACCCCAAGTTGTGTAACCAAAGCTTTGTGTATAGTCGTAGCCAACTAACTTCGACATCATTGCGACTACTTTTACTTCACATTCAGCAGCAGCAGGTCCGTATACATCCCATAGATTGTTGCCGTTAAGCAGAGCATTTGTGAATTGTCCTAATATTCCGGGAATGCTAGCCATTGGTAAAACGTTCGTTACAAAGTTGCGTGTATGGTAAGGATGCCCTTGCATCAATTGTGTTAATTCATTCACAACTTGTTCAAGTCCTACACCCGAAGTTGGTACATCATTTTCTTGCATTAACTCTTTATAGAAATTGTCAGAGCGCTCTTTCATTGGTCCGAGAGTTGTTGTTTTTGTGTTTTTTAACGCATCCAATGATGAAACAATTTTCTCCAATAGGGCTAAAAAACTCTCTCTTTGTTCGATATTTCCATCTTCACTTTGGAATAATTGTTGGATTTTTTTCATATACATCTTCCTTTTTAGTTCATTTTTCCTTTATATTTTATTCCTAAAAAATAGGTAGTTTTACCAAAATTATAATAACATATTATAGTAAAAAATGAATTTATATTTTATAGGATAATTAATTTCAGTTAGTTCTAAATAATCTGATTTGTATTAAAGCTAAATATAGGAAGAAATATTGTCATAGATTATATTCGAAAATGTTGATTTCTAAAGGATGTTTATAACTTTTTTTATGAATTGTTGAAAAGAGAATGATGAAGGAGTGTAATGTGGTAGTGAATTTTTAAATATTAATTATTATGAAAATAATAATTTTATTGAACGTGAATATTTTAATGCTTTATGACTATTAGGAATAAAAACTTCTAGTGCTGCAATTTAATTCTATATCATTTTATATAAGATGCAGCAGATAAAAGAGCCTGGTTGAATAATATCTAGATATAAATCAGGTGCTAATTTCCATGCAATCATTCATACGCCTTACAATACTGATAATTTTTACAATGATAAACCATACTACTGTAGAGGTGAAAAAATGTATAAATTGCTATCGCATAATGATTTAGATGGGGTAGGCTGTGGGATTTTGGCCAAGCTTGCCTTTCAAGACCAAGTAAAAGTAAAGTACAATTCAATTTCATCGCTAGATCGTGAAATTGAGTATTTTTTAGACAATAACCAACAGGATACATTTCTGTTTATTACAGATTTATCTCCAAACGAGGAAAATGAAAAGAGATTAAATGATTATTATACCGCGACTGGCAATGTTCAACTGATTGATCATCATAAAACAGCTTATCATTTGAACGATTATGAATGGGGTAAAGTAATAATAGAAGGTGAAGATGGCTATTTAACATCAGCAACGTCTTTATTTTATCAGTATCTTGTTGCCCATGGATATTTAGAACAAACGAATGCCATTACAGATTTTGTAGAGTTAGTGAGACAGTATGATACATGGGAATGGGAAAAGAATGATAATCAGCAAGCTCGCCGGCTGAATGCTCTCTTTTTTTTAGTATCCATTGAGGAATTTGAAGAAAAAATGCTTCACCGTTTAAAAACAAGCGAACATTTTGATTTTGATGAATTTGAAAAGAAAATTTTGAGTATGGAAGAAGAGAAAGTAGAACGGTATATCCGTCGAAAAAAAAGAGAGCTAGTGCAAACATCGATAGGCGAATACTTTACAGGTGTGGTTTATGCAGAATCGTATCATTCAGAGCTGGGTAATGAATTAGGAAAAGAAAATGTACACCTTGATTTTATAGCAATATTAAATATGGGTGGCAAAAAAATATCCTTTCGTACAATTCATGATCACATAGATGTTTCGGCAATTGCAGCACAATTCGGAGGGGGAGGACATCAAAAGGCAGCTGGTTGCTCTTTGACAGATGAAGCTTATGAGCAGTATGTGGCTCAAACATTTCATATAGATCCAATACCAGAGGATGCGAAACGAAATCGCTATAATTTAAGGTTTTCTTCTTTTGGGACAATGTATAAAAACCTTAAGGAAGAATTTTTCCTCCTATATTCAATAAGTGATTTAGATTGGGTAATTGAAAAAAACAAACTGCCATTAGATCAAATCTTTACAAGTTTTTATGAAGCGGAATGGTTTTTAAAAAGAAATTATCAAGCATGGTTGGTTAAAGATGAGTTGTTTGTAGATTATTTAATGGAAGAGGCCAAAAAGGTTCGACACCAAGAGTAAGGGATATAGATCTACGGCAAAACGGGTGGTTGATCTCCGTTCCGACTGGGCGCTTTCCTGGGGGCGTCCAGTCGGAACGGAGATCAACCGCTTAACATAGCATATATCTTCAGGCATGTCGCTAGTGATAAAACGAAACTTCAACAAGATGTGTTTTGTGCGAAGGCTCGAGCGACAACAACAACATAAGCGAAGAAAGTGGGTTGAAGTTTGCACTCTGGAAAGCCAGACCTTAGAAACATATATATTCTCACTTCTGTGTAGAAACAATCACCAATATTTTCTTGATCATTTTGTTCTTCGAGTTTTTTAACAATAGTAAAGGAATAGACATTATTCCTTTACATACATAGCGAAATCAGCCAAACCTAGACATCGTTAGAGGTTATATAATGTTCAACTGAAAACTACAATAAATAAAAAGCAATTATCTTCATTCATTACGCCAAGGCGAAATGGATGTAGACATACTTTCTTAAAATGAGGTGTACATGATGTCCAATGATATGCTTCTTAGTGAAAGTCAGCCTAAGGTAAATCGAGGACGGAAAATATGGTTTATTGTAGTATTGCTTTTAATAGTAGCTACTTGTGTACTTGTTTTTTATTTTTTATTTAATAAGGATTTGAATTTTGATGCCTACAAAACAGTTGTCGGTAAAACGACTGAAACTAGTCTTGGTCGTTTAACGTTAAATGAAATAATAATTGATGATAACCAAATATTATTGAATGCTACCTTTAAGCCAGTAAAGGACTTGAATTTCGACTATCAAATTTTTTTCTTCCCACAAGTTTTTGTGAATGGAAAAGAGTTCACGGTTAGAAATGGAGGGCAGTCCATTCAACAATCCGATAAAACCTATACAATTTATAGTAGTGTGAAGTTAAGTGAGCTTCCAGAGGAACAAACGTTAAATTTAGATATTCGTTATAACGATTGGAACGGGGAAAAAAAGATTGATGAGCCGTGGGAATTTCAAGTAGAAGCTTCACAAGAGCAATTACAAGAAGATAGAAAGATTTTCCCTGTTGAGAAAAAAGTGAAGCTGTTGGATGGTCAGGAAATAACAATAGAAAAAGTTGTATCTACACCAATATCAACAACGATTTACTTTTCTTCTGAAAATAGCCTGTTAAATGAAGCATTACATTTTAAAATACAATCAGCAACAGGGGAATCTTGGCCTTTTAATTTAGCGTATCCTTTAAATGAAGAGTATACGAAGTGGGGTGTCCGACTCGATGCATTATATTTAACAGGAAAGAGCTATGAACTAATTCCGATTGCCGCAAATGGCAGTGAGCTTGGCTCTGCCATTAAAATTGGAGATTCGTAAAAAATCCCGTTCGATTTTTTGAAAAACTTTACAATATCTTAAACCAAATGGAAACTTCTCTCCTGTAATATGAAAATATATGATAAGGAAAGTAGTTGGAGATATTGAGAAAGTTTTGGGAGATCTTTTTCATTTCGCTTAAATTAGGTTGTACATCTTTTGGAGGTCCTACTGCACATTTAGGGTATTTTCAAAATGAATATGTTCAAAAGCGTAAATGGTTATCTGATGATGACTACAGTCAGCTTGTTGCACTCAGTCAATTTTTACCTGGGCCAGCATCGAGTCAGGTAGGAATGGGCATCGGTTTATTAAGGGGCGGTATATTCGGGAGCATTGTGGCATTTCTTGGTTTTACAATGCCATCAGTTTTGCTGCTGATGGCATTTGCGTATTATTCTTCATACACAGGGCTAGATATGGGCTGGACGCATGGCTTGAAATTGGTAGCTGTTGCAATTGTAGCGCAAGCTATTTTGGATATGTCAAAAAAATTAATCCCTAGCATTCGCCATTTTATAATCGCTTCCTTGGCTTTTGTCATAGTTCTTTTTTGGGTCCATCCACTTGCTCAAGTAACGACTATTATCGTTGCTTCTCTTATAGGCTATCGATTTTTTAAGAAGATCCATCAAAGAGATGACCCAAAAGAAATGGTTAGGCCTATTTCAAAAACGACAGGGGGCTATTATTTAACGCTGTTTGTTATACTTCTTATCGGTTTACCAATGGCCAGTCCACTTATTCAAAATGAATGGTTTACGATCATTGAAAAGTTTTATCTATCTGGTGCATTAGTGTTTGGCGGAGGCCATGTCGTATTGCCTTTACTAGAGACACAATTTGTCCAAAGTGGATTAATGAGTTCGTCAGATTTTTTAGCAGGGTATGGAATGACGCAGGCAGTCCCAGGTCCGTTATTTACATTTGCTTCCTACATAGGTATGGTCATAGCTGGAGTACCTGGGGCCATGATCGCTACGTTCGCCATTTTTTTACCGGCATTTTTGCTACTAGTAGGGGCAATGCCATTTTGGCTAGCTCTTAATCGTTTTGCTGGATTAAGAGGGGCGATGGCTGGTGCAAATGCAGCAGTTGTTGGATTATTAGCTGCAGCTTTTATACAACCGATTGTCATACAGAGCATTCAAAATGGTCTAGACATAGTAATTGCGGTCTTTTTTTTATGGTACTTGATGCGTTGGAAGATGCCTCCTTATTTACTTGTAATAATAGGTGTTATAGTGGGCATTGTTTTTTATTAAAATCAATCATTGAGTCTCTAATCAAATATCATAACGGGTACTGAGAACTAGTGATTGCAAAGCGTCGTATTCGCTGATGCAAAACTAGTTTCTTTTAATTTTGCATGCAAAAATTATCTGCATAACAGAAAAGCTTACTAGAGCAATATTTAACTAAAACTTACATGACATTAAACATAATGATGCAAAAATTATCTGCGTTTTTTTATCTGCTAACTTGAAAAGCTACACTTGATATAAAACTGATTAATAGCTTATGAAAGCTCTTTTTTAGACAATAATCTTATTATTTTTAATTGATTTTGAAAAGTTGGCATGTAATTTGCACAACTAAAGAATAAAGGGAAAAGGAGGGATGCTTAAACTAGGAATCTTTTTATCTACCGTAGTAAAAATTTGTGTTTATAAAAAGGTGAAGGAAGAGTGGGATTGAACGGGAGAAATAGAAAACGGTAAGGTCGAGGGTTTCGACATAATTTTCTGAATAATCTGTTTACAGAAGAGAGTTAATCGACTAATTTAGTTTCATTGCACTTTGTGTGAAGTAGTGTGAACAACATTATCATAATAAAAGGGGAGAAATCATATGGCTAACATTTTAACCGTTACTGGAGAAATTGAGCAAATGGTATCGCAAGTTATTGAGTGGAGAAGATATTTACATGAAAATCCTGAATTGTCTTATCAGGAATATGCGACATCTGATTTCGTTTATAATCAATTGAACTCTTTTGAGAATTTAGAGGTTTCTAGACCAACGAAAACAAGTGTCTTAGCTATTTTAAAAGGTAATCTACCTGGAAATTGTTTGGCTTTAAGAGCAGATATGGATGCACTACCTATTCAAGAAGAAACGAATTTGCCATTCACTTCTAAAGTGCCGGATGTAATGCATGCTTGTGGACATGATGGACATACAGCAATGCTACTGGGCGCTGCAAAAATTTTGTCTACTTTGAAAAATAGTATAAAAGGAGAGATTCGCTTTATATTTCAGCATGCCGAGGAAGTATTTCCGGGCGGAGCAAAGGAAATGGTGTCGGTAGGTGTGTTAGAAGGTGTCGATCAAATTATAGGATTACATTTATTCTCAATGCTCCCTACAGGAAAAATAGGTATCTGTTCAGGTCCTTTTACCGCAAATTCTGATACGTTTGAGCTTGAGATTATTGGAAAGGGCGGGCATTCTTCTCAGCCACAGGATTCTGTAAATCCTATTTTAATTGGCGCACAAATAACCAATCTATTGCATCAAATTGTTCCTCAAAAGGTAGATGCGAAAGAACGTGCTGTCTTAGCAGTAACAGAGTTTAATGCGGGAAGCGCTAAAAATATCATTCCTGATCGCTTATTGCTAGGTGGTAGTGTACGAACATACTCGCAGGAAGTTAGAGAGTTAATTGCAGAACAAATAGAACTTCAAGTAAAACATTTAACCGCAGTACATAGTGCTGATTATAAATTCAAATATAATTATGGTTATTCTTCTGTCGTAAACGATGAGCAGTTGACTTTATTGGTGGAAGATATTATTGAAAAAAATATGGGGCCAGATTATATTTTACACATTGATCCGTTCATGGGAGGAGAAGATTTTTCGGCATTTTTAACGCAAGTTCCCGGTGTATTTATAGGAGTCGGTGCAGCTGTGGAGGACGAATCATTAATTTATCCGCATCATCATCCTAAATTTGCTATTAATGAAGAATCTTTAGCAGTTGGCTTGAAAGTGCTAATTAATACAGCTCTAACAATAAATGCTTAAGGGAGGATAAAATGTTTCAAGAACCTATAATTGCAGCAATGATTATTCTAGGGTTAGTCGCACTGGGAGAAATCCTTTCAATTATTAGCAAGGCGAGAGTACCGATGCTTTTTGTAGCAATGATGGGATATTTGGTCTTACTATGGTTGGGAATTTTTCCGAAGGATTTAATTGCTAACTCTACATTTTTAACTGTAGGATCTCTATTAGGTACAGCACTAATCTTAGTCCATATGGGAACTTTAATACCACTAAAAATGATTCGCTTGCAATGGAAGGCTGTTGCTATTGCAATAATGGGTATGCTTTTTGCCTCACTCTTTATCTTAACGATTGTTACCTTCTTTTTTGACTATCAAACAGCAGTTGCTGGAACAGGCCCTTTAAATGGCGGAATTATTGCTGTTTTGATTACTTCCGAAGGATTAAAAGAGTTAGGCTTAGTTAGTTTACTTACAATTCCTGCATTAATAATGGCTTTCCAATCATTTATAGGAATCCCACTAGCCAATCTTTTGTTACGGAAACATGCAATGAAAATCCGTAAGCAAATCCATAGTGGTTCATTTGTAGCATCTGATATTGTCTCGTTCCAAAATGATGAAGAAGAGAAATTAATCATTCCTAAAAAATATCAGACATCGTTAGTACTATTGTTCATGTTATTTATCGGAGGGTCGCTTGCAGTTGCCTTATCCAAAGTGACAGGAATCCCTTATAGTTTATGGGGGTTAGCAATTGGTATGATTGGTCGATTAGTGAAATTTTATCCTGAGCGAGTGATGGAAAAATCAAATAGTTTTACAGTTGGTATGGCTGGGATTATTTTTATTGTTTTAGGAATGATGAATGATATTACGTTCAATATGTTTGTCGAAAATTTGCCTGCGGTTATAACAATTCTTAGTATAGGAATACTAGGAATTATTTTAGGTGGTTTTATAGGATCAAAACTATTTAAGTGGGATTTTTATTTAGGAATACCGGTAGCGTTGACGGCAACATTTGGTTTTCCAGGAGATTACATTGTCTGTGAGGAAGTAAGTCGAAGTATTGGTGAAACAGAAGAAGAACAGAAAAAAATCTTCAATGAAATTTTGACGCCAATGCTTGTTGGAGGATTTACAACTGTAACCTTGGGAAGTGTTGTTATTGCAAGTATATTAATTAAAACAATATAAAGAGAGTAGTAGTCGATAATTTTTCAAATGAACTTTACACTGCATAGATTTTAATGAAGGAATGAGACATAAAATCATAACTAGGCTGCCCAATTTTATGATCAAGCATATAATTTGGACAGCCTTTTTGTTACGAATAGAGTTATCGGTCAATTATTAAATGAGATCTTCTTTACGAATAGCTAGCTTCTTCATATGATACTGCAGAGATTGACGGGAAATATTTAATTGCTTTGCTGCAGCTGAAATATTCCCTCCACACTGTTTTAAAACCTCTCGAATATATTGTTCTTCGTTAGTATGCATGAGTGTTTTGAAGGGCCTTTTATTTGAAGTAGTAGGCTTCATCGATAGTTTATTTTTTAGATAACGCGGTAGCATATCTTCTGTAATACTACTTTCTGAATTTGCATGTATTACAAGATTCTCAATTAAGTGTTCTAGCTCACGGACATTCCCTGGCCAATCGTAATCTACAAGTATTTTGTAGAGCTCGGGTTTTATCGTTAAGTCTGATTTCATATATTTAAGAACATTTTTATGTAAAAAGTGTTGGATAAAAAAAAGAACATCCTCTGGTCTTTCCCGTAATGGAGGGATGTAAACACTTGAATGAGCAATACGATAAAATAAGTCAAGACGCATTCGGTCATTCGCTGTTAGTAGTTCGGGATCCTCATTAGATGCACTAATGACTGTACAATTGATTGGAATTAGGGTATTACTACCGACGCGTCTAACGGCTCTTTCTTGTAAGACACGCATTAATTTAGATTGAAGTTCCATTGGGAGTGAATTAATCTCATCTAGGAAAAGTGTTCCATCTTTTGCATATTCAAAAAGACCTTCTTGAGTAGTAGCACCAGTGAAAGCACCTTTTACAGAGCCGAATAATGTACTCTCTAATAGTGTTGGTGGAATAGCTGCGCAGTTAATCGCTACAAAGGGCTTCGCTACTCGAGGACTTAAATTATGCATACTCTGTGCAAATAATTCTTTACCTGTACCTGTTTCGCCAACGATTAGTGTATCGGTATTGTAAATCGAGATATTTTTGGCCTCAATAATGGTTTGCTGGAGTTCCTGACTGTTGCCTTTAATATCTTGGAATGTATAAATAGTGCCATTGTTCCGTTTCACAACTTCTGGCACTTCCATTGTTTGGTGCCTCGAATCTAGAGTTTGGCGCAATTGATTTCGTAAGCTGGTTTCTGTGTGTGTGATCGAAAATACACCGATTGTTTGGTTATCTTTTTGAATAGGGAAGGAACTATAGCCTACAAATTTAGGTTCATTTTCAGAATAAGCATGAGCACGGTACTTAGTATAAATTGGTTTTGCTGTCTTTAAAATATGATTATGTTCTGATAGCCGGCGATCTTGATAATTATAAGCATCCCAAAGTTTCCTTCCAAGCATATCCTCTTTTTTATGCTCCTCCATTTTAGCAAGTGCCTCATTGTAATATATAATGTCACCCTCTTTATTACTTACGATAATACCTTCATCTAAATGTTCAATAATTTCTTCTAATACAAAGACTTTATTTTGTAATGAATGCTGAAAATCTACGAAGTTCTCAACTAATATGAAATAAAATTGTTCTGTTAAATAGAAGGGTTCTATTGTAAATGATAGATGTTGCTCTTGAATTTGTAACCGTTGCGGTTGGTGAAATAACATTAAATCAATGTCCATTATTGTATCTAAGGGCACATCAACTTTTAAATTTAATGAGATACCATCGTTGAAATGCCACCATATAACTTGGAAAGTACTATCTAATGCAATGATATTTGCGCCAAATATTTTTGAAAAACGTTTTAATTCTTCTCTCATACAAAAACCTTCTTTCTCGCGTTATTTTGCATGCAAAAATTATCTGCGTTTCCATACATCCTACCATATATATTTTCTGAATAGAAACAAAATACAGAAAAAAGAAATGATGCAAAATGTATCTGCGCTTATTTAAAGTAGTATGGGAGCGTTTAGATCTAGATGTTTTAAAAATCTACTCTATAAATAGCATTGTTCTCGCTTTTTAAAAGGGTAATTTTAAAGTTGGCACGTTATTTGCTTTATTTAAGTGTGTAAGGAAAAAAGGAGGAGTTTTAAATGACAAAACCAGAAATTTTATATTCAGTAAAGGCTCAGCGTGGAAACACATTACGATGCAAAGGCTGGCGCCAAGAAGTTATTTTAAGAATGTTAGAAAATAATATGGAAAATGCTGAAAAACCTGAAGAATTGGTGATTTACGGGGGTATTGGAAAGGCAGCTCGAAACTGGGAGTCTTATCATGCAATTGTGGATTCCCTGAAAAATTTAGAGGATGACGAAACACTAGTAGTGCAATCAGGTATGCCAGTGGCAGTCTTTAAAACGCATAAATACGCACCTACTGTTGTAATGGCTACTACAAATATTATGAAAGCAGATTGGCCAACATTTTACGATTTACAAGAGAAGAATTTAACTATGTATGCTAATTATACAGCTGCACCTTGGGAATATATTGGCACTCAAGGGGTTATTCAAGGAACATTTGAAACGTTATCCGCAATAGCTAGACTCCATTATAGTGATTCACTTGTAGGGAAAATCTTATTAACAGCTGGTGCAGGGGGGATGGGGGGCAACCAAACACGAGCAATGACAATGCATGGTGGTGTTGCAATTTTGTGTGATTCCAATATTGAAATCATTAATCGTCGTATCGAAAAGGGTTTTATCGATGTAGTTGTTAATTCATTAGAAGAGGCGATTGAACTTGCAAAGAAAAAAGCAGCAGCTGGAGAAGCATTAGGGATTGCTGTAGTAGGAAATGCAGCGGATATTTTTGAGCAAGCATTAAAAATTGATTTCTTACCAGATATAGCAACGTCTATGACCCCTGCACATGATCCAATCGCATACCTCCCGGCAGGTTACACTGTAGAAGAGGCTGAGGCATTGCGAGATCGGGATCGCCTCGAGTATTTAAAAGAAGCAAGAACAACAATGATTCGTGAGTTAAAAGCATTAATTGCTTTCTTAGATCGAGGCGTTCATTCGTTTGAATATGGGACAAGTATTCGTAAAGAATGTATCGATGCAGGATTTGATGAAAAAGAGGCTAAACGATTACCGGGGTTTGTAGCTGAGTATATACGTCCGTTATTCTGTGAAGGGCGAGGACCATTCCGTTGGATTTGTATGTCAGGGGATCCAGAAGATTTACGCAAAATAGATGATATGATTTTAGATAAATTTAATGACGATTTACTTGTCACACGTTGGATTAAGCTAGCGAAGCAGCATATTCCAATTGAAGCTCTACCAGCGCGTATTTGTTATATGGGCTTTGGACAACGTAAAAAATTTGCTTTAGAAGTAAATGATATGATTCGTCGAGGAGAGTTAAGTGGTCCTGTAGCGTTTTCTCGCGATAATTTGGATTCCGGTTCGATTGTGAATCCAACGTTTGAATCAGAAAATATGAAGGATGGAGGCGATTTAATTTCTGATTGGCCGGTGTTAAATGGCTTACTCAATGCAGTAGGCATGTGTGATTTAATTGCACTTCAAGCCAACTATTCAATGGGTGAAGCCGTTCATACAGGTGTAACGATGATTGCGGATGGTACGGATGAATCTGATATGCGTTTGGAAGTAGCGATGACAGTGGATTCAGGAATTGGTGTTGTACGTCATGCTCAGGCGGGTTATGAGACTGCAAAAGATGTAGCGAATGGTAAAGGAAAATTAACTGATGAAAGTATTAAAATCCCATTATGGTGGGAGCCAACTGCAACCTTTGGACCAAAAGATTTAGTCAAAGTACAAGTGTGAAGTGGTGAATCAACAGAGGCCGATGCAATATGTAAAAATGTATCTGGCCTCATTTTATATAAGAAAAGGGTGACAACACATGAAAAAAGCTGAATCAACGCCATTGGATTTTGACAATATGCTAGAAAAAATACCTCCTATTTATTCGAAATCAGCGGTCTATAAATTTTTTGGCTTTAGCTTATTTGGTATATTTATGTTCTTTATCTCCATAACGTTAAATGGAAAAAAGACAATTCCACTTGATCACTTAGTGACGTTTATCCGTACACAGTTTTCATCAGTGATTGTCTACTACATTTTGATTATCGTTATTGCTGGGGCAATTTATCCTATTTATCAAAAAACATGGAATAAATCGGTAGTAGATATGGTGATTTCGGCGTTAAAAATAATTGGTGCTATTGCTTCTGTCCTTGTTGTTTTTAATATTGGGCCTAGCTGGTTATTGGCTGAAGATATGGGACCCTATTGGTATAATTCACTTCTTACTCCAATTGGCGTTTTAGTCCCTATTGGCGCCATATTTTTAGCAATGCTTGTCGGTTATGGCTTACTAGAATTTGTAGGGATTTTAGTGCAGCCTATTATGCGCCCAATTTGGAAAACACCAGGTAGATCTGCCATTGATGCTGTGGCATCCTTTGTCGGTAGTTATTCAATTGGGTTATTAATTACAAACCGGATCTATAAGGAAGGGAAGTATACCACAAAAGAAGCGGTTATTATTGCTACAGGGTTTTCCACCGTTTCTGTGACTTTTATGATTGTTGTAGCAAAAACTTTAAACCTAATGGATATTTGGAATCTTTATTTTTGGATTACTTTCATAGTGACTTTTTTAGTTACAGCGATTAGTGTCCGTATTTGGCCAATTCGTCATATTAGTAATGAATACTACAACAAAGTGGATGGTGATAAGGAGAAAATCGTAAAAGAAAAACGTATACAGCACGCATGGGGAGAAGCGATGCAGACTGCTGAAAAAGCTCCGAACCTCTGGCAAAGCATTAAGGATAATGTGAAAGATGGCTTAGTGATGGCAATGGGTATTTTGCCGACGATTATGTCGGTAGGTCTTATTGGTTTATGGCTTGTCAATCATACACCCATTTTTGATTATGCAGCTTATTTGTTTGTGCCTTTAACATATTTACTGCAAATTGCTGAGCCATTAATCGTTGCAAAGGCAGCAGTTGTTAATTTAATGGATATGTTTTTACCATCACTCGTAGTCGTTGAGAGCGCTATCGAAACACGTTTTATTGTAGGTACTTTATCTATTTCTGCTATTCTCTTTTTCTCTGCGCTTATTCCATGCATTTTGTCAACGGAAATTCCGATTTCGTTAGGTAAAATGATAGGAATATGGTTTGTACGTAGCGTTTTAACCTTAATTATCGTTACACCAATCGCCTATTTATTACTGTAAAGGAGTGATCGAGTGCTAAAAAGACCGGACTATATTATTAAAAATGCAGCGCAAATATTACCTTGTACGGGAGATAAGATGCAAGATTTCCAAATATTGACTAATACGGCAATTGTTATTGAGGATGAACGAATTATTGATATTTGTTCTTATAAAGAATTAAAGCAACGTTATGAAATAGATGATAGAAATAGTATTGATGCAGCAGGTAAGGTTGTTGCCCCAGGCTATGTTGATGCGCATACACATTTAGTTTTTTATGGCAGTAGGGTTGAAGAATATGCTGCTAAATTGTCTGGAAACATTGAGGATAATCTGAAAAAGCTATCAATGACAATAGGGCCTAATCGTACAATTGAGCTTACAAGAGATACTGCTGAAGATGTGCTTTTTGAGCAATCCAAAAAACGTTTGATGACAATGCTTAAACATGGCACAACTACAGTTGAAAGTAAAAGTGGTTATGGGTTAACACCTGAAAGTGAATTGAAAATTTTACGCATAGGTCGTCAATTACACAAAAATACACCACTTGATGTTGTGAATACATTTTTAGGGGCACATGGTATTCCGGATCACTTAGCGAAGGAACAATATGTCAACGAAATTATTGACGTTATGATTCCACAGGTAGCACAAAATAACTTAGCTGAATTCTGTGATGTTTGGTGTGATGAAGGCTATTTCACTGAGCAAGAATCCGAGCGTATCTTACAAGCGGGAGTAGCGTACGGATTACTACCTAAAATTCATGCGGATGCCTATTCTTATATTGGTGGTTCAGATTTAGCAGCCCGAATGAAGATGGTTTCGATTGATCATTTGAACTATACACCAGAATCAGTAATGTCACAATTAGCGGAAGCGGGGGTTATTGGTGTATTGATGCCGGCTTTAGATTTTGCTGTTGCACATAAGCGGCCTTTTGCTGCTCGCAAAATGCTAGATAGCGGTATGCAAATAGCTTTAGCGACTGATATGTGCCCGGCATGTTATACAAGTTCTATGTCCTTTGTCATTAATTTAGCTTGTCGACTTTATCAATTTACGGTAGAGGAAGCGATTAAAGCTGCAACAAAAGTAGCGGCTAGGGCATTGAATTTAACAGATCGCGGAACATTAGAAATTGGCAAAGTTGCAGATATTCAAATATGGGATGTACCAAACTATAAGCATGTTGCCTATGAGCTTGGGACGAATATTGTGGATACGGTCATAAAACGTGGTCGAGTAGTAATAAGTGAAGGAACATGGGTAAGAGAAAACATAGTAATTTAGAAGGGAGAGATACAAATGAATGTTGAATTAACGTCAAAGGCCGCCACTCACATAAATGAGGAAAGATTAGTGAAATTATTTTTAGAAATGGCAAAAATTAATGGTCCTAGTAAGAAGGAAAAACTTGTAGCATCTTTTCTGAAGGAAGAGTTACCAAAGCTAGGTTTCAGTTTACAATTTGACGAGGCGCATAAAAGTTTTAATGGAGAAATAGGAAATTTGATTGCTTGGCATAAAGGAATAGATGATACGATTCCGCCTCTATTCTTTTCTACACATATGGATACAGTATTACCAACAGAGCATCTACAGCCAATTATTAAAGATGGTGTTATTTACTCAGATGGCACAACCATTTTAGGGGCTGATGATCGCGCAGCACTTGCAGCTTATATCGAAGCGATGCGTGCCATTATAGAAAGTGGCATACCACATGGCCCAATAGAACTCATATTAACGGTAAATGAGCAAGCAGGCTTAGTCGGTGCAAAACATATGGATTATAAAAAAATAAAAAGTCGAAACGGCTATATTTTTGATAGTAGTGGTGATGTAGGGCAAATCATTTTACAAGGTCCTTATAGTAGTAGAATTTGGTTTACTGTCAATGGGAATGCGGCACATATTGCGCTAAATGCAGATGCTGGAAAAAGTGCTTTTCTGATTGCTTCACAAGGATTGTTAAATATGAAGTTAGGAGAGATTGATAGTGAAACACTTGCGAATATAGGCGTTGTCTACGGTGGAGAGCTAACATCGATTATTCCAGGTTCTGTAACACTTGGCGGAGAAGTAAGAAGTTTCTCTAAAGAGAAATTAGATGCTCAGCTAAAACATATGAAAGAGGTCATGGAAGCGGTAGCGGAGAAAAATCAAGGAACTGTGGAAGTGAAAATTGACAAGAAATATCTAGGATTTAATATTTCAGAGGAGAATGTTCTTGTCAAAACCGTAAAGGAAGCAGCGGAAAACATTCGAGTGACGTCCTATTTAACGAAAACGCTAGGTGGAGCGGATACAAATGTATTAAATGAAAATGGACTGATGTGCATTACGCTTGGGAATGGTTTTCAGAATATTCACTCTTTTAGAGAGAGTATTAGTATCGACAACTTAGTTAACACGGGTAGGTTAACTGCTGCGCTAATAGAACAATGGTATGAACGGCATAGATGCTAATCATATAAAGTAGAGAACTTCGAAAAATATGTAGAATCTAACAGATAAAGGCTTCGAGTATAACACTAAGAAATGCCTATTAAATATAAAATGGGGGTTATATATTGTTAGATAATCCGGTATTTATCTCTGTGCTTGTTTTGTCTGTTTTAAGTTTATGTAGAATTCATGTCCTTTTCGCTTTAATAATTGCTGCAATGATAGCAGGGCTTGTAGCGGGTTTAACGCCCGCTGAAACGGTATCCATCTTTATTGGTGGCATGGGCGGGCAGTCAGAAACCGCTTTAAGTTATATATTGTTAGGGATATTTGCAGCTTTGATTGCACAGTCAGGTTTAGCTAATATTCTCATAAAAAAACTCCTATCATTTAAAAAGCCAAATAAATATATTTTAATTTTCGCCTTGGCAATAATCGCGTGTTTATCTGGCACACTTATTCCAGTGCATATTGCGTTCATTCCAATATTAGTACCGCCACTATTATTTTTCTTTAATAAATTGAAAATAGATCGTCGTGCCTTGGCATCTGCATTAACATTTGGCTTGAAAATGCCCTACTTATGGATTCCAATTGGGTACGGATTAATATTCCAAGGAATTATTGCGCAAGAGATGACAGCAAATGGTATGGCAATAGTACAGAGTCAAATACCAAAAGCTATGGCAATTCCAGCTATTGGTATGTTTGTAGGATTAGCCATTGCTGTATTCATTTCTTACAAAAAGCCAAGAGAGTATCAACAACTTGAAGAGGATATCTATAATTATGAGAAAACAATGACAAAGAATACAGAGATAAAATTGAATCGTAAAGGTGGGATAGCTCTTCTAGCAATATTTGCAGCACTAGTTATCCAATTATCTTTAAGTTCACTTGTCTTAGGCGCATTATCAGGAATTATTATTATGTTTGTTGGTCGAGTTGTCTTCCTTAAAGACAGTGAAGAAGTTGTAGAGAATGGTGTAAAGCTAATGGGGACTATCGCATTTATTATGTTAATCGCCTCGGGCTATGCAACAATTTTAAAAGAAACAAATGCGATTGCGGAGCTTGTAGAAGCTATGACGGGGATGACAGGACAAAGTAAGCTAATTACCGCTACTTTATTGTTGTTCATTGGCTTACTTGTCACAATGGGGATTGGTACATCATTTGGGACAATACCGATTCTAGCTGTTGTGTTTGTACCGTTATGTACAGCGGTTGGATTTAGTCCGCTCGCTACAGCAGCGCTTATTGGAACTGCTGGTGCTCTTGGCGATGCAGGTTCGCCTGCTTCAGATAGTACACTAGGCCCTACATCAGGTTTGAATGCTGATGGACAACACAGCCACATTTGGGATACGTGTGTACCAACATTTATTCATTATAATATTCCTTTATTTATATTTGGCATTATAGCAGCAATGGTTTTATAGAAACCAATCATTAGTAGGAAGCAAAGGGTGAGATTTGATATTTTATGTATTGAGTAAGATAAGAACAGGGTATCGTAAATAAGAAAAAGTATGCTTGAAGGTGCCTTCTAGCATACTTTTTTGCTGCCACTTTGTTTTCGCGTAAAAAACATCTGTTGGCTCCATGAACACCACCAGAAAGCTTTGCTCGAAGCATCTGTTGGAACAGAAATCAACCACATGCTAAAGTGATGAGCCATAATATAGGAAAATCGTTTTTTGTTTTCGTGTGAAAAATTTTTGGAGTGTTGGTGGTTAAAGGTTGATAACGGATTCGCTAACTATTGTTCATATAATAATTCAATAGATTGTTGGGCGTCATTGTCATTGCTTTAAAAACATGCCTATCATGATTCCATGTATTTTATTTTTCATTAACACACCACGAAAGAATGAATTTTCTGAAAGATTAACAGAACTGAATCGTTTTTATTTAGTTTTTTATTAGTTGGATTCATAGCGTTCCCTGCCTCGATTGTTTATAATGAGGAAATGGAAAAAGACTTATGAGAAAGAAGGGATAGTTATGGCACGAGGTGTTTACATTCATATTCCTTTTTGTCATCAAATTTGTAACTATTGTGATTTCAATAAATTTTATTTTAAAAATCAACCAGTAGATGAGTATATAGAAATGCTTGGCAAGGAGATGGAGCTTGCGACAAAAAAATATCCCGAGAGTTTTAAGCAAATCGAAACGATATTTCTTGGTGGCGGTACACCAACAGCATTATCACCTACACAAATAGAGAGACTTCTTGAGCTTATTCGTACGTATATTCCGATGGACTATGTGACAGAATTTACATCAGAGGCCAATCCGGACGAGCTATCAGAGGCAAAAATGCAAGCATTATTTGCTGGCGGTGTCAATCGCTTAAGTATGGGTGTGCAATCCTTTGATCAGGAGTTGTTAAAGAAAATTGGTCGTACACATAGCAATAATCACGTTTATGAAACAATCGCCTTGGCTAAAAAGGTAGGTTTCAGAAATATTAGTCTGGATTTAATGTACGGTTTGCCGGGTCAGACGATGGCCCAATGGACGGATACTTTAGAAAAAGCGTTCGCTCTTGATCTACCACATTACTCGGCATATTCACTTATCGTGGAGCCAAAAACGATTTTTTATAATCAATACACAAAAGGTAAGCTCCGTTTACCTACTGAAGACCTTGAAGCGGATATGTATGATGTGCTGATGAACCAGATGGAGGCGCATGGACTTCAACAATACGAAATTAGCAACTTTGCTCGATCTGGTTTCAGTTCAAAACATAATAAAATATACTGGGAAAACGATGAATATGCTGGCTTTGGTGCGGGTGCTCATGGGTATATAGCTGGTGTGCGTTATTCAAATCATGGACCATTGAAAAAGTATATGGATGCAGTAAATGCAGGGGAACTACCAATTGTAAATGAACATGTTGTGACAGTGAATGAAAAACGGGAAGAGCAAATGTTTTTAGGTTTGCGTAAAACAGAAGGAATTACACACACTATATATGAAGAAAAATTTAAAGAATCGATGCATAGTGATTACGCACAGGTAATTGAAAGGTTAGTCTCAGAAGGTCTTTTGGAACATGATACTTTAGGAATTCGACTTACGCGACAAGGTCGTTTTGTCGGTAATGAAGTATTTCAACAATTTTTACTAGAAGATTGAGCGATATCGTTGACATAAAATGTAGGATTTGATAACTTAATAATAGTATTAGCACTCCTCTTAGTTGAGTGCTAACAGAGGTGATAATCATGCTAACAAATCGGCAATTACAAATATTGCAAGCTATTGTAGATGACTTTATTATGTTTGCACAGCCGGTAGGTTCTCGCCAAATCTCCAAAAAGCAAGAGATTACATTTAGTCCAGCCACAATTCGAAATGAAATGGCGGATTTAGAGGAATTAGGTTTCTTAGAAAAAACACACACTTCCTCTGGTCGAGTGCCTTCGGAAAAGGGGTATAGATTTTATGTAGATCATTTGTTGAGCCCGCAAGGCATTAATTCGAGGGATATTCAGCAAATCCAATCAATTTTTAACGATCGCTTAGTTGAAGTAGAGCATATTATTCGAAAGTCAGCCAATATTTTATCAGAGCTGACATCGTATACATCGATTCTTTTAGGACCAGATGTTCAAACACATCGAGTAAAACGATTTTCCATTGTGCCTCTTTCTAGCGATTCTGCAGTAGCGATTATCGTAACGAATAACGGGCATGTTGAGAATCGCATGTTTAGTTTACCTCCTAATTTTGCGGCTTCTGATTTAGAGAAAATGGTTAATGTTTTAAATGAACGCCTAGTTGGTGTGTCATTAGAAGATATTCATAAAAAGCTCGAAGCTGAAGTGCTATCAGTATTACAACAGCATGTTCGATCAGCGGATGATTTTATTCACGCTCTCGTGACAGCGACGATGCATAATTCAGAAAGTAAAATTTTCTATGGTGGTAAAACAAATATGTTCAACCAACCGGAGTTCCATGATTTAAATAAAGTCCGTATGATTTTGGACTTAATGGAAACGACTAGCCAAGTGCAGTCGCTCTTCCATCCTAATGAATCGGGCATTCAAATTCGTATTGGCTCAGAAAATAAACAATTAGAAATGGAAAACTGTAGTGTCATTACGACCACTTATTCTATCGGTGAAGATCAGCAAGGGGCTATAGCAATCATTGGCCCAACACGTATGGATTATAAGCGTGTTGTTGCTTTACTAGACGTAATGCGCATGGATTTAACACAAGCCTTTACGAAGAATCGTAGTGATTGATAATGAGGAGGATTCAAGTGACGGAAACAACTGAAAACAAAGACCTTGTACAAGACGATGTACAAGCTGAAAATGTAGTAGAAGAAACAGAAGTAGTAGAAGAACAAAAAGCTGAATTAACAATCGAAGAACAGTACGAAGCAAAACTAGCTGCGTTACAAGCAAAGCTAGACGACGAAGAAAATCGTCATCTACGCTTGCGCGCTGACTTCGATAATATGCGTCGTCGCAATCAACTTGATCGTGAGGCTGCTGAGAAGTATCGCGCTCAGAGTTTGCTATCAGATTTACTACCAGTAATCGATAATTTCGAGCGTGCCTTACAAGTTGAAGTGACTTCTGAAGAAACCGCTTCTATCGTAAAAGGTATTGAAATGGTGTATCGTTCTCTGATAGAAGCTACGGAGAAGGAAGGCTTAGAGGTCATTAAAGCTGAAGGTGAGCAATTTGATCCGAATGTTCACCAAGCTGTCATGCAGGAGCAAGATAGTGAAAAAGAAACGGGTGTTGTCCTACGCGAGCTTCAAAAAGGCTATATGTTAAAGGACCGCGTATTGCGCCCAACAATGGTATCTGTGAACGAATAGACTTTGTCTATTTAGTTAATTACATTAGTTAGAAAACGCATTATTGCGTTTAAATAATAGGAGGAAATATTTATGAGCAAAATTATTGGTATTGACTTAGGAACAACAAACTCTTGTGTCTCTGTACTTGAAGGTGGAGAACCAAAAGTAATTCCAAATCCAGAAGGAAACCGTACAACACCATCTGTTGTTGCGTTTAAAAATGGCGAACGTCAAGTTGGTGAAGTAGCAAAACGACAATCAGTAACAAACCCTAACACAATTATTTCTATCAAATCTAAAATGGGTACATCTGAAAAAGTAAAAGTGGAAGATAAAGAATATACGCCACAAGAAGTATCTGCAATGATTCTTCAATACTTAAAAGGCTATGCTGAAGACTACTTAGGTGAAAAAGTAACAAAAGCAGTTATTACTGTACCTGCTTACTTCAACGACGCTCAACGTCAAGCTACTAAAGATGCTGGTAAAATCGCAGGTTTAGAAGTAGAGCGTATTATTAACGAACCAACAGCTGCTGCACTTGCTTATGGTTTAGACAAACAAGATACAGATCAAAAAGTATTAGTATTCGACCTTGGTGGCGGTACATTTGACGTTTCTATTCTTGAATTAGGTGACGGTGTATTTGAAGTATTAGCGACAGCTGGTGATAACAAACTAGGTGGGGACAATTTCGACGACGCAATCATCGAATATCTTGTAGCAGAATTCAAAAAAGAAAACGGCATTGACCTTTCTAAAGATAAAATGGCTATGCAACGTCTAAAAGATGCAGCTGAAAAAGCGAAAAAAGATTTATCAGGTGTAACATCTACTCAAATTTCTTTACCATTCATCACTGCTGGTGAAGCGGGTCCATTACACTTAGAAATTTCTTTAACTCGTGCAAAATTTGACGAAATTACATTACCATTAGTAAACCGTACAGTAGGTCCGGTACGTCAAGCATTATCTGATGCAGGTCTTTCAACATCTGAAATTGACCAAGTAATCTTAGTTGGTGGTTCAACTCGTATTCCAGCTGTACAAGAAGCTGTACGTAAAGAAACGAATAAAGAGCCACACCGCGGTGTAAACCCTGACGAAGTTGTAGCAATGGGTGCTGCTGTTCAAGGTGGCGTATTAACTGGTGATGTTAAAGACGTAGTTTTACTTGACGTAACTCCACTTTCTTTAGGTATCGAAACTATGGGTGGCGTATTCACAAAATTAATCGACCGTAACACTACAATTCCAACATCTAAATCACAAGTCTTCTCAACTGCAGCTGACAACCAACCAGCAGTAGATATTCACGTTCTACAAGGTGAACGCTCAATGGCAGCAGACAACAAAACATTAGGTCGCTTCCAATTATCAGATATTCCACCGGCACCACGTGGTGTACCACAAATCGAAGTAACATTCGATATTGATAAAAATGGTATCGTATCTGTTAAAGCAAAAGACCTTGGTACAAACAAAGAACAAACAATTGTGATCCAATCTGATTCTGGTTTATCTGAGGAAGAAATCGAACGTATGGTAAAAGATGCTGAGGCAAATGCTGAGGCGGATTCTAAACGTAAAGAAGAAGCAGATCTTCGCAACGAAGCAGACCAATTAGTGTTCCAAGTTGACAAAACAATTGCTGATTTAGGCGAACAAATTACAGAAGACGAGAAAAAATCTGTAGAAGATGCTCGTGATGAGCTGAAAAAAGCGCTTGAAGCAGGCGAATTAGAAGGCATTAAATCTGCTAAAGAAAAACTAGAAGGTGTATTACAACCGCTAGTAATGAAAGTATATGAACAAGCTGCAGCAGCTGCCCAAGCAGCACAAGGTGGCGAAGCAGGTGCAGATGCTGGCGCTGATAAAAAAGATGATATCGTAGATGCTGACTTTGAGGAAGTAAAAGACGATAAATAATAATCATTAACACAGTGAAGTGAAGAAGCCAAAGACCGCTTGCGGCTTTGGCTTTTCTCTTTATTTTTTGCTATATTCTACACATTTGGATGTTGGTCACGAAGGCATTGTCACAGGACGTGACGCACTTAGCCTTTGTTCCGTTATCGGAGGAAGCGGCTCGACGCTCGCTCGCAGGAAGCCTTGCTCTGCGCGAAAACGAGTAGCCCGTAGTGGAATCAGAGCCTTCTAGAGTGGATAAAAATGATTAATCAACACCTTTGGTACAACAATTGTAATGTATATTTAATAATAAAATAGAGGCAGTTTTTTTAACTGCATGATACAATAGATTTTATGCAAAAAGAGCGGAGTGTGAATCATGGAGAAACGCGATTACTACGAGGTGCTTGGTTTAACAAAATCGGCTTCAAAAGATGAAATTAAAAAAGCATACCGTAAATTATCAAAACAATACCATCCTGACCTTAATAAAGAGCCAGGTGCAGATGAAAAATTCAAAGAAATCGCTGAAGCTTATGAAGTATTAAGTGATGATCAGAAAAAAGCACGCTATGATCAATTTGGTCATGAGGATCCAAATGCAGGATTTGGCGGCGGCTTTGGAGGCGGCGGCTTTGGCGGCTTCGAGGATATTTTCAGCTCTTTCTTTGGAGGTGGCGGTCGCCGTCAGGACCCGAATGCACCACGCAAAGGTGATGACCTTCAATATCGTATGAATATTAAGTTTGAGGAAGCGATCTTCGGGAAAGAAACAGAAATCGAAATTCCTAAAGATGAAGTATGTGATACTTGCCACGGTTCAGGTGCAAAGCCAGGTACTAATCCTGAAACATGTTCAACATGTCAAGGTGCCGGTCAAGTAAATCAAGCAGTAGATACACCTTTCGGCCGTATGATGAATCGTCGTACGTGTTCTACATGTCACGGTGCAGGTAAAATCATTAAAGAAAAATGTTCAACTTGTCGTGGCGAAGGAAAAGTTCAACAACGTAAGAAGATCAAAGTAAACATTCCTGCAGGTGTGGATGATGGTCAGCAAATTCGTGTGTCTGGTCAAGGTGAGCCGGGTATAAATGGAGGACCAGCGGGGGATTTATATATTATGTTCCGCGTTCAAGGACATAAAGAGTTTGAACGTGATGGCGATGATATTTATTTCGAACTAAAACTGACATTCCCACAAGCAGCTCTTGGTGATGAAATTGAAGTTCCAACTGTTCATGGTAAAGTTAAACTACGTATTCCAGCGGGAACACAGTCAGGTGCGCAATTCCGTCTAAAAGACAAAGGTGTCAAAAATGTCCATGGCTATGGTACAGGGAATCAATATGTAACAGTAAAAGTGATGACACCAGAGAAATTAACAGAAAGACAAAAGCAATTACTACGTGAATTTGCGGAGATCAGTGGTGATATTCCTGAAGAGCAAGGAAGCTCACTATTCGATAAAATTAAGAAAAAATTCCAAGGTGAATAATTAGAGGAGCTGAAGAGCTACGTGAAGTGGTCAGAATTATCCATTCATACAAAAAATGAAGCGGTAGAAGCAATTTCGAATATTTTGCATGAAGCAGGGGCAAGTGGTGTGGTTATTGAGGATTCTGCAGAATTTGCGAAACCACGAGAAGATCAGTATGGTGAAATTTATGCGCTAAATGAAGCGGATTTTCCGAAAGATGGTGTTATTGTTAAGGCTTACTTATCGGAGTCTAGTTTTTTAAATGAAACAGTCGAAGAAATTAAGGCGGCTATAACAAATCTAACGAACTTCAACATCGATATTGGTGAAAATATTGTATCGATTGTGGAAGTGAACGAGGAAGACTGGGCAACAGCATGGAAGCAATACTATCATCCTGTAAAAATTTCTGAACGCTTTACAATTGTACCAACATGGGAAGAATATGTACCAGTGTCAACAGATGAGCTAATTATTGAATTAGATCCTGGTATGGCTTTTGGTACAGGAACACACCCTACAACTGTTATGTGTTTACAGGGGCTTGAGAAGGTTGTAAAAGAAGGCGATCAGGTTATCGATATTGGAACGGGTTCAGGCGTTCTTTCAATCGGTTCTGCCTTACTAGGAGCTAAAAGCGTTCATGCCCTTGATTTAGACGAAGTAGCTGTACGTTCTGCACAAGAAAATGTTGTGTTAAACAAAGTAGATGATACAGTATCTGTATTCCATGGGAACCTATTGGATACAGTAAAGGAACCAGCTGATGTCGTTGTTGCGAATATTTTAGCAGAAATTATTATGTCCTTTACGGACGATGCATTTTCAATTGTCAAACCGGGTGGATTATATGTCACTTCAGGCATCATTGCCGCTAAACGTGATGATGTAAAAGCAGCACTTGAAGCTTCAGGCTTTGTCATCGAAGAAGTATTACTAATGGAAGACTGGGTAGCGATCATTGCCCGTCGACCACAATAAGTGGACTGAGGGAGCGCCAAATCGTGAGCCGAGTGCTTGCGATTTGGCGTTTTCTCTTCTTGCTATAAAGGAGTATGGTAACATGCAGCGATATTTTATTGAGACGACGATAGAGGAAGCACGTATTAGCGGTGAGGATGCGCGACATATTGAACGAGTAATGCGTATGAAAGAGGGCGATAAAATCGTTGTAGTTGCACAAAATACCGCCCACATTTGTGAAATCGTAGCCTTTGAAGGAGACGAGGTACACGTTCAAACTACAGGTGAGATCATTCCTTCACCAGAGTTACCTGTTCATGTAACAGTGGCATGTGGTTTGCCGAAGGGAGATAAGTTAGAACTTATTACACAAAAGGCCACAGAGCTTGGAATGTTTGCTTTGTTACCGTTTGAAGCGGAGCGTTCCATCGTTAAATGGGATAAAAAGAAGGGTGTCAAAAAGCAAGAGCGGCTACAAAAAATTGCAAAAGAAGCAGCTGAGCAATCCCATCGTACACATATCCCAGCTATTTATGAACCAATTTCATTTAAACAGTTAGTTGAACAAGTAGACCATTTCGACGCCGTTTTTATAGCAGATGAAGAGGATGCAAAAGCAGAAAAACGCACAAAGTTTGCAGAGAAGCTAAAAAACGTGTATGACAAAAAATCAACATCTATTCTTATTATCTTTGGCCCAGAAGGCGGCATTGCACGAAAAGAAGCCGATGCTCTTCTTCAAGCAGGAGCTCAAACGATGTCTTTAGGACCTCGAATTTTACGAGCAGAAACAGCCCCACTCTATGCACTGTCGGCAATATCTTATGAATTTGAATGAAACAACATGTAAGCGTAAATTGCATGTAAATATATGAGGTTATGGATAGATTTGGAAGACTTTTAAATGACTGTTTTTATGAGTAATCCTAGAAGTAGAGCTGATTCAATTTTGAATCGGCTCTATTTTATTGCACTCAAAAAACATGTTGAAAAGATTGATCATTAGTAAAACTTCGAATTTGGATAGTGCAGAAAAATGATTCTTGGATATCAAAGCCAATTTGGGGTGTCGCGGAATATGGGATAATCAACGAAAAGGAAGTAAATAAATTAATAAGCTCATTAACTTTTTTGTAATTGCTACTATGATCTAATCTGCTTTTTTAATCGCTACAGGTTTATATACGATTTCATTTCCTAACGTTTATTTGAAGTAGGTAAAATACCAATCACCATTTCAATAGTAGCTTTTGGTACTTGGACTAGATTGAGCATGCTACATTTACGGGGAAATAAAAATGCAAAAGAAAATTTTCTTAAATGATAAATACTATTAGACCAGGCGCCCAAAATGATGGGTACCTGGCATTTTTTTGTTCATTATTATCCCGCAACCCAAAAATCCTTTTTTAAAAATGAGTAAAAAAACTAGTATACACGTCTATTCATAGATTTAACGGCTACATATTCTATATGGAGAGCTCTAAAAAAACTACAAAATGAAACGAGGGAAATTATTTGAGTAATCAATTAGATCCAATTCAATCTTGTCCAGTAACATCAACAGAACAAATACCGTTAAATACTGCTGCTACTCCACTAGTGGTTACACCGGTAACGACTCCAACTATTAAAGTTCCGGTTGTACTTGCAGAACCAACACTTCAAATAGTTGTGGAGGCAGATATTCCTCTTGCTCCTGCAGCAACTGAAATCAAAAGAGTGAAAAAAAATGTATTCCTAAATCAAGTGAAATTAGTACCGGTTAGATTTACACGTATTGCAGGCACTGACTTTTTTATGGTAACAAGGGCTAAATTATTTGTAGCAGGACATATTCGCAAAAATATAGAATATGCTTCAGCAGCATGTAACGGGGCGCTTCAAGATAGAATTGCCGATGTTCCGTTTTCTGGTTTTACAGACCTTACTTTCCCACAAATAACAGGAGGTGCTTTCCCAATCTTAGGAATTTCTGAGTTTGCCGAAGCGAACTTCCTTAATGAAACTACGCAAATGGATGCTCGATTGGATAAGGCTTTCTTCCAAAATCTCGTTAAATACAATGAACAACCATTTGGCGAATTAGTAGCAGCAAACTTCTTTGAACTTGATTTTTCACCAGTTATGACAGATCCAGAAGGCACTTTCGACACATTACGTGAAAAAATCGTACTAGAGCTTACTGTAAAAGTACTGCAAGTTCAACAAGTCCGCCTTGGAGCAGGCACTAGTGTAATAACTCCTAATCTTTTAGGGCTTACTCCTCCAGTTAGTCCATAATAGATCCTCCTACTAGATCTTGTTAACCTCTAATTTTTAGAGGAGGAAATTAGAGATAAAAGGACATTTTAGGGTTTAGCATTTGTTAGTACTACGAGCACACTGAAATAATCTAATATTTGATGTGGCAGTTGATAAATCGTATTTTCAACTGCCATTTTTCTATAATAATCAGTAAAAAAAACTAGTATACACGTCTATTCATAGATTTAATGGCTACATATTCTATATGGAGAGCTCTCAAAAACTACAAAATGAAACGAGGGAAATTATTTGAGTAATCAATTAGATCCAATTCAATCTTGTCCAGTAACATCAACAGAACAAATACCGTTAAATACTGCTGCTACTCCACTAGTGGTTACACCGGTAACGACTCCAACTATTAAAGTTCCGGTTGTACTTGCAGAACCAACACTTCAAATAGTTGTGGAGGCAGATATTCCTCTTGCTCCTGCAGCAACTGAAATCAAAAGAGTGAAAAAAAATGTATTCCTGAATCAAGTGAAACTAGTACCGGTTGCTTTTTTACGTATTGCCGGCACTGACTTTTTTAGGGTAACAAGGGCTAAATTATTTGTAGCAGGACATATTCGCAAAAATATAGAATATGCTTCAGCAGCATGTAACGGGGCGCTTCAAGATAGAATTGCCGATGTTCCGTTTTCTGGTTTTACAGACCTTACTTTCCCACAAATAGTAGGAGGTGCTTTCCCAATCTTAGGAATTTCTGAGTTTGCCGAAGCGAACTTCCTTAATGAAACTACGCAAATGGATGCTCGATTGGATAAGGCTTTCTTCCAAAATCTCGTTAAATACAATGAACAACCATTTGGTGAATTAGTAGCAGCAAACTTCTTTGAACTTGATTTTTCACCAGTTATGACAGATCCAGAAGGCACTTTCGACACATTACGTGAAAAAATCGTATTAGATCTTACTGTAAAAGTACTGCAAGTTCAACAAGTCCGCCTTGGAGCAGGCACTAGTGTAATAACTCCTAATCTTACAGGGCTTACTCCTCCAGTTGGTCCTACTGTAGATCCTCCTGTTATTCATCCTACTGAACCTTGTTAATTTCTAATTTTTAGAGGAGGAAATTAGAGATAAAAGGACATTTGAGGGTACTTAAAAAATCCAAAATTTAAGCTAGCAGTTGAAAAGTCGATTAAATCGAATTTTCAACTGCATTTTTTCTATAATAATATCGATCGTAAATGCACTAATAGATGTTATCAAAATAATTAAGGTGAAGAAAATAATGGAAAGATAAAATTTTAGTTTTTACTAAGCAATCGTCTCTCAAACGCATAAGTATCTCAATTGCTACTGAGATCTTTGAAAGTACTCGGTGACAAAAGTAAAAGTAATGCATAAAATGGATTGTAATTATAAGTGCAACACATAGATCAATAAAAGTAGCTCATAGTTTGAATTTTATTTGGATTTTCACCAAAACGTGTGGTTGATTTCCGTTCCGACTGGGTGCTTTGTAGCTGCCGCTTCGCTGCAGGATCTCGGGCCAACAGATGTTTTTTGCGCGAAAGCGTAGTGCTAACGTAGCGACAGCAGAGGGTTTTGTCTGTGCGAAAGCGCAGCGACAGCAACAGCACCGATGTTGGTCACGAATGCGTTATCATAGGCTGTGATGGTTTTAGCCTTAGTCCCCTGTCGCTGATCCCCAAGGAGTCGCCCAGTCTACACTCCAATCAACTTATTTACATAGTAGACGTGTTAACAAAAGTCATCCACAACTTTCGGCAGATATTGGAGAAGGGGAAGGAAATCGCTGTTTTTTTACCAATCTAATCATCAAGGTAAGTGGAAGAAATAAAAAATGAAAAACGGGTTACTTCGTGAGTTTTCCCTGAAGAAAACAGACTATGTATAAGTCTCTCTAGAAGAATTCATAAAATCTTATCACAAAAAATAAATCGATCAAAAAGACTTCTTGACTGGAAAAAAGCGTAAGAATTTTTACGGATTGACTGTTACACTTTTTTGTCAAAACATTATTTGGGAGTGAACGAATGAAAACTCCATGGATTAATTATAGAGAGATGAAAGAAATAAGTTCCAAGCAAAAAGTTTTTGCCTATTGTAATAACCTCCTGACTAAAGAAAAAGAAGATGAAACTACTGCAGCGCATCTAGATCCCAATCGTGAGATACTCTTTTCTTCTGAAGTTGATGCTGAGGATGAAATAAATGAACTCCTTGATATAGAAGAGGCGGATGAAACCAATTCTGTAGAGGAACAGGAACTTGTAGCGTATCTAGACTCCGATTGTGGGTTACTGATCCCTGCTGAAATGGATGTTGAAGATGAAAAGAATAATCTCTTTGATATAGAAGAGACGGATGAAACCGATCCTGCAGAGGAACAAGAACTTGTATCGCATCTAGGGTCCAATTGTGAGCTACTTATCCCTTCTGAAATTGATGTTGAAGATGAAATGAATGACCTGCTTGATATAAACGAGGTAGAAGGAACCAATCTTGTGGAAGAACAGGATTTTGCATCTCATCTAGACTCTAATCGTGAATTTTTAAGTTCTTCTAAATACAATAGGGATGATAAAATTATGAGTCCTATTGATACAGAAGAGTTTAAGGAAATCACCCCTACAGGTCCGGAAAGTGCATCTACTGGGTCAGTGCAAGGAACAGTATGTTCTAGAACAAATAAAATTCAAATTTCTACTCACGTGGAAATTGATGATTTTCTTCATGCTCCGATATGTGGTGAGATTGTTAAAAATACATTTGATTTTCTTGATCTAGACAATCATCTTACTCCTCAATTTGAAACCAAGCTATTTCATACTACAACAGATTATCCTGAATTGCCTGAATGTCGTTTGGTGAGCTCTAAATTTAATGAAATTATATTTTTAATGAGAACTAATACTTATGATAAGAATAATCGGAAGAGTTATCCATCTAAATTAGTTGGAACTCCCTTACATAACACACGATCAATTAAACAAGGAGAAACGAATAATCACTCTTACAGTTCCGATGACTTTATACACATTAGAGCTCCAGTTGTAGTAGGGGAATATAAAATAGAAATATGCCTTGAAGAGAATATCGAATTTGAAGAAGGAATTGCGGGAGTTAAAGATATCTCAAATGAGGTAGTATTAACCGATTGCAGATTCGTTCCTAATCAGTTTTCTCAATCATTAGGTAATGGGACATGTTCAGCATTGAAGGGGAATTTATCTATTGAAGGTTATATTCATCAGAGTATTGAATATACTGCATCTCACACTGGGGATGTAGTTCCTGCACAAAATGAGTCATTAAATCAAACAAATCAAATGTGCCAAAATATAGTAGTAGAATTAGTCATTCATATGCTACAAGCACAGAAAATTCGAGTGCCAAGGATCTAGAGGATACTTGAAACTTATCTCTCTGCTCAAAAATCTCTTTTTAACTTTTTGTATCGAAAGCGAAGCACGGGTACAGAAGTCTCTCACCTCTAAAGGTGGTGAGATGAATGCGGTGTTTTAGGTTACTTTTCAGTGGGTGTACAAACATCCGTTGAAAAGGAATTCAGTCTAAGAACGCCACGTCCTGTAGCAATTGTGCGAATGCGACAGCAATAAAAACACACGACTGAGTGTCCAACATCATGTTGCTGTCGCTGCGCTTTCGCACAAAAAACATCATGTTGCTGTCGCTACGTTAAAAACTGCGTTTTCGCACAAAAAACATAAAAACCAGTATATACGTCCATGAATAGGTTAAATGGCTACATATTCTAGCGATATGAGATTACTCATAAAAAAAATGAAAAGAGGGATTTTTTTTGAGTGAACAATTAGATAATCAATTAGATACTCATGTCAATCATAAGGAGCCTTGTCCAGTAGCATCAACTGAACAAATACCATTAAATAGTGAGGCTACACCAGTTGTCGTTACACCGGTAACGACTCCAACTATTAAAGTTCCAGTTGTCCTTGCAGAACCAACACTTCAAATAGTTGTAGAGTCAGATATAACTCTTACTCCTGCAGCAACTGAAATCAAAAGAGTGAAAAAAAATGTCTTCCTAAATCAAGTGAAACTGGTACCGGTTGCTTTTGCACGTATTGATGGCACTGACTTTTTTAGAGTAACAAGAGCAAAATTATTTGTAGCGGGACATATTCGCAAAAATATAGAATATGCTTCATCAGCATGTAATGGGGCACTCCGTGATAGAATTGCCGATGTTCCATTTTCTGGTTTTACAGACCTTACTTTCCCACAAACAATTGGAGGTTCTACTCCGATCTTAGGAATTTCCGAGTTTGCCGAAGCGAACTTCCTTAATGAAAAAACGCAAATGGATGCTAGATTGGATAAAGCTTTCTTCCAAAATCTCGTTAAATACAATGAACAACCATTTGGCGAGTTAGTAGCTGCAAATTTCTTTGAACTTGATTTCTCACCAAAAATGGCAGCACCAGAAGGTACTTTCAGCACATTGCGTGAAAAAATCGTGCTAGAGCTTACTGTAAAAGTACTGCAAGTTCAACAAGTCCGCCTTGGAGCTGGCACTAATGTAATAACTCCTAATCTTTTAGGGCTTACTCCTCCTATGAGTACGTAATAACTATAGTTTTAAGAGAAGCAAGACAAATAAAAAGGCATTTTTCTGCAAAAACGAAAATACACATGTAGTATTTAATGGGCACTGATAAAAATCCTATATTTGACTAGGCAGTTGAATCTAATTTTTAACTGCCTTTTTGCAATTTAATAACTAACAGAATAGATTTTTTACAAGGGGTATTGGGAGGAACTAGGGGGAATTAAAAAACGATTCATTCATTAAGATATTCATAGCAATTGACTCTACATATTTTAATATCTCAAATGATTTAACCTTTTTCAGCAATTATTTTGGTAGCGACAGTAACACAGTTTTATATGAGCGAAAGCGAGGCGACAGCAACACGATTTTATCTGTGCGAAAGCGAAGCGACAGCAACAAGGTTTTATCTGTGCGAAAGCGAAGCGACAGCAACAATAATAACAACACGCATGACTGAATGATAAAATGGCCGTTTTTGGTTTTAGTGGAACAGCCTATTAACAAGAAGGTACTCAATATTACGGTACCTATTTTTATACAAAAAAATAAGACTAACCAAAAAGCTAGGCTCATTATCTTTATTTGTGCTATTATTAGACACGTTGATAATTTAATTTATGGTAGTGTACTCTTGAAAGGATGATATATATTATGAGTAACGAGCGACCGAAAATCGTGAGTTTCCATACTCTAGGTTGTAAAGTAAATCATTATGAAACAGAAGCAATTTGGCAACTATTTAAAGAAGAAGGCTATGAACGTACGGAGTTTGATCGTCAAGCAGACGTTTATGTCATTAATACATGTACTGTAACAAATACAGGGGATAAAAAATCACGTCAAGTGATCCGTCGAGCTATTCGTCAAAACCCAGACGCGGTCATTTGTGTTACAGGATGTTACGCTCAAACATCTCCTGCAGAAATTATGGCGATTCCTGGCGTTGACATTGTGGTAGGTACACAGGATCGTACAAAATTACTTGGCTACATAGACCAATATCTTACTGAACGCCAACCAATTAATGCTGTACGCAACATTATGAAAAATCGTGTGTATGAGGAATTGGACGTGCCTGCATTTACAGACCGTACACGCGCATCTTTAAAAATACAAGAAGGCTGTAATAACTTCTGTACGTTTTGTATTATTCCATGGGCACGTGGGTTAATGCGCTCTCGAGATCCCCAAGAAGTATTGAACCAAGCCCAACAACTTGTAGATGCGGGGTATCTTGAAATTGTTCTAACGGGTATTCATACAGGTGGCTATGGACAAGACTTAAAAGATTACAATTTAGCTCAGCTACTACGTGATCTAGAGGCGAATGTAAAAGGCTTAAAACGTCTTCGTATTTCTTCAATTGAGGCAAGTCAATTAACAGATGAAGTGATTGAAGTTTTACGCGAATCCAATATCGTTGTAAACCATTTACACATTCCAATCCAATCTGGCTCTGATACAGTTTTAAAACGTATGCGTCGTAAATATACAATGGAGTTCTTCGGTGAACGCTTAACTAAACTACATGAAGCTTTACCAGACCTGGCTGTCACTTCTGACGTAATCGTCGGTTTCCCAGGAGAAACTGAGGAAGAGTTCATGGAAACATATAACTTTATTCGTGATCACAAGTTTTCTGAATTACACGTATTCCCGTTCTCTCCACGTACAGGAACACCAGCTGCACGCATGGAAGACCAAATTGACGAGGACATTAAAAACGAACGTGTTCACCGATTAATCGCTTTAAATGACCAATTAGCAAAGGAATATGCTTCTCGCTTTGAAGATCAAGTGCTAGAGGTAATTCCTGAAGAATTCGTGCATGATGGAAGCGATGAGGAAGGACTATTAACAGGTTATACAGATAATTACTTAAAAGTAGTCTTTGAAGGTCCTGAAAGTCTTATCGGACAACTTGTGAAGGTGAAAATTACGCAAGCCGGATATCCTCACTCTAAAGGACAATTCGTTCGAGTATTGGAAACTGTAAAATAAAGATAAAGTACCTATGAATAGAAACACCGTTCAAATTTGAGCGGTGTTTTGCTCTATTTTTTTAAAATAATTTGAATTCATCTACTTTCATTCAAAATTAGACGGAAACGTTAAAAAATGTTATGATGCCAAAAGAGGTACGTACAACTTGTTGATAGAAGGAGCGTCTAATAAAATGGAACAAAATTTCGCGCGTATGATTGATCACACATTATTAAAAGCTGAAGCTACAAAAGAGCAAATCGAAAAACTGTGTGCTGAGGCAAAACAATTTAACTTTGCTTCTGTTTGTGTAAATCCAACTTGGGTAAATTATAGTAGTGAGCTTTTACAAGGCACAGAAGTTTTAGTGTGTACTGTAATTGGCTTTCCATTAGGTGCTAACACGCCGGCTGTGAAAGCATTCGAGGCGAAAGATGCGATTGCTAATGGTGCTAAAGAGGTAGACATGGTTATAAATATCGGTGCATTAAAAGATAAAAACTATGACCTTGTGCAAGCAGATATTGCTGCAGTTGTAGAAGCGGCAAAAGGCAGTGCTCTTGTAAAAGTAATTATAGAAACTTGCCTTCTAACTGAAGAAGAAAAAGTAAAAGCATGTGAGCTAGCTGTGGCAGCTGGTGCTGACTATGTGAAAACATCAACTGGCTTTTCTACTGGTGGCGCAACAGCAGAAGATATTGCCTTAATGCGTAAAACAGTAGGCCCAGATCTAGGTGTAAAAGCTTCTGGCGGTGTACGAAGCTTAGAGGATATGAAAATGATGATTGAAGCTGGCGCAACTCGTATTGGCGCAAGCTCTGGTGTAGCTATTATGAATGGATTAATCGCAGATTCTAATTATTAATAGTAATGAAAATCCTTATATAGTAAGTATTACGGGGCTGTTCTTTATGAACAGCCTCATTTTTAGGCCCAAATTCGTTTAAACTTTGACTAAATGCCTCCTCCAATTCCTTCAGAGCATGACCATATATTTCGTAAATCCTTTTATGCGTGTTTCCTAAACGTTCTGCTATGACCTTCACATTCAGTCCACGATACAATAAAATAGTACATTACGTATGTCTTAAATCATGTAAAATTATTTTAGGAAGCCTGGTCCTTTGAATAATCTTATACTTGATTTTAGCTGTATTGTTCGGTGCTTTAGGCTTCCCTGACAAATGTGAGATAAAAACAAATGTATCATCATTTTCGTATTCATCTTCATCCATCAGTTTTAGGCCATACAACAACAATTTTTGCTTACACCATTTTTTATAGGTTTCTAATTGCTTCATAACAGGAGAATTTAGAGTGCTATTAACAGTGGGAAGGTGCAAACGAACTCGAAAGAATCTGATACGGAGAGTTACTATGTATAAAATAATTTTTATGAACAAAACATATAGTTTAGACAAAAGAATCTAATTAGCCTAAATTAGATAAAATAGTCTAATTAGATTATTTCAGAGTGAAATCGGAAATTATTATAAAGACCATACACATGATAGGTGGTCTAAAATGCTATTATTAAATTAATGTCTCAATGCAATGTCCTACCGTTGAAATGCTGAAATTCATTGGGGGAGTAAGCATGAATCTTTTAAATTTGAAACTTAATCAATTATTTTTTGCTCTTAATAATTAATATATAAATAATCAAGCAGCTGCAAAAATGTGGTTGCTTTTTATTATGGTCAAAAGAAAACAGGTCTCTAGTGAGTAGCTGGTTTTTTACTTCGACCTTATACTTTCTCCTTTAACCCCAATCTTCACTTTTGGAAAATCTTTATCATGAAAAAAGTTATGTTAAATGCTATTCCAATCCATACATGTTCGGCGTTTAAGTTCGTTAGAATCCCAAAATAGCATTTCATTCGAACCCTCATTTATTTTTGCTTCTATGGCTTCTTTAAGGGCTTTATTCACTTTATCAAAAATTTATTTTAGCTATATTGAGCGTTTATTTTAGTTTGATACCTTTATCATATGGAATCCACAATAAACATTATGATCAGGAGGAATTCAATTGAAAGATATGTCAAAAAGTATAATCATAAATAATCTGTGTAAAAAACATCAAGGTAAAGATATATTAAAAGGTATTTCATTTGAAGCAAAGCAAGGAAGAATAACAGCTTTTCTTGGTCCGAATGGTGCAGGGAAAAGTTCTACTATGCGGATTCTTCTTGGACTGGACTATCCCTCATCGGGTATCGCAACCTTTGCAAGCAAAGAATATAAAAGTTTTGATAAACCATTACAAACCGTAGGAGCTGTATTTGATGGGGTTGGAGGAGTGCCATCCAGAAAAGTAAAAACTCATCTTCGTATAGTAGCGCAGAGTAATCAAATCGCGCAAAATCGTGTGGAAGAAGTTTTACACGAAACAGGATTATTTGAAAAAAGAGGTTCAAAATTAGGAACACTATCATTGGGCGAAGGACAACGGCTTGGACTAGCAAGTGCACTTTTGGGCGACCCCCAATATCTTGTACTTGATGAACCAACCAATGGACTGGACCCCAGGGGTATGCGCTGGTTTCGTAAGTTTATCCGTAACCAAGCCAATCTAGGGAAAACGATTTTGCTATCTTCTCATTTTCTTGCCGAAATTGAAGAAATTGCAGACGATGTGATTGTCATTCAACATGGACAAATTGTAGCCAGCGGTGACCTGCCCGCTGTCATGAAAAATCTTGCATCATTAGAAGATGTATTTTTATCCCTTACAAGTGACGGTGATGATCATGAATAATTTTGTTTGTATAGTCAAGGTCGAATTTTTTAAAATAGTTGCACGTAAATCATGGTGGATGGTTCTTGGTTTAGTTGTTATTGTACAACCACTTTTGGCGATGATGAGTGCTAGCGAGCTAGTTAAAATAGGATTAGATGCGTCTCCTGCAACACACCCTGACTTAGTACAAGCAATACCACCTTTAGAGTATCTTGGATTTGATGACATTGTGCCCTTTGGATTACTTCCAATGGTTGTTTTAGGAGGTCTTATTGGAGCAAGCGAATATCGCAATCATAATTTACGTGTAACATTATTATGCTGTAGCCACCGTATAAGCGTTTTTATGGCAAAATTAATCGCTATATTAACGAGCATTACGATTATTTCATTTTTATCTATCTATCTCACTATTATGGTTACTCATGCTAAGCTAGGAGCGCTAGGATTAAATCCATTCACTTTAAGTCCGATCACATGGGCGTTTATTGCTTACTCAATTTTAACTTGGATGTTATTAACACTGCTTGCGTTTTCGATTGGAATGCTAAGTCGCAATGCCATTGTTCCTTTCATTTTCCTCATTCCTCAAATATACGGTTTAGCTCATTATGTAGCTTCAAAATGGAGCCTAGGAGAATATCTTCCAGTTACTGCGGGTGAATTACTTATGGCATCCCCTACGAACACTTTATCACATGACCCCATTAAAGGTGGCTTCATATTAGGTGCATGGACAATTCTTTTGTTACTTGGTGCTATGTATTCATTTGTTCGCCGAGATGTTGGAGGTGCTTACTAATGTGGAAATCCGCACTTCGTAGTGAATGGGCAAGATTCTTTTCCTATCACTGGTGTATCTGGGGTATGATTGGAGCTATTTTATTACCTCCTGTCGCTTTATTATTTAGTGAAAACAATTTTGGTGGGATAAAACTTCAAGAGGAAGATGTCGTGGCTCTCTGTTTGCGATTTCTATATTTAGGGCAAGCAGGGATTGTGGTAGCAATGGCTGGTTTTTTAGGCCAGGAATATACGCATTCTTCTCTTAGAACGACGCTGCTTACCGTTCCCTCACGAATGAGATTGTTTCTGACAAAGAAATTAGTTGTTGTATCCAGTACTATAATCGCCGGCATACTTTCTAGTATATTATGCTTCATCGTGATCATAGCTAAATACCAATATGTATTTGCCAATGATGTAGTAACGAAATTTATAACGGCTGTTTCTCTAGCAATCATCAGCTGGATCGTATTAGGGTGTATCTCTGCTAGTTTATCGATTATTACCAAGTCCTTAATTGTACCGATTGCTGTTTTATTCCCTATGATTATCGGAGGAAGTCAAATGTTGTTGGCTGTTACAGAGGTGGCGAAATATCTTCCCGATCTTGCTGGAATGAATCTGTTCTTGATACCGGAGCAAAAAACTTTTTTAGCATTAGGGCTAGGTGTGACAATTCAACTTATATGGGTAATTTCATTGGAATGTACTTCTGCTTATGTATTTCTTAGACGGGATATTCGCTGATGATACATTGATAATAGTCATCTTTTCTGATCATCTTGTGGGTATTTATCAAAAGAAATTGTTAGAGCAATGTATCGTGTAACATGGATTTACTATTATAATGTCATTAATAGCCATTGTTATATTTTACAAGTGAAGGTCAAGCGAAAGGAGATTAGGTATGGGCAAGAAAAAAATATTAATCATTGAAGATGAATATGATTTAGCAAGCATGATTAAAAAATATCTTTTGCTAGAACAGTACGATGTAGAACTTTCATTGAACGGTGGGAAAGCATTAACCGCATTTGATATGTTTAAGCCAGATATGATTTTATTGGATATTATGTTGCCAGAAAAAGATGGATTAGAAATTCTACGTCAAGTGCGGATGAAATCAACATTACCAGTCATTATTATAAGTGCCAAAGAAACAGAGTTAGATCGTATTCTTGGACTTAAAATAGGTGCAGATGATTACATGATAAAACCCTTTTCGATGAAAGAATTAGTTGCACGAATAGAAGCTATATTCAGAAGAATAGACAATTATTCAAGAAGTACTATCGACAAGCAGATTTTAAAATACAACCAATTTCGCATTGATGTAAACTCCAGAGAAATCAGTCATAATAATAGCCAATTGAACTTTACAGCAAAAGAATTTGATTTATTTGTGTTTCTTCTTCAACACCCAAAACAAGTTTTTAGTAAAACCCAGATATATGACAATGTTTGGGGTATTAACGAATACGGGGATATGAACACAGTGACGATTCACGTTCAGAAAATTAGAGAAAAATTAGGACAAGGACATGAGATTACTACGATACGAGGTATTGGGTATCGTTTCGATGGAGTCTTGCTATGAAAAAAACGATTGTTCGTGACTTAATACATATTTGTTGCGTTTTCTTCCTATTCTTGTTGCTTATTTTTTCACTCATCATGGAAGCAAAGGTTTTGTGGATTTATCTTTTAATCATTGCACCCCCTTTTGTGCTACTCTCGATTTATACGATACTGTATGTAAAAAAGAAAATCATCAAACCCATCAAATATTTAAGCAGTGAAGCAAGGTTTATTTCTGCTGGTGATTTATCACGAAAAATAGAACATAGGTCAAATGATGAAATGGGAGATTTTATTTCAGTTTTTGATTCTATGAGAAGTACATTATACGAACAGCAGAAACAGCAAGAGCAATTTGAAATGACTCGCAAAAACTTTATCGATAGTATTTCACATGATTTAAAAACACCGCTTGCTTCTATCTCGGCTTATATAGAAGCATTGCAAGATGGAATTGTTTCTACTCCAGAAGAAGAACAACAATATTTAAAAGTAATCGAAAACAAAGTGGCCGTATTAACCAAACTATCAAATCATTTAAGTATGAGCTATGAAACACCAGATACCTTATCTTTGTCATCGCAAAAAGTGAACTGTTATAGTTGGTCTGTTGATTTTCTAAGCGACATGGAAGTGGAATGTGCGATGAAAGGTGTAACTTCAGAGTTTGTTAATGCTGTTCCCGATAGTGATAAACATAATATATGGATTGATATTTATCAATTTGATAGAGCCTTACAAAATCTTACGAGCAATGCTTTTCGTTATTATGAAAAATATTTTTCCATTTCTGTAGAAATTAGAAATGATCAATTTGTAATAGTGATTAAAAATGATGGTGCAAAACTAGATAATCACAATTTAAACAATATATTTGAAAGGTTTTATACAGAAGAAGAAGTAAACGAAAAGGGACATCTAGGATTAGGACTGTATATATCAAAAACGATTATTAATGCAATGAATGGTGAGATAAAAGTGAAAAAAGAAGCAGAAATGATTCAGTTTCAAATTGTTTTGCCTATTTTATAAAGATAGATGCATAATCGATTGGAGAAATTTGAAAAATCCAGCGTAAAGACTGTTGTCAATCGGTAATAAAAAACTATCGTTTGAGAGCTCGTTTTTCATATGTGTAAAAGCGGTAGTTAAAAATAAAGCTATCGCTTTTTAGTATGATTTAATTCATAGAAAAGGGAGCACCCATAGTGATCCATCCCTTTTAAATATGTATAGCAAATGTTACGGGGCTGTTCCTTATGGACTAGCCCCATTTTATTTTCACTTTTGTATTTTTTGGAAGTCTATTGATAGAAAATATACATTTCGTGAAATTCATCTTAATTTCACGTTAAAATGAATCCGTATCTTAAATAATCATATTTTAAAGCTGCTTTAATTCCCAAATTTAATATTTGAGCAAGTTGATAAATTTCCTATTGATTTAAATCAATTATGTAACCTAATAATTTATTGTATTTGTTATCGCTCTTTTTAACTCATAGTAGATGATGTATGATGAAGAGTAATTGCAAAAAAGTATTGGGTGGAATATCATAATTTTTATGGTGATAAGTAAAAATCTATACTTTCTAAAAAAGTTCTTATGTGATTATTGGACCGATTATTGTTGTCTGTATAAGATTAGTGTATAGATGTGCATCAAATTATTACATAAATTAGTAACATCGATAACATAGATTATTTTAGGATTGAATGGGTAGATGTAACGAATTGATTATTCGTAAACTACTATTTTTTAATCTTAATTTCCTCTTCGTTTATAATAATCATTCCAGTGTTTTTAAGCGAAAAATGGGGGAATATATGATATTTGATGATAAAGGTAACGAATTAACAAAGGAGAAACTTTTCGTGGAATTCATAAGCAGTTTTATTGGTCAGTATGGATATCTTGCTATATTTTTACTCTTGTCTTTAGGGATTATAGGCTTACCCATTCCCGATGAGATCTTGATGACGTTTGTGGGATTTATGTGTCATGAGGGGCATTTGAACTATGTATTGAGTATTTTCTTTAGCTTTCTTGGCTCAACTATTGGAATGATAATTAGCTATGCTATGGGAAATAAATTAGGGAAACCCATAATATTAAAGTATGGAAAATGGATTGGTCTCAATAATAAACGATTTACTAAGGTTGAGCGATGGTTTCATCGTTTTGGGCCATGGACAATAATTATAGGGTATTATGTCCCGGGTATTAGACATGTAACAAGTTACATGTCTGGCATAACTCAGATGAAGTTTAGGACGTATCTTGCTTTCGCTTGTTTTGGATCGTTGACATGGGTCATTATTTTTATTTCTATAGGATATTTTCTTGGGGTAACTTTTTAAAGATAATACGGTTCAAATGAATAGCTACAACACACAGCTCGCGTTTTTAAAAATGCGAGCTACTTTTTTGTGTTCTATAGATTTGCAGCGGAGCCTCTGGTTATGTGACTTCCTCCAGATCGTAACACTGTTCTGAATAAAAAATTTATCTACCTCATATACTCCACTGATGTAATTGATTACAGAAGGGAGGATACAATGTTTACGCAATATAAATATTGGAAGCCTTTTGTTAGCCCATTCGATCCTTGTCCACCAATAAGGGTTAAAAGTTTTGCTACACCGCCCCAATTATATATGAGTTTTCAACCGCCTGGGCTACCGCAATTTCAAACCCCTCAAGAAGCTCTCAGATCTGGCACATTATGGCCGCAATTATTTAGTCCTTATCCAAATCCCAAAGAAGGAGGGGTGAAGAATGAGTAAAGAAATGCCACCAGAATTTTATAAGCTGCTTGAAGAAATACAAGCCATTGATTTTGTAATAGTGGAATTAAATCTTTATTTAGACACTCATCCTCACGATTATGATGCCATTCAACAATTTAATCAAAACACTGAAATAAGTATGCGACTAAAGGTTGAATTTGAGCAGAAATTTGGACCACTTATGAATTTTGGGAGAAGTTATTCAAATTATCCTTTTAATTGGGTGGATACACCTTGGCCATGGCAAGTCTAACTTAAGTTGCTTTTCAACGGGCGTCAAAATAGCCGCAGAAAGAGGTTTTTTGCCCCGGAACGAAGCCGATTCTGGACGCAATTATGCCTAGGCATAATTGATTATGAGTAACTAGGAGGAATTATTTTTGTGGTATTATGAAAAAAAGCTCCAGTATCCAGTAAGGGTGAGTACATGTAACCCTATGCTTGCTAAGTATTTAATTGAGCAGTATGGTGGTGCAGATGGAGAATTAGCAGCAGCACTTCGGTATATGAATCAGCGCTATACGATTCCCGATAAAGTGGTTGGTTTGTTAACAGATATCGCAACGGAGGAATTTTCTCACTTAGAAATGATTGCTACGATGGTTTATAAACTTACGAAGGATGCCACTCCAGAGATGATCAAAGAGGCAGGCCTTGGAGAACACTATGTCAATCATGACAGGGCATTATTTTATCAGAATGCGGCTGGTGCACCGTTTACAGCAACTTATATTCAGGCTAAAGGGGATCCGATAGCTGATTTGTATGAGGATATTGCAGCTGAAGAAAAAGCACGAGCGACCTATCAGTGGATTATTGATTTATCTGATGACACTGATTTGAATGATAGCCTAAAATTTTTACGTGAACGAGAAATTGTCCATTCTCTACGTTTCAGAGAGGCTGTAGAGATTTTAAAAGACGATAGGGATAGCAAGAAAATCTTTTAAAAAGAACATCTTAGGTGCAGGCTGTTTCAAGGGGAAAATACCTTTTTGATACAGCCTATTTTCATTTTCTACTCAATATTTGAAAATACAGTAAGATCTTTTCTATGACCAATCATAACTAAAATATCCTTTTCCTTAATAATCTCATCTGGTGAGGGTAAAATGGTAATATTGCCATCTCGAACTATGGCAATAACACTTACATTATAATGAGCTCGAATGTCTAAATCCCTTAGGTTTTGACCAGCCATTTTAGAAGGAATCATAATTTCCTCTATACTGTACTCTTTTGACAATTCAATGTAATTTAGCATATTTGGTGAAAGTAGCTGATTGGCTACACGTTCCCCCATATCTCGTTCAGGGTAAATAACCCACTCTGCGCCGACTTTATCTAAAACTTGTCCATGTCTTTTACCAAGAGCCTTCGCAATTATTTTTTTGATACCTAGCTCCTTTAATAAGGAGACAGTTAAAATACTGGATTGCATGTCTATACCTATAGCGACAATGACACAATCGAAATTTCTTATCCCTATGGAGTTAAGTGCTTTTTCTTCTGTTGTATCAGCGATAACGGCATGTGTAACATAAGGTTCGGCATCTTCGACTCTTTCCTCGTTAATATCGATTCCTAATACCTCGTGTCCAGCTTCATACAATCTGCGGGCTACACTTACTCCAAACCTACCAAGACCTATGACAGCGTATTGCTTGATCGTCATTGTATTCCCCCTCCTTATCGTATTATCCAATCATAATCTTTCCTTTTGGATGTCGGTAAGCCCCTGTTTTCCGACGATTTGTAATGGCAAAAGCAATTGTTAAAGGGCCTAATCTCCCTACAAACATTGTTAAAATGATAAGAATACGGCCGCCAGTTGATAGCTCGGGGGTTAGCCCCATGGAAAGTCCAGCGGTTCCAAATGCGGAAGTAGCCTCGAATAAATACATCATAAAACTATGTCGTTGTTCAATAAAACTTAAGACAATGGTAACTACTACGACAATTATCATCCCGCACATTGTAACTGTTAAAGCTTTTAATATTGTTTCGTGTACAATTCTACGTCTAAAAAGCACAACGTCTTCTTTCCCTTTTAATTGGGACCACATCGTAGCAACTAAAACAGCGAAAGTCGTTATTTTTATACCTCCAGCTGTTGATCCAGAACCTCCTCCGATGAACATTAGCCATATTATTAAAAACAATGTTGAATGTGTTAAATCACTAATGGGGAGGGTATTGGAGCCAGCAGTTCTTGGTGTTACTGCTTGGTATAATGAACCAAGAATTTTGCCCCATTCAGATAGTGGTCCAAGGGTTTTACTATTACCATATTCAAATAAGAATATTAAAAGCGTCGAGCCGACTGTTAAAATAAGCGTTGTAGTTATAACAATTTTTGAGTGCACAGAAAGTCGTTTCGTTCTGCGGTATTCAAATAGTTCATTTATAACAATAAACCCTAAGCCTCCAATCGTAATTAATGCACAAATAGTTAATACGACGAAAGGATCATCTACATATTCTGTTAAGCTCTTAAAACCACCCATTACATCAAAACCCGCATTATTAAAATTTGATATCGCATGGAAAAATCCGAAATAAAAGGCTTTACCTACAGGCATATCGAACGAAAAACGAATAGATAAAATGATGCCACCTATACATTCAATTAGTACCGTAAATAATAATATCCTTTTAACCAATTTAATGAGACCAGCAATTGTAACATTATTAAATGCTTCTTTTAACAAAAGTCTTTCTTTTAAAGAAATCTTTTTACCTAATAGTAAAAATAAAAACGTTGCAAACGTCATAAAGCCTAATCCGCCAATTTGGATAAGAAAAAGAATAACTAACTCTCCAAATATCGAAAATGTATCACCGGTGTCTACAACAACCAGTCCTGTTACACAGGTGGCGGAGGTAGCAGTAAATAAAGCATTTAAAAATGAAAGACCTTTACCATCGACTGTTGCAACGGGGAGCGTTAAGAAAAATGTTCCGATTAATATGATCACGGCAAAGCCCAGAACAAGTATTTTGGGAGGGTTTAATTTATTTTTAAATGTTTTCATTTTATTCTCCTATTGAGCCTTTTCTTTTTAACTTATTTCGGCAGGAGTCCAACAACCCGCTGCAAAGAACGTCCCGTCCTGTGGCCATTCAGCTGTGCGAAAGCAAAGCGGCAGTAACGTTGGTGCAAAGCCTCTAGAGGGTGTTTCAAAGCCATTTTGGACGAAATGATGTTTATTTATTGTTGTCCAAAAGCAAGCTGAAAATTCTTAAGTCATGAAAGTTAAAAATTCATCAGATTAAATCGCATACTTTCTATTGACCATTTTTAGACAATACGTTATAATTCTTTAGTACACAACAGTTGGTTATTTGCCTACTTGTGTATTGACGTGTGTTCGGAGGGAGGGAAAGAGAGATGTCAAAAACTGTCGTTCGCAAAAACGAATCGCTTGAAGATGCTCTTCGCCGCTTCAAACGTACTGTATCAAAAAGTGGTACAATTCAAGAAGTTAGAAAGCGCGAGTTCTACGAAAAACCTAGCGTAAAACGTAAAAAGAAATCAGAAGCTGCACGTAAACGTAAGTGGTAATTTAATTTCCCATTAAAAATCCCTACGTTCATAACACGCAATTGTATGATTCACTGAGCAGACAAAGATATACCTGGAATTAATCATGTCGATTAATTTCAGGTATTTTACTTTAAGCTCATATTTACGTACATATTGGAGAAGCCGAATGTGATCCCTGAGATGCATTCGGCTTTTATGTTATATAATAATTGTACAAACTATATTTTAAAGCCACACACATTAATAATTCACTAATAATAAAATTATTAGGATTTATGAAACTTTTTGCATAGTCAGTCGTATATACAGGAGAGAAGCATGTTAGAAGGGAGGGAAAAAGATGCGAAGATGGAGAATCCTCAGCTATTTATTAGTTATTTGGATGACATTTTTGTTAGCGTTTCCATTAACGTCAGCTTATGCGAGTAGTAAGGTTTACCACATTCCTATTCATAATGAAGTAGAACGAGGACTTCACGCATTTTTAGAACGAGCTTTTAAAGAGGCGGAAGAAAACTATGCAGAGGCGATTATTTTAGACATTCATACGCCTGGCGGTTTCGTGAATGCAGCTGGTGATATTGCTATGCTGATGGATGCAACGGATATACGTACGATTGCGTATATTAACAAAGATGCGCATTCTGCAGGTGCTTTTTTAGCCTTACATGCGGATGAAATCTATATGGTGCCAAGTGGAACGATTGGGGCGGCTGCAGTTATTGATTCAGCAGGAAATGCAGCAGACTTAAAGGCTCATAGTGCGTGGGTTGCGCAAATGGAAGCAGCTGCAGAATCGAAGGAAAAACGCGACCCGAAATATGCACGAGCCATGGCTGATGCATCTGAAGATTTACCAGAATTTCGAGCAGGAAAAGGGAAATTATTAACTTTATCTGCTTCGGAGGCAGAAGAGGTAGGTTATTCTAATGGGACTGTTTCGAATTTCCAAGAACTTTTACAAGCAACGCAATTAAATGGCAGTGATATCGTTCCAGTTGAACCTACTTTTGCTGAAAAACTTGCTCGTTTTATTACGAATCCGATTATCGTTCCGATTTTATTGTCGATTGCAAGTTTGGGCCTTATAGTTGAGCTTTATTCGCCAGGTTTTGGTGTTCCAGGTATAATGGGGTTGACAGCACTTGGATTATTTTTCTTCGGTCATATGGTAGCAGGCTTAGCAGGTTATGAAACATTACTTTTATTTATTGTAGGCTTAGCGCTTGTGATTGCGGAATTTTTTGTCCCCGGAGGTATTGTTGGTATTTTGGGTGGTGTGCTAATATTACTAAGTCTGATACTGGCAGGTGCGAACATGATGCAAATGATAATAGCGATTTTCATTGCGCTTGTTGTAGCGATAATAGGAATGGTGATCCTGATGAAATTTTTCGGTAAAAAATTGCATGTTTTAAACAAGCTAGTCTTGATGGATGCGACAACGACGGACGAGGGCTATGTCTCCAACGTGAATCGTACAGAGCTGCTTGGGAAAGTGGGTACAACGATTACACCACTTCGTCCAGCCGGTACAATGCTATTAGGTAATGAACGCATTGATGTAGTATCGGAAGGTGGTTATGTTGACGCTGAGAAACATGTAGAGATTATTAAAGTAGAGGGCTCACGTATTGTTGTGAGACAAACAGAAAAAGAGATGGAGGAATAGTCAATGGGATTTGATTTAGCTTTAATAGGTCCAATTGCAGGGCTTGTCTTATTATTCATTGTAGTCGCTGTATTCTTTACCTTTGTACCAGTGGCGCTGTGGATTTCTGCACTTGCTGCAGGTGTCCGCGTTAGTATTTTCACATTAATCGGTATGCGTTTACGTCGTGTAGTGCCATCACGAATTGTTAACCCATTAATCAAGGCACATAAAGCAGGTTTACCTGTTACGATCAATCAACTAGAAAGTCACTATTTAGCAGGTGGTAATGTGGACCGTGTTGTCAATGCGTTAATCGCAGCCCACCGTGCAAACATTGAGTTAACATTTGAACGTTGTGCAGCAATTGACTTAGCTGGTCGTGATGTATTAGAAGCAGTACAAATGTCTGTTAACCCGAAAGTTATTGAAACACCATTTATTGCTGGTGTTGCTATGAACGGGATTGAAGTTAAAGCGAAGGCACGTATTACTGTGCGTGCAAACATTGAGCGTCTAGTCGGCGGTGCTGGTGAAGAAACAGTTATTGCCCGTGTAGGTGAGGGGATTGTCTCTACAATTGGTAGCGCTTCTAGTCATACAGAAGTTCTTGAAAATCCTGATATGATTTCTCAAACTGTCCTAGCAAAAGGCTTAGATTCTGGTACAGCATTTGAAATCTTATCGATCGATATTGCAGACGTTGATATCGGCAAAAACATCGGTGCTGAATTACAAATTGAACAAGCGCAGGCTGATAAAAACATTGCCCAAGCGAAGGCTGAAGAACGTCGTGCAATGGCTGTAGCGAACGAACAAGAAATGATTGCACGCGTACAAGAGATGAAGGCAAAAGTAGTGGAAGCAGAGGCTGAAGTTCCACAGGCGATGGCAGAAGCTCTACGTTCTGGAAATCTTGGTATTATGGATTACATGAACTACCGCAACATTCAAGCAGATACAGCGATGCGAGACTCCATTTCTAAAGTAGGCTCAGATAAATCAGAAACTAATGAATCTAACCAATAAAAAACTGAAAGGAGCGGTACTAATAAATGGAACAATTAATTATATTTGTGATAATTGCCATAGTCAGCTCTATTTTCGGTAAATCAAAAAAGAAAGAACAAAAACCGATGCCTCCTTTTAACAAGGATTCACAAGTGGAGCCTCCTGTTATAAAAAAAGCGGAGGTGACGCAACAGCAACAATCTAAACCACAGAGTTTTGAGGATTTTGCACGTGGATTTTTAGGTGAATGGGAAAATGAACAGCCCCAATTCGAAGAGCCGAAAAAAAATGTCGAAAAAACAGTAATTGAAAAAACACCGAGCTATGTAGCTCCCTCTTTAGTACCGACTGAGAAGATGGGTCGTACTTCGAATAGAGAAAGTATTGGCCGTTTGGCAGCTGGGAAAAAAGTTGCGGAAGTGGCTGAATCGCAATCGGCTTTTCAATTACCAAAATCAAAAAAATCAATCATGCAAGCTGTTGTAATGGCAGAAGTTTTGGGTCCTCCAAAAGCAAAAAGAAAATAACTAGCATGTCCTCCTTTTTCGATGCATATATTGCCGAAGAAGGAGGCATTTTTTATGAGAAAACTATTTCAATTAACGCCACTACTTGAATTATTACAATATGAAACATTAAAAATCATTGGCCCATATCGTTTTCTACATGCTGATGCTTCATCATGCTCTTTTATATATGCGGATTATCATATTACTGTGCGTGGAAAATCAGTGGAAATTAATGCGCTAAAAGATGAAATGCTTCATCTTTCTGTGGAAGATTTACAGGAGATTCATATGAAAATCACAAAGGATATGGGTGTGAGCGATAATGTGGAATAATCGGCCAATTATCATACGTATAAAGCGTCATGAAAATGTTCATCCTTTTATTCAAGCATTGCATGCACAACATGTGCCATTAAAGCGGATTGTTTTTCGTGAGCAAGAGGTTGCTTTTGAAACAACGATGCATTATCTACCAAAGATTCGCCGTGTACGTAGTCGTTACCGACTTAAAATGGCTGTCTATTATGCAGATGAGCTTCAAGTTTTTCGAGCGCAGCTTTGGACTGTGCTTGGTTTAGCGTTGATGATATTAATACCAATGCTTTGTGCACAGATTATTTGGCGTATTGATATTGAAGCGGCAACGCCAGAATTAGAGGAACGTGTTGGCAAGACATTTGAAGATACATTTCAATTAGAAACACCCATTTCTAAAAAGGACCTACCCTCAGATGCTGTCATTCGTCAGAAATTATTAGAAGGACATCGAGATCTTTCGTGGGTGCATATTGAAAAGTATGGTGGACGTGTAACTTTACGGCCTCAGGAGTCTCCGAAACAAACTAAACAAACGAGTGAAAAACTAGCGACGCATTTAGTAGCAACCAAAAGTGGTGTAATTACTCACTTTAATATTCAAAATGGAGAACGGAAAATTTCAGTCAACGATACGGCTTACGAGGGTGATGTTCTGGTAAGTGGCGTAATTGAAAGTGGTGAAGATCAAGTCTTTGTTGGGGCAAAGGGAGAGGTCTACGCTGATTATTGGCTCGAATGCTCGTTTAAAATTCCAACAAAACTAACGATGGAAACGCTACAACAGAAGCAATGGCGTGTATTAGTGAAAGGCATTCATCAAGACAAAGACAAAGAAAAAGTTGACTATGTGCAAAAGAAAGATTTACCTAGCTGGCTCGACCCATATGTTTCAATTGTTGAGGAGCAGTACACTAAAAAAATGCAAGTAGAGCTAGATGAATCTAAAATAGATTCATTGCTCATACCATTACTTCATGAAAAGGTATTACGTTCATTACCTGCGAAAACGGTTATTAAAAAAGAAAACCTTTTACAGGTAAAGTGGGGGAATGGTACAGTTGAAGGGAAAGTTCTATTTTTAGTCAATGAAAACATTGCCAGTCCAATACAAGGCCTACAAGGAGAATGATTATGTCAGAACATTTAACTGTATTACAAGTGGATAATCCCAACGAAGCGGTTATGCTACTCGGAATTTCCGATGCAAATATGAAATTAATCGAAGAAGCTCTAAAAGTCCATATTATTACACGTGGTGAACAGATTCAGCTTGCTGGTGAAGAGGATGCAAAGGAACAAGCAACATTCCTTTTACAAGCTCTTTTAAAGGTCATTCGTAAAGGAATTAATATTGATCAGCGTGATGTAGCAACTGCTATTGAAATGACACAAAAAGGAACAATTGAATATTTTGCAGAACTTTATGATGAAGAAATAGCACGCACGACAAAAGGGAAGCCTATTCGTGCAAAAACAATTGGTCAACGAGAATACATACAAGCAATCCGTCATAAAGACGTTGTTTTTGGTATCGGTCCAGCTGGTACTGGGAAAACGTATTTAGCGGTAGTCATGGCAACACAGGCGCTAAAAAATGGGCACGTTAAGCGTATTATTTTAACACGCCCTGCAGTAGAAGCAGGGGAGTCTCTAGGCTTTCTTCCGGGGGATTTGAAGGAAAAGGTAGACCCTTATTTACGCCCTCTTTATGACGCTTTAAACGATATTTACGGGACAGAACAAACGCAAAGACTAATTGAACGAGGAACAATCGAAATTGCACCATTGGCATATATGCGCGGTCGTACATTAGACGACGCCTTTGTTATTTTAGATGAGGCTCAAAATACGACGCATCAGCAAATGAAGATGTTTTTAACGCGACTAGGTTTTGGCTCAAAGATGGTCATTACAGGCGACAAAACACAAATCGACCTACCTAAAAATACGGAATCTGGGTTAATCGTAGCAGAACGTACACTAAAGTATGTAAAATCAATACACTTCCAAATTTTAGAGCAAGGCGATGTAGTACGTCACCCAATCGTAGCAAAAATCATCAAAGCCTACGAAGAACAGCAACTTTAGAATTGCGCAGAGCGCAATTCTAAAGTCTGCACCGAAAGCGCAGTGAAACGTAGCGACAGGTGCAACGGGTTTTAAAGTTTGCACCGAAAGCGTAGTGAAACGTAGCGGCAGGTGCAACGGGTTTCGAAGTCTGCACCGAAAGTGAAGCGGCAGGTGCAACGGTTTTTCAAATTCTGCACCGAAAGTGAAGCGGCAGGTGCAACTGGCTTTGAAGTTTGCACCAACAGATGCAAGCAATATAAAATTTAACAAACGTGAAAATGCTTGGAAAATGGAAAAATTTGTGACAGCTGTACGATTTGTATAGCTGTTTTTTTGCTTTCTTATACATTTATCGAGAAAAATGTATGTTGAATTGGTATGATAGTAGGTAGATAGAGGAGGTGCCAGATGGAGAAACAATTAAAAAAATTTACAGAACTTATTGGCTTCCGCTACTTTTTAATTGTCGTTCTCATCTTAACAGGAGCTCTACAATTTGCTTTTATGTATGGCAATGTTAAAGGTGTTACATATGATTTTAAACCATTACAACTAGCTCCTGAAACAGTACGATCTACGAAAACTGTAGAAGATACTTATAAAACGCAACAGGAACGAGAAAAAGCAGTAAGTGCGGTCGCGCCAGTTTATCAATTTTCTGCGGATGTTGCTAAACAGCGAGCTGCGATTGTCACTTCTTTATTTGACTATGTTCTTGAAGTAAAGGCAGATGTTGAGGGCAGTAAAGAACCTATTCCGATTGCCGACCAAGTAGGGCAGCTCCGCAAAAAGTTTGAATCCATAGATTCAGAGCAAATGCCAATTATTTTTACTGATTCGCAGCTAGAAGGTTTATTACTACAAAGTGAAGCAGATTTAAAAAGAACAAGTACGCAACTATCAAAATCTGTTCAGGATTATTTACAAAAATCCATTCGGTCAGAAAATGTATTTGCGGATCAAAATGAATTTGAGACAAAAATTCGTGGACAACGAGGCTATCCAGATAAAATATTTAATACGATAGTTTTAATAGGACGGACGAGTATTATTGAAAATGAGACCGTAAACGAAGAACAAACGAAAATTCGAAAAGCACAAGCGAAGGAATCGGTCGAACCAACTCGAATTCTTCAAGGGCAAGTCATCGTACAGGAAGGTCAAATTATTGATAATGAGGCGTTTCGTCAATTAGAGCTTCTTGGTATGGTGAGTAATAAGGCATCGATGAAACCGATTGCAGGGCTGATTATTTTAATCCTTCTGGAAATGACGTTCATGTTTGTTTTATTTGAACGTTGGGATATAGATGAGCATAAAAAACGAAATGCCTTATTGGTAACAGTAATTGTTTATTGTTTATCCATCCTGTTGATGAAATTTATAAGCTTAGTTTCAGGTGGTTTCGATGTTACGGTTGCCTTCCTTTTCCCAACAGCTTTGGCTACACTGCTTACACGGCTATTAGCGGATGATCGTGTTGCAGTACTAATTACGGTTATGACAGCGGCATCTGCAGGTGTTATTTTTCAAGAGGGTTACTCCTCTGTCATGCAGATGGAAATTACACTGTATATAATTTTTGGCGGCTTTGCGAGCTTATTCTTCTTGCGTAGTATGGAAAAACGTTCGCATATTTTACAGGCTGTAGGGGTTATAGGATTAGTAAATATGGCGTTTATCGCATTTTATTTACTCATGACACAATCTTTCTATGGCATGCAAGAGCTAGTGTTTTACTTTATAGCGGCAATGATATCGGCTTTATTATCAGGGGCTCTTACTATGGGGCTATTACCATTCTTTGAATCAGCATTTAGTATATTGTCTTCGGTGCGTTTAATTGAATTATCGAATCCAAACCATCCATTACTAAAAAAATTACTAGTGGAGGCTCCTGGAACATATCATCATAGTGTAATGGTGGCAAATTTAGCGGAGGCAGCGTGTGAGGAAATTGGAGCGGATGGATTACTGGCGCGTGTAGGATGCTATTATCATGATATTGGCAAAACGAAGCGGCCTGCCTTTTTCATCGAGAATCAAATGTCTGGTATTAACCCACATGATTCATTGCCTCCAGAAAAAAGTGCGGAAATTATAATCGCGCATACAACTGATGGGGCTGAAATGCTAAAACGCTATAAGATGCCACAGGAAATTATCGATATTGCCTTGCAGCATCACGGATCTAGTCTATTAAAATACTTCTACTTTAAAGCGAAGGAAGAAGGAAAATGTTTAGATGATACAACGTATAGATATCCAGGTCCGAAACCACAGACGAAGGAAGCAGCAGTTATTAGTGTTGCAGATAGCGTTGAGGCAGCGGTTCGATCGATGAAGGAACCGAATGCAGAAAAAATTCAAAAGTTGGTACGAGCAATTATTGATGATCGAGTACAAGACAATCAGTTTGATGAATGCGATATTTCAATAAAAGAGTTAAAATGTATAGAGCGAGTACTTTGTGAAACGTTGAATGGAATTTTCCACTCACGAATTGAATATCCAAAGGCAGATAAGTAGGAGGATCGATCTATGATTTTAACAATTGATTTTACAGATGAAACAAATGAAGTGGCTGCTGAGCATATGGAGCTTGTTGAAAAGCTTTTACAGCATGCTGCGCAACAGGAGAAGATTGAGCCGGAAACAGAAGTGTCAGTGACGTTTGTTACAAATGAAACGATTCAAGAAATAAACCGAGAATATCGTGACAAGGATCAACCAACAGATGTTATCTCGTTTGCTCTCGAGGAATTAGGTGAGGGAGAAATGGAAGTAACATTTGAGGGGATGCCTCGTGTGTTAGGAGATATTATTATTTCAACAGATCGTACAAAAGAACAGGCACAGGAATATGGACATACGTTTGAGCGAGAATTAGGCTTTTTAGCGGTCCATGGTTTCTTACACCTACTTGGCTATGATCATATGGTGCCAGAAGATGAAAAGGTCATGTTCGGTAAGCAGGATGAGATTTTACAATCTTTCGGCTTAGGACGAGAATAAATGAATGGTCGCAAATTTGTACGCTCTTTTGGGTATGCCTTTAAAGGAATTTTTACAGCCTGTACTGAGCAAAATTTTATATCCCACTTGCTAAGTGCGGGAATAGTTTTGATTGCTGGCTATTTTTCGGATTTATCACGTTTAGAGTGGTATATTGTGTTGTTATTAATAGCACTAATGTTTGTATTTGAAATGATAAATACAGCAATTGAACGAGTAGTAGATTTAGCTTCACCAACTATCCATCCTCTGGCAAAGCAGGCTAAAGATCTTGCAGCAGGCGCAGTACTTGTATTTGCGATATTCAGTGCTATAATCGGATTACTCATATTTATACCGAAATGGTTTTAATTTTACTAAAATGATTAATTCGGTTATGAAGTAAGTAGCAATTGTACTGGAGAATTTATGAATTTATTAGACTCATCACCAAAAGTTTGGGATGCCATTTGATAAATTGTATTATAAAGTTGATTGGAGCGCAGCGGATGTTTTCTGTGCGAAAGCGAAGCGACAGCAACAAATGTTTTATCTGTGCGAAAGCGAAGCGACAGCAACAAATGTTTTATCTGTGCGAAAGCGAAGCGACAG